>NZ_CYPR01000038.1 GCF_001408515.1 Jannaschia seosinensis | reverse complement strand
TGGTTCAGCGCAAGCCGGGCGCGCTTCGTAACGGCGCCCCGTTTGTCGAGATGCCGGAGGCATTCCGCCAGTTGCAGGATCAGATGCTGCGCAAGCCCGGCGGCGATCGCGAGATGGTCGAGATCCTGTCGCTGGTCCTGCATCACGATGAACAGGCGGTGCTGTGCGCCGTGGAAATGGCGCTGGAGGCGGGCGTGCCGACCAAGACCCATGTGCTGAACCTGCTCCACAGGCTGGTGGATGGCACACCGACCGACCGGCTCGATGTGACGCCCCCTTCAAGTCTCGTTCTGACGAAGGAACCTGAGGCCAATGTCGCACGCTACGACGGACTGCGGGGAGGAACACGTCATGCGTCATGATCCCGCCGGAGCCGCCATCGTCATCATGCTGCGCAGCCTCAAAATGCCGGGCATGGCGCAGGCGGTGCATGACCTCATGGAACAAGGTGCCCCAGCGTTCGAGGTATGAGGAGGATCAGAAAACAGTCCGGGGGACTGTTTTCCCGACGATTGGATGCCGATGCTGTCGCAGTTGCTCAAGGCTGAAATGGCTGAACGCGAGGTGCGCTCCATCTCCTATCACATGAAGGCCGCGCGCTTCCCGGCCTACAAGGACCTGTTCGGCTTCGACTTCGCCGCCAGCGAGATCAACGAAGCCCTCGTGCGTCAACTCCATCGGTGCGAGTTCATGGATGCGGCCGAGAATGTCGTGCTGATCGGCGGACGCGGCACGGGGAAAAGTCATGTCGCGACCGCCCTCGGCGTCCAGGCCATCGAGCATCACCGCAAACGCGTGCGCTTCTTCTCGACCGTCGAGCTGGTAAATGCGCTGGAACAGGAAAAGGCACAGGGAAAGGCCGGCAAGATTGCCGAGGCGCTGGTGAAGACCGAATTGGTGATCCTCGACGAGCTGGGATACCTGCCGTTCAGCGCCTCGGGCGGCGCGCTGCTGTTCCACCTATTGAGCAAGCTCTACGAGCGCACCAGCGTCGTCATCACCACCAACCTGAGCTTCAGCGAGTGGGCGAGCGTCTTCGGTGATGCCAAGATGACCACCGCGCTGCTCGATCGCCTCACCCATCGCTGCCACATCCTGGAGAGCGGCAACGACAGCTACCGCTTCAAGGCAAGCTCCGAGACAGCGAAGAAGAAACGGAAGGAGACAGCAGTATTGACCCCATCATGAACCAACAACCATAACTACCGGGCGGGTCAGATCTCGGTGACAATGCTGGGTCAGTTCTCCGTAACATCCAACAGCACGGAATTTCTTTTCGACGTCGACCGGAGCGTCCTCGCACTCTTTCTCGACTGCTTCCGAGAGCGACATCGGTGGTTTCAGAGAGGCGCAATCCGCCTTCAGACCGACTTCTTCGAGAAGGGCCTTCCCGAGGCGCAGCGGGACTTCGCAGTCGTGTGCAGCTGACAAAGCCACGTTGAGCAGCTCACGCGTGTTAACCAGGATGCGCCCGGCGATCGCGGGATCTGCCAAAGCCTCGCGCGGCAGGCCAACAAGATCGGCGGTATCTGACGCGAGATCGGAAGCATGACTCCAATCCCGCGCTTGCAGGGCAGTTCCCACGGCTCCTTGCTGCTGTCGCAGAGACGCGACATAGGCTTCGCTCTCCTGCGGGTCGAACGGCGCCTCCAGGCGCGCCATCATGCTGGAGATTGCCCCGCGCACGTGCTCACGGATCAGCGCCTTAGTCCGCCATTCATTGCCCGGTGCGTCAGCCAGTTCCACAATCATCTTCCGCTCTCCCGCCTCGATGGCGGCAAGCAGGTCGGCAGACCGCTTTACCGCGTCGGCGAGAATGTGGGTGCGAAGCGAGACGGACAGAAATTCGGGTGCCCCGACGACACGAAGCGCCTTAGGCCAGCGTCGGCGAAAGTAGAAGATCCCGTTCCTGCGAACGAGGTGAAGACCCCATCTTCGGCCCGGGTCACGCCGTCCGCTCAGCGGCCGATGTGAACCAGTTTGTGAACGGTGTTCGTCAAGGTAGTTGTCGCCTGCACTCGTTTTCACGCTGCGTTCTCGGCTGGGCCGGCCATGGGGCCGCCGCCGCCAGCTTCATGAGGGAGCGCGTCGGCAGCCCCATGGCCTCTGCGCCCGGCATCGGGTCGCTCGGGGTTAAGCCAGGCCGAGCCGATGGGCTGCCAGTCGCGGGTCTGACCTGACCAGCGTTCCGGGTGTACGGCGCGGGCCATCTGGTAGACGCGGTGGCGCTCTGCCAGCAGCGCCTTTTCCTCGCCACGATGGCGCTGGTCGGGTGTCACGAAGCGGATGGCGCTGTGCCGATGCTCGGTGTTGTACCAGGTGACGAAGGTCTGGACCCAGATCTGCGCCTCCTCGATCGTCGCGAAGCCGCGGGTTGGCCAACCGGGCGTATATTTGCAGGTCCGGAACAGGGCCTCGGAGAACGGATTGTCATTGCTGACCCGGGGTCGGCTGAACG
>NZ_CYPR01000037.1 GCF_001408515.1 Jannaschia seosinensis | reverse complement strand
ACCCGCTACATCGTCACCAATCTCGAGGGCGGCCGCGGCAAGCATCTTTACGAGAAGCTCTATTCCGCTCGCGGCCAAGCCGAGAAACACATCAAGGCGTGGAAGGCCCACCTCGCAGCAGACCGGACGTCGTGCTCGAAAGCCAACGCCAATCAGATGCGTCTGATGCTGCACGGCTGCGCCTACTGGATTTGGTGGAAGCTTCGCGCGGCTTGCCCAAAACGTCCACCATGGCGCCGCGCCCAGTTCGACACGCTGCGGCTGCATCTCGTCAGACTGGCCGCCACCATCGTCGAAAAGAAGACCCGGATCATCGTGACCCTGCCGGCATCGTGTCCCCGAAAGGGACTTCTCCTCCTTCTCTTCGACGCCCTCGCCCCACCGAAAACAGCCTGACGCAAGCGCCCCGACAAACCCCGAAATATCAACCCGTATCGCCCAAGACCCAAGTCACCGGCCCGCATGCCAACCGGACGCAAACACCGGGTGCGCGCAAGAAAACCGAGACCGGGGAAACCATCCCACGGAGCACAAGTCCGCAGCTTCATGAATTATGCGGGTTAGCTGTCCGCTTACACGCTGATGCAGTTCGGGGTCGTGCGTGGGCAGAGTTATGCATATGCGAGCATGGTGATTGCGGGCGCCTCCTGTATCTCGATCAGTCTGCTTGGGGCTTTCAACCCGGCAGTCCTGACAATGCAGATCTTCTACATCGTGATCAGCCTCGCGGGAATTGTGCGACTTTTCGTGGTGTCGCACATGCTGCGGGTCAGTGAGGAAGAACGCTCCTTGGTTCACTCGTTTCTGCCCGATCTTCCGCGACAATACGTTCGGACGTTCCTCAGACGGGGCGCTTGGGTCGACCTTGAAGCAGGCGAGGTGCTGGCCGAGGAGGGCCGCCCGCTTGACCGCCTGCTTTTTCTGACCTCAGGGCGGGCCAAGGTGGTGATCGACGGAAACACGGCAGGTCTGTGCCACGAAACCATCATCGGCCAGCTCACCTTCTTCACCGGAGAACCCGCGACGGCGACGGTGGAGATGGAAGGGCCGGGTCGCGCGTTCGTCTTGCAAGCTGCGCCGCTGCACCGGCTTTTGAGGCGTATACTCGCAATCAAGCTCGCCCTGATCGCCGGGTTTACCGAAGCCACCAAATCCATCCTCCTGCTGAGAAACCGGGAAGCTGGGCCGCCACTGAACTTGATCGACTGACGATGCCACCTGACTTTCCGAAAGCAGTCCCGGTCAGGGCGCCTGGAGGACAAGGCGGTGCGCCATCAGGCGAACCACGTAGAAGCCGAAGGCTGGGTTCTGGTAGTAGAGCGCCATGAAATCGGTTTCGTCCATCGCGAGGATCCGGGCGCTGCCGACGCTGCGGGCGCTAAGGGTCCGGCACCGCTTTTCGCTGAAGAAGGCCAACTCCCCGAAGATTTGACCTGCCTCGACGTTGCGGTCGATCTCGTCGAGGCGGACACAGCCGCTTTCGACGAAGTAAATCTTGTCGGCCGGATCGCCCTTGCGAAACAGGTAAGTATCGGGCGCGAGCGATATGGGTTCCAGGTATCCCTTCAGCCCGGGCGGGAAATCCGTTGCGACGCGCGCGCGGTGCACATCCCGCTTCTGGCGTAGAAGGTCATTAAGACGCAGGACGTTGAACGGCAGCAGCAGAATATGGAGCGCAAGCGTGGGATAGATCCACAAGATGGCGCTGTAGGCGATGAAGAAGACGTTTGCGGCGATGGCGAAGCAGCGCAGGGGCAGCATCGTCTTCATCGCATAGGCACCAAAGGTGAAGGTTGCCGCCAGCCACCCGAGCATTTCGACCAGCATCGGTTCTACCCGGCGCGAAACCGGCGGAACGTCCGGGAGGGGCGCCGCGGGTTGTTCATGATCGGTGCAGGGATGCCGCCCGCACCTGTTCATCTACGCCCTTGAGTTCGAAGGATCGCAGGGCCGCATTGTCGATCTCGCGGTCGGCGGCCCGCATGGCGGCTTCGCTGATCAGGACCTCCCCCGGCTCTGCGGCCGCGGCAAGGCGCGCGGCGACGTTCACGTCGAACCCAAAGGCGCTGACCTCCTGCATGTCATCGGTCACCGACACGACCGTCGAGAGGTAGGCCCGACCCGTGTGCATCGCCATGCCCACCGGAATGTCGCGGCCCGCGAACGTCGCTTGGGAAAGCACCTTCGGCAGCTCCATTCCGCCCCGGACGGCCATTTTTGGCATAGTCCGGTCCGCTGAAGCCCGGGGGCCAGACGGCGATGACCGCGTCGCCCTGAAACTGCAACACGAACCCCTCGGACCGCCAGAGGACGGGCACGATCGTCTCGCGCATGAAGGTGATCAGTTCCTTGAATTTCTTCGGCGACATAGATGCCGAGATCGAGACGGACCCCCGCAGATCGCAGAAGATGATCGACAGATCGACTTCCGCGCCGCCCGGATAGGCCTGTAGAAATCCGTCGCAGGCGTTACAGTAAAACGGGTTCCGGGCCGACGGGAAAAGGCCTATCCGCCGCGTCAGCCAACCGCCGACCCCGTGAGCGGCGCGTAGCACATCTTGCACCGCCCGCGCCCCGGCAGGAGCGAAAAGCGCTTCTGCTTGGTCGCCAGCACCGGGTGCTCCAGCCGAAAAACCTGATACCAGAGTTCTTCATTGCCGTTCTCGCGGGTAAATTCTTTCGGCCCGGGTAAAATATTCACCGCATCAACTCCTCCGGCGTGCCGCTCATCACGAGGGCATCTTTCTCGCTGCTCGCGTCCATGCCTTCGCTGTTGCAGACCGCCGTGCCCGCGAGGGGGCTTCGTCCGGCCACCACAATCCGGGGGTCGCCCACACCGCGATAGAGGACAGTCAGCTTCGTTCCTTCCTCGATCGGCACGCCGACCGGAATGGTGGGCCTGCCGGTCTCGGGGTCGTTCAGCCGGATCGATGGTACCGAGACGGGAACGCCCGCCTCGAGCAAGGGCGCATCAAGCCAGTTGGGAGCGGATTTCAGGGTCATGACGTGGTCGTAATCGGGGCTGAATGCCGGCACCTCGAACGGTCCGGACGCCTGCCGCGCCGTCTGCAGGTTGGTCATGTGCGCTTCGTCTCCCTCGCCCCAGAGGACATACGTGGCGCAGTCGGGCTGCTTCAGGTGATGGGCGAAGGGGCGGAAGGTGACGATCCGCTCGACCTCCACCTCGAAGTTTTCGATCAACGGGATCGTACGCGCCTCGTCCCACGGGAAGAAGTGCGGCTGCTGCTCCTCTTCCGGGCTGAAGGCGGGCAGGCCTTGGAAGATGTTGGCACGTAAGCGCGGTCGCCGCCGTGAGATAGAGCAACCTGCGGTCTGGAAATTCTGCTGAGAGCGGGTCATGCATCCTGGCATTCCCATTTGATGTAGGCCTTGGTCTCGGAGGCCCATTTCTCGTCGATCTCTACGAGGACGGCGCTGACCAGTCGCAGCAGAGCGTCGTCGCTGGGAAAGACCCTGACCTTTACGGTGCGCCGCTTGAGCTCGTGCTGGACGGATCGCTCCATCGGGTTTGAAGTGCGCAGCCGGCGGCGATGGTGCTCGGGCAGCGTGAAGACCGCGAGCCCCTCGGGCGCGTTTTCCTCCAGCCATGCGGCCAGCTTCGGCGCAGAGGTGCGATAGCTGGCGACGATCTCTGCCAAGGCCGTTTCTGCCTTGGCGAGCGTGCTGGCATTCCACACGGTGCGCAGCTCGGCTCCGATGCGCTTGCGGATCTCGACGTTCGGAGCGTGATGAATGGCGTTGCGCGCGAGATGGAACTGGCAGCGCTGCCACATGGCGCCGCCAAGAACAGCCCGCCGGGCAGCACGCAGCCCTGAGTGGTCATCCGAAACGATGAACTCGACGCCGCGCAGGCCGCGGGCGACCAGGCTCTCCAAGAAGCCCCGCCAGTGGACCTCGGCCTCGGACAGGGCCACGGAAACGCCCAGAACACGCCGCCGCTCGTCCGGGCCGATGCCGATTGCCGAGAGCACGGCAGCATCGCGCACCACCCCGCCGTGGCGCATCTTCT
>NZ_CYPR01000036.1 GCF_001408515.1 Jannaschia seosinensis | reverse complement strand
GCATCCTTTCCGCCGCCGAGATGACACTCGCCGGCCTCAAGACCGCAAAGGACCTGCCATGACCCCCGCACCCCGCCCCCTGATCGCCATCCTGCGCGGCATCCCCCCCGACGAAGCCCTCCCCGCCTGCAAAGCCCTCATCGCCGCAGGAATAACAACAATCGAAGTCCCCCTGAACTCACCGGAGCCGTTGCGCTCCATCGCCGCCATGGCCGTGGCGCATGGCCACGAGGCAACCATCGGGGCGGGCACGGTCCTGTCGCCCGCCGAAGTGGAATCGGTCGCCGAGGCTGGTGGCCGATTGGTCGTCTCGCCGAACACGGATCCGGAGGTGATCGGCCGGACCACCTCGCTGGGACTCGAAAGCTGGCCCGGCTTCTTCACGCCTTCCGAAGCCTTCTTTGCGCTTCAGGCTGGCGCGACGGGGCTCAAGCTCTTCCCCGCATCCATGGCCGGACCGTCGGGCCTCCGTGCGATGCGGGCCATCTTGCCGGGCGGCACGCGGATCTATGCCGTGGGCGGTGCCGGGCCGGAGAATTTCGGCGCGTGGCTGGCGGCTGGCGCGGACGGTTTCGGGCTTGGCACCGCACTCTACCGCCCCGGCTTCTCGGCCGCCGACATCTCCCGCCACGCCCATGCCGCCGTCGCGGCCTATGACGCTGCCACGACCGGAGAGAGAATGGCATGATCCGCGCACGCATCCACGACGAACGCCGCTGCACGCTGGGCGAAGGGCCGTTCTGGCATCCGGACCGGGCGCAATTCTTCTGGTGCGACATCACGGGCAAGCGGCTGCTGAGCGTGGATGCGTCCAGACCACTGGAATGGAAATGGGACGAGTCGATCAGCGCATTGGGCTGGATCGATCACGACACGCTGATGGTGGCCGGAGCTTCGGCGCTGTGGCAGTTCGATATCGATACCGGCGACCGGACCCGGATCCTCGATCTCGAGGCCGACAAGCCGGGCAATCGGTCGAATGACGGACGGGCCGATCCGCTGGGTGGCTTCTGGATCGGCACGATGGGCCGCGAGGCAGAGCCCGGCGCGGGCGCGATCTATCGCTACTTCCGTGGGGAACTGCGCAAGCTTTTCGAGGATATCACGATACCGAACGCCATCTGCTTCGCGCCCGGCGGCGACACGGCCTATTTCGCCGACACCGCGCGGGGCGCTATCTGGAAACAACATATCGACCGGGCCGGCTGGCCCTCCGGGCGGGCGGAGCTTTTCGTGGACCTGTCCATCGCCGGCCTCGCCCCCGACGGCGCGGTCTGCGACACCGACGGCAATGTCTGGGTCGCGGAATGGGGCGCCTGGCGCGTCGCCTGCCATGGACCCGACGGCCGGTTCCGCGCAGCCGTCGAAATCGACGCGGCGCATGTCACCTGCCCCGCATTCGGCGGCCCGGACCTGCGGCAACTCTTTGTCACCACCGCCCTGCAAGGCCGCGAGCCCGCCGAGCCCGGCGCGGGATGCACCTGGGTCGCCGACGTCCCCGCACGGGGTAAACCCGAAACCCGGATCATCCTGTGAAACGCACGATCGGCACCTGCTATTACCCCGAACATTGGCCCGAAGACGTCTGGGCCGAGGATGCACGCCGCATGGCCGAACTGGGCCTTACCTGGGTCCGGATCGGCGAATTCGCCTGGTCCAAGCTGGAGCCGCGGCCCGGCGACTATCGCTGGGACTGGCTCGACCGCGCGATCGATACGTTGAACGGCGCGGGGCTGTCGGTCGTGTTGGGCACGCCTTCGGCCACGCCGCCGCGCTGGATGCTGGACCGCTTTCCGGACATGCTGGCTCATGACGCCGAGGGGCGGCCGCGTCGCTTTGGATCGCGGCGGCATTATTGCTTCGCGCATGCGGGTTATCGCGAGGCTTCCGCCAACATGGCCCGTCTTCTGTCGGCGCGTTACGGCGACCGCGTTGCGGCGTGGCAGACGGATAATGAATACGGTTGCCACGACACGGTGCTGAGCTGGTCGCCCGTCGCACGCGACGCGTTTCGCGATTGGCTGCGTGACCGCTACGGCGATATGGCCGCGCTCAATGACGCGTGGGGCAACGAGTTCTGGTCGATGGCATACGAGGATTTCAGGCAGATCGACCTGCCCAATCTCACCGTGACGGAGCCGAACCCGGCCCATTCCATGGCTTTCCGCCGCTTCGCCTCGGACATGGTCGTGCGCTGGAACGCGGCACAGGTGGACGCCATCCGTGAACATTCGGACGCGCCGATCTCGCACAATTACATGGGCCGCGTGACCGAGTTCGACCATTTCGCGACCGGTCGCCAGATGGAGATCGCGACCTGGGACAGCTATCCGATGGGCTTCCTGCTGGACCGCGTGCCCGGCGGCGACAAGACCGCCTATCTCCGGCAGGGCGATCCCGACTTTCAGGCATTCCACCACGACCTCTACCGCGCCGTCGGCCGCGGGCGCTGGTGGGTCATGGAGCAGCAGCCCGGTCCGGTGAACTGGGCGCCGTGGAACCCTGCGCCCCAGCCCGGTATGGTGCGGCTTTGGTCTTGGGAAGCGTTCGCCCACGGCGCCGAAGCGGTATGCTGGTTCCGCTGGCGGCAATTCCCCCGCGCGCAGGAGCAGCAGCATGCCGGCCTTCTGCGCCCCGACTCTACCGAAGCGCCGGGATTTGCCGAGGCAAGGCAAGTCGCGCAGGAGCTGGCCGACGCACCGGACGCCGCCGCGGCCCAGGTGCCGGTCGCGATGGTCTTCGATTACGCATCTCAATGGGCGTGGGAGATACAGCCGCAAGGGGCCGGCTTCGACCATTTCGACCTGTGCTTCCGCCTCTACCGCACGCTGCGGCAGCTAGGCCTGAGCATCGATATCCTGCCACCGGATACGGCCGCGCTCGAAGGCTATGCCCTGACCCTTGTTCCCGCGGTGGCGCGATTGTCCGACCCGCTGCGTGCGGCAATCGCGGCGGCGGAGGGATTGGTCCTCACCGGGCCACGCACCGATCTCAAGGATGCCGAGATGGCGACCCGCGTCCCTCTGGGGCCCGATCTGCCGGACCTTCCGGCGACCTCGGTATTGCAGGAGACCCTTCCGCCCGACGCGCCCCGCCCTCTCAAGGGCGGCGGCCACGTGACGCTCTGGCTGGAGCATTTGGAGACCGATGCGGAGATCGTTGAGCGGACGGAAGAAAGCTCACCCCTCCCGATTCTGATCCGCAATGGAAACCGGCTGCACCTTGCAGGCTGGCCCGACGAGGTGGCTGCGTCGCGCATCCTTCGCTCCCTCGCCGAAGAGGCGGGGCTGGAGGTGCACGATTTGCCCGAAGGGGTACGTCTGCGCGATACCGGTGCGGAGCGGTTTGTCTTCAACTACGCAAGCGCACCGCGCCGCTTCGGAGAACACGAGATCGAACCCGCCGGGGTCCTGCGTCTCGCGCGCGACTGACCGGACTTTTGCACGAAATGCTCGTCGAAGGGTCGCAATTTCAGACGACGCAGGAGGTTTGAGCGGTTCAACGCTGGCCCATGCGTCGCCCCTTCAGGCCCCACGACGAGATCGAAGCCGCCTCGGTGAGTAGCGGCGCTTGCCCCTTTCGCTGCAAAGCGTGGAAAGTTTGCCGGTTCGGCGCAGCAGATCACGCACCCGCAGGACTGCCCGCTTTCGGAGCCTCGCTTCGCACATGTGCCTGCCAAGGACGCCACAAGCAGGGTCATAGCGCTGGATTTGACCTTGGTGCGGTTCGCATCGGTACCGACGCCGGCGTCGCAGTGCCCGTTCGACGCTTTGTAGGATGCCCGCATCTTCAACACAATCTTACCTTACATCACCTTTTGCTTATCGTTCTGCGGATCACCCCGAGATTGGACGACAGCCAATGAGCGACGCGCGCGAGACGAAACCTTTCGGCGCATGGGAGTCGCCCATCGCGCCTGCCGATCTCGCCGAAGGCACGTTGAAGATCGAGCAGATCAAGCTCGACGGGGACTCCATCGTCTGGACCGAGGCCAGACCGCAGGAGGGCGGGCGTAGCGCGGTCATGCGCTGGACGCGCAACGCTGGCGTCGTCGACGTTCTGCCGCGTTGGTATGACGCCCGCAGCATCGTCAATTCGTATGGCGGCGGCGCGATGGGGGTGCGGGACGGCATGCTGGTCTTCACCCAGTATGCCGCGGCAGCACTTCCGAAGACGCGTGATCAGCGGGTTCACCGGCAAGACCCGGGCAAGCTTCCGGTTCCGATCACCCCGCTTGCCGACGCGACCTATGCCGACTTTGAAATCGATGCCGCCCGCGCGGTGGTCTATGCGGTGATGGAAGAGGCGGGCGTCATAACGCGTGGACAACCGACCCAGACGCCCGTTGCTCTGGATCTGGCTGGCGAACGCCCTCCCCGTGTGCTGGCCGAAGGCGGCGACTTCTATGCCGCGCCTGTCGCCGGACGGGCGGCAACTGGCATGGATCACCTGGAATTATCCCTCGATGCCGTGGGAGGGGACCGAGTTAAGGATGGCCGAGATCGCGACCCCTCAGGCGCTTTGCATGACGTTCGAAAAGTCGCCGGTTCGCCGGCGGAAAGCGAGGATGCCGGAACCAACCCGATCCTGAAGGAAGCGATGCGGTTCTCCGAGGCGGTGGTCCAGCCGCTTTGGTCCCCGGGCGGCGTGCTTCATGCGGTGTCGGACAAGGTCGCGATCGATGGTGATCGATGGAACAACATCTGCCGCTGTGTGAACGGGACGCTTTCGCCGATCACCCGCGAGACCGCGGAGCTCGCGCCGCCGGCCTGGCGCCTGGGCGGCGCATCCTATGGCTTCGTATCGGACGAGGAGATCCTCGCGGCGCCAAATCGAAACGGCACCTCCTCGCTTGTGCGTGTCGACACCGCAACCGGGCCCATCACCGTCATGGACACGCCGTTCACCTCCATCGAGCATCTTTGCGTCAGCGATGGTGCGGCGGTTTTTGTCGGTGCGTCTTTCACCGATCCGCCCGGTATCCGGCGCATGGACCTTGCCACCGGCACGATCGAGCTGATCCGCACGACACGACTGCCCTTGAACGCGGATGTCGCGGCATGCATCGCGGCGCCACGGGCCATGACGTTTCCGACCGGACCCACCGGCGCGGACGAAGCGCATGCGTTTCACTACGCACCGCAAAACCCGCGCTTCGTCGCGCCACGCGATGAGCGGCCGCCGCTGATCGTGATGATCCATGGCGGTCCCACGGCGGCCGCGCGATCTGCCTTGGACCTGACCATCCCATTCTTCACATCGCGCGGTTTCGCCGTCGTCGACGTGAACTACCGGGGCAGCTCGGGCTTCGGGCGCGCGTTCCGCCGCGCGATCTACGGGGGCTGGGGTCAGGTCGACGTGGAGGACTGCGTGGCGGCCGTCGGTGCGTTGGTCGCGGAGGGCTTGGCCGATCCGCATCGGGTGGTGTCGCGCGGCGGATCATCCGGCGGGTACACGACGCTTGCGCTCGCGACCTTCACCGACCTTTTGAGCGCGGCGGCGAGCTATTACGGCATCTCGAACCTCGAGATGATCGCGCGCGTCACCGACAAACTTGAGGCGCATTACGCTGAACTCCTGCTCGGCCCCTACCCCGCCGCCGCGAAACTGTTCCGCGACCGCTCGCCCCTGTTCCACGCCGATCGCATCGACTGTCCCATCATCCTGTTCCGAGGCACTGAGGATCCGGTGGTGCCGCCGGATCAGGCCCATGTGCTGATCAACGAATTGAACAGCCGCAAGCGTCCGCACGCCTACGAATTCTACGAGGGCGAGAGCCACGGCTTTCGCAAGGCGTCGACCATCATCGGCGCGCTGGAGGAGGAACTGTCCTTCTACGGCACGATGCTCGGCTTCGTGCCGTCCGGGCCGTTGAAGACACCGCGGATCCACAATCAAGGCGACGGATAAGACGAGCCGCTCGATCTAAGGCGGGTAGAAAAAGGGGAAGAACCTGACCGACAGACATCGCTGCCACGACCTGCACAAGTCGATCGACGCCTTCCGCCGACGCCATCCCGACAAGCTGAGCCTCGACCATCCGACCTCCATCGGCACGCCAGCGGCCTGGTTCCTCGGCCCCAAGGCAGAGAACGAGAACGTTCTGCGCAAGATGATCGATCGCGCGATCAACTCGAACGTAAAGGCGCGCAAGGATTACCGCCCCGACGATCCCGCCATGGCGCCGGACCACGTCATTTCCAACGACAACCCCGCCTATGGCAACGCGGTCGAGCTGATCGGCGACAGGCTCGATGAGATGCTGGATCATCTCAGGGCCTCGATCCCGCTGTCGAGTTATCGCAACCAGTCGCATATGTACTGGGATACGGCCCTGCCGGCGGTCATCGGCCACTTCGCGGGGCTTCTCTACAATCAGAACAACGTCGCGGCCGAGGCGTCGCCCGTAACCACGCTTTTGGAGATGGCGGTCTGCGACGATCTTTGCCGGATGCTGGGCTTTCGCAACCCGGAGGAGGAGAGCGACCTGCCCCGGCCATGGGGACACATCACGTGCGACGGCTCCGTCGCGAACGCGGAATCGATCTGGGCCGCGCGAAACCTTAAGTTCCTCCCCTTCGCTCTGGCCGACGCCGTGGCGCACGACCCGCGATTGGCCTCGGCGCGCAACGTCACCGTCCGAACGCTCGATGGACGGCGGCGGCGTCTCCTCGACCTCGATACATGGAGCCGCCTCAACCTGCCGGTGGACGAGGCGGTCGGGTTGTCGGAACGCGTCGCGGCGGCGGGCGGGATCGATCCGGAAACAATCGCCGCGGCGCTTGCGGCCCGCACGATCGCCGATCTGGGGATGATCGAATTCAGCCGCAGGTTCCTGCCCGACACGCTGGCGCCCGTCATCCTTGCCCCCGCGACGGCGCATTATTCGTGGCCCAAGGGTGCGTCTCTGGTCGGGCTCGGCAGGACGAGCGTTCTGCCGGTTTGCGTCGATCTGGACGGGCGGATGGAGATGGCGGACCTGCGCCGCCACCTCGACAGGTGCCTCGACGAAAAGCGTCCCGTGCTGGAGGTCGTCGCCGTAATGGGCACGACCGAGGAAAGCGCGGTCGACCCCCTCGCCGACATTGCGGAAATCCGCGACGAATACCGCGAGATGGGGCTCGAGTTCACGCTGCACGCCGATGCGGCCTGGGGCGGATACTTCGCGGCGATGCTGCGGCCGTCGAAGCTTGAGCGGGAGATCGCGCGGTGCGGCCTGGAGGGGACCGACGAAGAGGCACGTCTCCTGTCGCGCCACGAGGGCGTGCAGGAGGCGCCCGAGGAATCCGAGGGAAATCCGGCGAACGACATCTCCTTTGCGCACGACCTCGGCATGGGTCCAGGCATGACGCTCAGCGAAGAGACCGCACGCCATTACCGCGCCTTCCTGCAATGCGACACGATTACCGTCGACCCCCACAAGTCAGGCTTCGTGCCCTATGCCGCCGGATCGCTGGTCTATCGCAACGGCGCAATGCGCGAGACGGTCGCGTTCGCGGCGCCGGTCGTGTTTCACGGCGGTACCGTTCCCAGCGTCGGCGTCTACGGGATCGAAGGGTCGAAGCCGGGCGCGGCGGCGGCGGCTGTCTATCTGTCGCATGCGGTGATACCGGCCGACCGGTCCGGATACGGGCGGCTGCTGGCGAAATGTGTGTTCAACTTCAAGCGCTTCTACTGCGCCCTCCTCTCGGCTTTTGATCCGGACGGACCGGTGACCCTGACGCCGTTTCAGCGTCTGCCGGCCGAACGCGCGGGCGGCACGGCCGCCGAAATCGAGGCCCAGCGCGCGCTGATCGCCCGGCAGATCGCCCCCGTCGCGAACGATGCTTTTGTGGAGAAGCTTCTCGCCGATCCGGACCTGTCGTCGCTGTTCCGCGAGCTTGGATCGGACCAGACGATCTGTGCCTATATTCTGAACTTTCGCACGGCAGATGGGCTGAACCGGAATCTGTCTCTGATGAATGCCCTGAACGATGCGGTGTTTCAGACGCTTTCGGTCCGGGAATTCGGCAGCTACAAGATTCCCGACGCGCCCCTGTTCGTGACCGCCTCGTCCTTCAAGCCTGAAACCTACGGAGATGCGTTCGAGGACCATCTCGCGAAGCGCTGCGGGGTTGATCCGACGCCGGGCGTTGCCCTCGGCTTTCTCATTTCGACGCAGATGAACCCGTTCATGACTTCGACGGCGGCGGGCGACCTGACGCCCGAACTCGCGCGCGCGCTGAAGCGGATGGCAATCGATTGTGCCGCCGATCTGTGCCGCAAACATGGTCTCTCCATGCCCCCTCTGACCCGTCAATTCCCGGACTGCCGCCGATGAAACACGACCACGCCGCGCACCGTCACCACAAGGGCCCCGACGTGATCACGAACATGCCGCATCAGCATGCCTTCACCATCGTCGGCGATACCGCTTTGTTCGCGATACACATGACGCAGTACCATCACGAGGAGCACAAATATCAGCTCGTGATGAAAGTGGTCCTGCCGCCGGAGGTGAAGTCGAAGCTGAACTCCGCCCGGGGACGCTTTCCGTCCGACACGTTCATGCTCTGCAACGCAGCCGACGACCTCTTCATGGTCCCCGACCTGCCGTCACGGCGGGTACTGTACCCTCAGGTCTGGAAATTCGCTTGAGACGCGGGGCGTGAGCTCGTGCTGGGGCGCCTCCAGCACAAGCTGCCCATTCTGGTATTCCATGGCCTTGCAACACAACCATGGAGAAGAACGAATGGACAGGCGGAAGGATACGGCGCTTGAGGCGGTCTTGGAACAGTTGATCGAGCACGGGCCCGGCGAGATCGCATCGGTGTTCGCGCGGGCTTTCGAGCTGGCGATGCAGATCGAACGGGAGCGGTTTCTCGGCGCGAGCCATTATGAGCGCACGCCCGAGCGTCA
>NZ_CYPR01000035.1 GCF_001408515.1 Jannaschia seosinensis | reverse complement strand
GCTCGTGGTCGAAACCCCGCCGCGTCATCGCCCGCGTCGAGGTTGGCCCCATGGGTCGGGACACCCGCTACGTCGTCACCAACCTCGAGGGCGGTCGCGGCAAGCACCTTTACGAGAAGCTCTATTCCGCCCGCGGCCAGGCCGAGAACCACATCAAGGCGTGGAAAACCCATCTCGCATCAGACCGGACATCATGCTCGAAGGCGAACGCCAACCAGATGCGTCTGATGCTGCACGGCTGCGCCTACTGGGTCTGGTGGAAGCTCCGCGCGGCTTGCCCGAAGCGCTCACCGTGGCGCCGCGCCCAGTTCGACACGCTGCGGCTGCATCTCGTCAAACTGGCCGCCACCATCGTCGAAAAGAAGACCCGGATCATCGTGACCCTGCCGGCATCGTGTCCCGAAAGGGACTTCTCCTCCTTCTCTTCGACGCCCTCGCCCCACCGAAAACAGCCTGACGCATGCGCCCCGACAAACCCCGAAACATCAACCCGTATCGCCCAAGACCCAAGTCACCGGCCGGCCTGCCAACCGGACGCAAACACCGGGTGCGCGCAAGAAAACCGAGACCGGGGAAACCATCCCACGGAGCACAAGTCCGCAGCTTCATGAATTATGTGGGTTAACTGCTCAAGCCCAGCTTTCGTCGCTCAATCCCCCTCGAGCAGAAAAGGAAGCGGGTCATGGCGGAGCCCAGTTTGAAGGCGATGGTCGGGCGCACGGTGCGGTCCATCGCAGAGGAAATCGTCGCGCGTGAAGGCGGGTTCGTCAACGATCCCGACGATCCCGGAGGTGCGACGAATTTCGGCGTGACGATCCACACTATGCGCGCGCTGGGTCTCGATCTGGACCGGGACGGCGATGTCGACGTGGCTGATGTGCGGGCGCTGCCCCGATCCCGTGCGGTCGATATCTTCATCGAGCATTACTTCCGGCGGCCGCGGATCGACGCACTGCCCGATACGGTTCATGCGTCGGTTTTCGACATGCAGGTCAATGCGGGGGCGAACGCGGTGCGGATCCTGCAACGCCTGCTTTGCCAGATGGGCCATGCGATCGTGGTGGACGGCCGGATCGGCCCGCGCACCGCGACGGCGGCGCGGGCGTGTCAGGCCAAGGCGCCCGGTCACTTCTCCGATGCCTACGGGATTGCGCGGCGCAACTGGTATTATGCGCTGGCCGACCGGCGGCCGGCGTCGCGCAAATACGCGCGGCGGCGTGATGGCGGGAAGGGCGGGTGGATTACGCGGGCGGAGGAGTTCATCTCGCCACGCTATCACCTGTCTGCGGCAGAACACCGGGCGAGGGTCGCGGCATGGGGATGATCGGGGGGATCGGCGCGGTGAGCGCGATGATCGGAACGGCGGGGCGCGCGGTTCGCGGCGTCTCGGAGGTCTTCGTGCCGAATGCGAGCGATGGACAGCGGCTGGGCGCGGCCGCGCGTGGAGCCGCACTCGATCAGTTGAGCGAGGAATTCTCGGTCGTGGGGCAGGGGCTGTTCGACCGTTGCGTCGATGGACTCAACCGTCTGCCGCGGCCGATGCTGGCGCTTGGGACGCTGGGCCTGTTTGTCTATGCGATGGTCGATCCGCCGGGCTTTGCCGCGCGGATGGAGGGGTTGGCTTTCGTGCCCGATCCGCTTTGGTGGCTGCTTGGCGCGATCGTCGGATTCTATTTCGGCGCGCGGGAGTTGCATTACCGGCGCGCTCCGAACCCTCCGGCGCCGCGCGCGGAGGCCGTCCATTCCGCCTGGATCGCTCCCGTGACCGTGCCGGAGGCCGAAGCTCCGCCGGCAAACGACAATCCGGCCCTGCGCGACTGGCATGGCTCGACGTACTGAGGCTGACGAAGCGCGGGGCCGATCACGGCCCCGCGACCCCCGGTCGCTGCCCATTGGCGCGGGCCGCGTCATGCCGTATCTGCGACCCATGATCGTAGAACTCGGGCATTTCGCCCTCATCACCGCCTTCGCTGTGGCCATCGTGCAGATGCTCGTGCCGTTGATCGGCGCGTGGCGGGGGTGGAGCGGTTGGATGGCGGTCGGAGCGCCCGCGGCAACGGTGCAGGTTCTTCTGATCGGGTTTGCCTTTGCCGCGCTGACCTACGCTTTCGTCGCGTCGGATTTCTCGCTGCAGCTGGTGGTCCTGAACTCCCACACCGATAAACCGCTTCTTTACAAGATCAGCGGCGTGTGGGGGAATCACGAAGGGTCGCTCCTGCTCTGGGTGCTGATCCTCGCGCTGTTCGGCGCGGCGGCCGCTTGGTTCGGTGGGCAGCTGCCCGAGACGTTGCGCGCGCGGGTTCTGGCGGTTCAGGGCAGCATCGGCGCGGCTTTCCTCGCCTTCATTCTGTTTACCTCCAACCCCTTCGTGCGGCTGGCCGTCCCGCCATTCAATGGCGAGGATCTCAATCCCCTCCTGCAGGATCCGGGTTTGGCCTTTCATCCGCCGTTTCTCTATCTCGGCTATGTCGGACTGAGCATGGCATTCAGCTTTGCGGTGGCAGCCCTGATCGAGGGGCGGGTGGATGCGGCTTGGGGGCGGTGGGTCCGGCCTTGGACCCTTGCCGCATGGTTGTTCCTGACCATCGGCATCGCGCTGGGATCCTGGTGGGCGTATTACGAGCTGGGCTGGGGGGGCTTCTGGTTCTGGGATCCGGTCGAGAACGCGTCCTTTATGCCTTGGCTAATCGCCGCGGCGTTGCTCCATTCCGCCATTGTGGTCGAGAAGCGTGAGGCGTTGAAATCCTGGACGATATTGCTCGCGATCCTGGCCTTCGGCTTTTCGCTGATCGGGACGTTCATCGTGCGCTCGGGGGTGCTGACGTCGGTGCACGCCTTTGCCAACGATCCGGAGCGGGGCGTGTTCATCCTGGCGATCCTCGGCGTGTTCACGGGCGGGGCGCTGGCGCTTTATGCCTGGCGCGCGCCGGCGATGCAGGCGCGGGGCGTGTTCGGCACGGTCAGCCGCGAATCGGCGCTGGTGGCGAACAACCTGCTGCTCGCGGTGTCGTGCTTCGTGGTGTTCGTGGGAACGATCTGGCCGCTCATCTCGGAAATGGCATTTGACCGTACCGTTTCGGTCGGGCCGCCGTTCTTCAACGCGGCGTTCACGCCCTTCGTCGTGGCACTTGCGGCGATTTTGCCGTTCGGAGCGCTTCTGCCGTGGAAGCGGGGTCGGGGTCGGGTATTGCGGCCGCTCTTGCCTGCGCTGGGGCTTGCGCTGGCGGTGACGGGGCTTGTCTGGGCGATGCAGACGGGCCGCTCGCTCGGTGGGCCGATCGGGGCGGGGCTTGGCGTCTGGCTCGTCGCGGGCGCGGCGGTCGACCTGATGCAGCGGACGGGCCGGGGCGATCTGCGGGCCCGGACGCGGCGGCTGATGCGGCTGCCGGGGGCCGACTGGGGCAAGGCGGTCGCGCATGGCGGGCTGGGCGTGACGATCTTCGGCGTCGCCGCCCTCACCGCATGGCAGCAGGAGGGGATTGCCGCGCTCGATGTCGGTGACCGGCTGGAGGTCGGCCGCTATGAGGTGGAGCTTGCGGATGTCACGCGCGTCGAGGGGCCGAACTACGTCGCCACGCGGGCCGCGTTGCGGGCCTTCGAGAACGGACGGGAGTTGGGCGTGCTGTATCCCGAAAAGCGGGTTTACCCGGTGGCGCGGATGCCCACGACCGAAGCCGGGATCGACAGCGGGTTCACGCGCGACCTTTACGCCGTGATCGGCGATCCGCAGGTGGGGGGAGGCTGGGCCGTGCGTGTCTACGTCAAGCCGTTCGCGAACTGGATCTGGGGCGGCGCAATCCTGATGGCGATCGGCGGCGCGATTTCGCTGGGTGACCGGCGGTACAGGGTGGCGGCGGGTGCGGCCAAACGTGCGCCGCTTGGCGTGGCGGCGGAATGAGGGCCCTCGTCTTCGCGCTGGCGGTTCTATTTGCGACGCCGGCTCTTGCGGTTCTGCCAGACGAGGTTCTCGAAGATCCGGTGCTTGAGGCGCGCGCGCGCGCGCTTTCGGCGGAGTTGCGCTGCCCAGTTTGTCGGAACGAGTCGATCGACGCGAGCAATGCAGATCTGTCCCGCGAATTGCGGCTTCTGGTGCGCGAGAGGCTGGTCGCGGGCGACACCGACGCGGAGGTGATGTCGTATCTCGTCGACCGCTACGGGGAGTACATCCTGCTGGACCCGTCGCGCGGCGGGACGAACCTGCTTTTGTGGGGGGCGCCTCTGGGGCTGCTTCTGATTGGCGGGGCGGTCGCCGGGGTCGCCGTGACACGGCGGCAGAGCGCGCCCGAAGCGCTGTCTCCCGAGGAAGAGGCGCAGCTCACCGACCTCATGGAAGAGGAAGAGGACAAGCGAAGCTGAGGTCGCGACGTCCGCCTTTCGGCGGCCGCGAGCGCTGGCTAAGGTGGGCTGCGACCGCATGAGGAGCTGCCCGATGGACTATGAAACGATCCGCCTCGAGACACGCGACGGGGTGGCGACCCTGACGCTGGACCGGCCGAAGGTGATGAACGCGCTCGACACGCAGATGCGGGCAGAAATTCTTCATGCCGTACGGTCGAGCGAGAAGGAGGCCCGGGTCCTCGTCCTGACGGGGCGCGGGCGGTCGTTCTGCTCGGGGCAGGATCTTGGGGATGCGCGGGATCTCGGTCGCCTGAATCTCGAACGGACGCTGCGCGACGAATACGAGCCGCTGTTGAAGGCGATCTACGAATGTCCGATCCCGACCGTCGCCGCCGTCAACGGTCCGGCCGCCGGTGCGGGCGCGAACCTCGCGCTGGCCTGCGATGTGGTGATCGCGGCCGAGAGCGCGGTGTTCCTGCAGGCATTCACGCGTATCGGGCTCATTCCCGACGCGGGGGGGACCTACTGGCTGCCCCGGCAGATGGGGGCGGCCAAGGCGATGGGGGCGGCGTTGTTCGCCGAGCCGGTCACGGCGCGGCAGGCGAGCGATTGGGGCATGATCTGGGAGGCGGTGCCCGACGAGGCGTTCGCGGAGCATTGGGCCGAGCGTGCGCGGCATCTGGCGAACGGCCCGTCGGTGGCCTACCGGAATGTGAAGCGGGCGATCCGCGGGTCGTGGGAGAACGGTCTGGATCAGCAGCTTGCGCTTGAGGCGAAGCTGCAGGGGGAGGCGGGCCATTCACGCGATTTCAAGGAAGGCGTGATGGCGTTTCTCGACAAGCGGCCGGCGAAATTCGAGGGGCGGTAGGGCGAAATTCGCAAGCGCCTTCACGCTCTTCGCCGCACCGTCCCTTGAGACGCCGGGGCGTGCGTTGTAACAGCGCGCTGACAATCTAGGGAGCTTGGCCGATGCAGATGCGCCGCGTGGTCGTGACGGGACTGGGAATGGTGACGCCGCTGGCATGCGGTGTCGAGGCGACGTGGCGGAGGTTGATCGACGGGGAGTCGGGCGCCGGGCCGATCACGCGCTTCGATGCGAGCCATCTGGCGACGACCTATGCCTGCGAGATCCCCCGCGGCGACGGCTCGGACGGCACGTTCAACCCCGACGACTGGATGGAGCCGAAGGAGCAGCGTAAGGTCGACGACTTCATCCTCTACGGGATGGCCGCCGCGGTGCAGGCGGTCGAGGATTCCGGATGGAACCCGGGCGAGGAGGGCAAGCTTCGCACCGGCGTGATGATCGGCTCCGGGATCGGCGGCCTGACCTCCATCGCCGAAACGGCGGTTCTGCTCAAGGAACGAGGGCCGCGGCGGGTGTCGCCGTTCTTCATTCCGTCGGCCCTGATCAACCTCGTGAGCGGGCAGGTCAGCATCCGCTACGGCTTCAAGGGGCCCAATCATGCCGTCGTGACGGCCTGCTCCACCGGGGCGCATGCGATTGGCGATGCGGCGCGTCTCATCGCGTTGGGCGACGCGGATGTCATGGTTGCGGGCGGGGCCGAAAGCCCGATCTCGGAAATCGGCATCGCAGGTTTCAACGCGTGCAAGGCGCTTTCGACGAAGTGGGGCGATGACCCGGCCAAGGCGTCCCGGCCCTATAGCGAGGATCGCGATGGGTTCGTGATGGGCGAGGGCGCGGGTGTCGTGGTCCTTGAGGAATACGAGCATGCGGTGGCCCGGGGCGCACGGATCTATGCCGAGGTGCGGGGTTACGGCCTTTCGGGCGATGCCTACCACATCACAGCGCCGTCCGAGAACGGCGAGGGCGGTGAGCGCGCGATGCGCGCGGCCCTGAAGAACGGTGGGATCGAGGCCGGCGCGGTGGATTACGTCAACGCGCACGGCACCAGCACCATGGCTGATACGATCGAGTTGGGGGCGGTGGAGCGCGTGCTGGGCGAGCATGCGGCGACGGTCACGATGTCGTCCACCAAGTCGGCGATCGGGCATCTGCTCGGGGCGGCGGGAGCGGTCGAGGCGATCTTCTGCGTCCTCGCGATCCGCGATCAGGTCGCGCCGCCCACGCTCAACCTCGACAATCCGGCGGTCGAGCCGACGATGTCCCTTGCCCCCAAGGTGGCGGAGAAGCGCCGTATCGACGTGGCGCTGTCGAATTCCTTCGGATTTGGTGGCACAAACGCGTCGCTCGTTCTGAGTAAAGTTTAACTTCGGGTCAGAACACACTGATGTGGAAGCATATTGCAGCCAATGCGCTGACGTTGGGTGTCGTTTTGATCGCCTGCGCCGCCGCCATCGTCCAGATCGGGACATCGCGCTGGGCCGCGCCGGGACCGCTTTCTGACGCGGTGTTTTTCGAGGTGCCGCGGGGCGCAAGCCTGCGTGCGGTAAGTGATGCGCTGGAGGCGCAGGGGGTCGTGTCTTCCGCGAGCCTGTTCCGCGTCGGCACCGGCTATGTGGATCGCGACGACGATCTGAAGTTCGGGACCTACGAGATACCCGCGGGCGCATCGATGCCGGAGGTGCTGGACATCGTCACCGCGGGCGGGCCGTCGGTCTATCCGTTCTCGGTGACTTACGTGCTGCGTGCGCAGGGACCGGAGGTGCGCGTGCGCGAGCGCCAGCCGGGCCGGCCCGATCCGGTCGAGATCGCCACCTATACACCCGGCGAGGCGGTGCCAGAGGCGTTCACCGACCTTCTGGATCGCGATATTCCGATGACGTGGCGGATCGCGGTCGCGCCGGGTTTGACGTCTTGGGAGATTGTTGAGGGGTTGAAGGGCGCGGATTTCTTGGAAGGTGAAGTTTCGGTGCCGGCGGAAGGAACGCTGGCGCCGGATACCTACGAGGTGGCGCAGGGGGCGGATGTTGCGGACCTGATCGAGCGGATGCGGGTGCGGCAGGAGGCAATTCTGGCCGATGCCTGGGCGTCGCGCGCGCCGGGCCTGCCGATTGCCAGTCCGGAAGAGGCGCTGATCCTTGCGTCCATCGTGGAGAAGGAAACCGGCGTGCCGGAAGAGCGGCGCATGGTGGCCGCGGTGTTCACGAACCGGCTGCAACAGGGAATGCGGCTTCAGACCGATCCGACGGTGATCTATGGGATTACCAACGGGCAGGGCGCCTTGGGGCGGGGCATCTATCAAAGCGAACTGGACCGTGTGACGCCATACAACACTTACCGGATCGACGGCCTGCCGCCGACGCCAATCGCCAATCCGAGTGCCGAGGCGATCCGTGCGGCGGTCGATCCCGCGGAGACCGGGTTCGTGTTCTTCGTTGCCGACGGCACCGGCGGGCATGCATTCGCCGAAACCTTGGCCGAGCATAACCAGAACGTCGCCGAATGGCGCGCCATCGAAGCGGCGCGCGGAGCGGTTTCGGATCAGTGATTGGCGAATCGTGACGGACCGGAATGCGCCTGGAATGCGGCTTTCCTAGCGGTAGTGGTGCCGCACGTTTTGGGAAGTGTGAAGCGTTCTTAATGTCTTATGAGAAAGTTCAGGCGGACGTAAAAAAGTGGATTGACCCACCGAACGCTCAAAAACATCTTTAGGGCAAGCTGGAAGAAGTGGGCGAGGCGGCGCGGGGGCAACCCCGGCCGCCTTTCTCGTTTCGGATCGTGCGGACCAGGCATCCAACCGTGCACGGAGCTTATCAGGATGGAAACGAGGGCAGTCAAAACGACCCACAATAATGTGGGCGAACTGGAAGAATGCATGGCTTCGGCCGTGACAGGAATGAGCGCCTTTCTCGAGGTGCTCAAGGAGAAGGCGGAAGAGCTGAAGACCTCTCCGCCGGCGGGGGTGAAGGCGACGGAACTGACATCCGCCGTCCGCGAACTCGCCAAGGCGATCATGTTCGCGCAGGAGCAGAAAGGTAAGGTGGACGATGTCCTACGGCAGGAAAGCGGGGGAGACGGGATCGACTTCGACGCCGCGCGGCTTGAGATCGGGCGCCGCCTCGATCGCATCCGCGACGCCGAAGGACCGGAAGTGGTTCCTTGACGGACTTGACGAGGGTGCGCTGGCGGCGCTGCCTTATCTGTTCGAGTTCTGGGCGCTGGAGCATCAGCTTCCGCCCGAGGGCGACTGGCGAACCTGGGTGATACTTGGTGGCCGCGGCGCGGGGAAAACCCGCGCCGGAGCGGAATGGGTTCGCGCGCAGGTCGAGGGATCGCGGTCGCTGATGCCCGGGAAGGCGCGGCGCGTGGCGCTGGTGGGCGAGACCTATGAGCAGGTCCGGGCCGTAATGATCGAGGGGGAGAGCGGGATACTTGCCTGCTCTCCTCCGGACCGGCGGCCGGTCTGGAAGGCGATGCAGCGCAAGCTGGTCTGGCCGAATGGGGCGGAGGCGCAGGCCTTCTCGGCGCATGATTTCGAGGCGCTTCGCGGGCCGCAATTCGATGCGGCTTGGATGGATGAACTGGCCAAGTGGCCGCGGGCGGAGGAGGCGTGGGACATGCTGCAGTTCTGCCTTCGGCTCGGCGACAACCCGCAGGCGGTGGTGACGACGACGCCGAAGAACATCCCGATCCTTCGGGACATTCTCGGGCGGCGGAGCACGGTCTGCACCCATGCGCCGACCGAGGCGAACCGTGCAAATCTGGCGCGCGGGTTCCTGACCGAGGTGATGGAGCGCTACGGCGGCACACGGATGGGGCGGCAGGAACTGGATGGTATCCTGCTCGACGATATCGAGGGGGCGTTCTGGACGACAGCCGTGCTCGACGCGATGCGGGTGGACGAGGTGCCGGAACTCGACCGGATCGTGGTAGGTGTCGACCCGGCGGTGACGTCGAAGGGCGGCTCCGACGAGACAGGGATCGTCGTGGTCGGGGCGGTGACGAAGGGGCCGGTCCGCGACTGGCGGGCCTATGTTCTGGAAGATGCGACGGTGTCGGCGGCCTCGCCCACGGAATGGGCGCGGGCGGTCGCGGGAGCTTATGAGCGATGGGGCGCCGATCGTGTCGTGGCCGAGGGAAATCAGGGCGGCGACATGATCGAGGCCGTTCTGCGGCAGGTGGCGCCGCAGGTCAGCTACCGCAAGGTGACGGCGCGGCATGGCAAGGGCGCGCGCGCCGAGCCGGTGGCGGCGCTTTATGAACAGGGCAAGGTCCGCCACCTGCGCGGGCTGGGGCCGCTGGAGGATCAGATGTGCCGGATGACAAATGCCGGCTATCGCGGGTCCGGTTCGCCGGACCGGGTGGACGCGGCGGTCTGGGCGCTTTGGGAATTGATGCTCGATCCGGGGCGCGCCCGGTCCGGTCCGCGAATACGAACGCTGTAACAAGATGAGCGGGGCCTTTCGGGGCCCTTTTTCTTTGGCACGACAAAGAGGACGGGCGATGTTCGGATTTGGACGAAAAGCGGACGGGGCGCCGGAGGTGAAGGCCTCGGCCACGGGACGCGTCGCCGCGATGGGAACGGCGGGTCGGCCGGTCTGGTCGCCGCGGGATGTAGGTACACTTACGAGGGTTGGGTTCACCTCGAACCCGGTCGGGTTCCGTGCGGTGAAGCTGATTGCGGAGGCAGCCTCGGCGGTGCCACTGGTGTGCTCGGATGTGGACGGGCGGATGGACGTGCATCCCGTCCTTTCGCTTCTGGCTAGGCCGAACGGCGCGCAGGGACGCGGCGAGTTCCTTGAGGCGCTGTTCGGACAATACCTGCTCTCGGGCAACGCTTACGTCGAGGCGGTAGGCGCGGGAGACCTCCCGGTCGAACTGCACGTCTTGCGGTCGGACCGAATGTCGGTCGTGCCCGGCGCCGATGGGTGGCCAGTTGCCTACGACTATACCGTCGGGGGCCGGGCGCATCGGTTCGTCGTTGGCGAGGTGTCACCGGTGCTGCATGTCCGCGCCTTCCATCCGCAGGACGATCACTACGGCCTCTCGCCGATGCAGGCGGCGGCAACGGCTCTCGACGTCCACAACGCGGCTTCTCGGTGGTCGAAGGGGCTGCTCGACAACGCGGCTCGGCCCTCGGGGGCGATCGTGAACGGCGGTGAGGAGCTAACGCAGGAGCAGTTTGATCGCCTTTCGGTGGAGATCGAGACGCAGCATCAGGGCGCCCGTAATGCGGGGCGGCCGATGCTTCTGGATGGTGGGCTCGATTGGAAGCCGATGGGGTTCAGCCCATCCGATATGGAGTTCCAAAAGACCAAGGAGGCCGCGGCGCGTGAAATTGCGACGGCGTTCGGGGTGCCGCCGATGATGCTGGGTATTCCCGGCGACGCGACCTACGCCAACTACGTAGAGGCAAATCGGGCTTTCTACCGGCTGACGGTGCTTCCGCTCGTCTCAAAGGTCGCCGATGCGCTGGCCTTCTGGTTGGGGGCGCACGCAGGTGCGGCGGTCGGTCTGGCGGTGGATCGTGATCGGGTGCCGGCACTTCAGGCGGAGCGGGATGCCGAATGGCAACGGATCGCGTCGGCTGACTTTCTGACTGCGGAGGAGAAGCGGCGCATGCTGGGCCTTGCGCCCGAGGGGGGCGCGTGAATGGATAGAGCAACCTGCGGTCTGGAAATTCTGCTGAGAGCGGGTCATGCATCCTGGCATTCCCATTTGATGTAGGCCTTGGTCTCGGAGGCCCATTTCTCGTCGATCTCTACGAGGACGGCGCTGACCAGTCGCAGCAGAGCGTCGTCGCTGGGAAAGACCCTGACCTTTACGGTGCGCCGCTTGAGCTCCTGCTGGACGGATCGCTCCATCGGGTTTGAAGTGCGCAGCCGGCGGCGATGGTGCTCGGGCAGCGTGAAGACCGCGAGCCCCTCGGGCGCGTTTTCCTCCAGCCATGCGGCCAGCTTCGGCGCAGAGGTGCGATAGCTGGCGACGATCTCTGCCAAGGCCGTTTCTGCCTTGGCGAGCGTGCTGGCATTCCACACGGTGCGCAGCTCGGCTCCGATGCGCTTGCGGCTCTCGACGTTCGGAGCGTGATGAATGGCGTTGCGCGCGAGATGGAACTGGCAGC
>NZ_CYPR01000034.1 GCF_001408515.1 Jannaschia seosinensis | reverse complement strand
AGCCCTGAACGAGGGCGCGGCCGAGCGTAATCACCCGCCCGACCGCTTGCAGAGGATCGACAGCACGGTGATCCGGGCGCATCAGCATGCAGCCGGCGCAAAAGGGGGACTCCGCGATAGGGTATTGGCCGCTCAAGAGGTGGCCAGACGACCAAGATCCACCTCCGCACGAACGGCTGGAGCCTGCCGATGCGCACCGATGTGACGCCGGGCCAGACCTCGGACGACAGAGGCTTCGACTCGTCATGGACGATGCCTTGCCCGCGCCGGGCGAACTGCTTGCCGACAAGGGCTACGACGCGGACCGCATCCGCGACTGGGCCGAGGCCGAGGCCGAGGCCGGCGATCCCCGTCATCCCCATGCGCCGCAACCGCAAGGCCCGCGCGGGCGTGGACAAGACCCTCTACGCGCTGCGCAACCCGGTCGAGCGCTGCGTCAGGCGGCTCAAGAACAGCCGCCGCGTCGCCACCCGCTACGACAAGACCGTCGAAAGCGTCCTGGGCTTCGTCGACATCGCCTGCATCCGCCTCTGGACCCAACGTTCTGTCAACAGGACATGGGTAAGCGTGACTTCATTTCTCGAAGAGGTGTCTGCGAACTCCTTGCCCGAGGATGACCTTGGCGACCTCGGTGCGGGATAGACGCGTGCGAATCGCCTGTTTCTCCGAAGTTGGTTCGTGCGTCCCGCGCGCGTCGACCCAAGCACGCGCATCCTCAGGTGAGGCCACGGCGTCGTTGTAGCCGGCGGCGTAGGCGGTTTCGAAAAACGTGAAGCCATGGATCGCAATTTCAGCGATGGGCGCGTCGAGAAAAAACATAATCGCCGTTGCGCCAACGCTGGGCGGCCGGTCTCCGATGTCAATCCGCATAGCCGTCATCATGTCGAGGGGAATGAGCCGCAGGGGAGGGCCATCCACGCGACGCAACTCTGCCTTCTTAGCGTAGTAGGCCTGACGGTGTTCATTCTTACGCCAATAGGGGAACGCAAGCATTCCAACTCGACGCGCTTTCAGAAGGTCCGCAGGAATTGCCCCGGCGCTTCTCGGCCCATGCTCGCGGGAATTGTGCAGGAGCAGGTCGGTGCGTCTGCCAAGCACTTCAGGATCGCGCTCCGACAGGAGGAGGCCGTTGTTGAGGCGCACCACCACGTCGTACGCGTCCACGTCCGTTCCGTTCAGGTCGTCAAAAACCGTCTGGGCGGGTCCAAGTACAATAACGCGCTTTCCCAAAAACAACGACGGCTGCAGCAGATCGGGACCCCATGGGGTGGCGGGATGAAAAGCGACACTGCGCGCGACACCGTTGATCGCGGAGCGAAAACGCTTGCTGCCAATCTTCATTTTACTGAACTCGCAATCCGTTCGAACATTTCTCGGCGAGCCTCTGCTGCAGCGGCGCGATATCGGGCCAGCGCGGCCAGTTCGTCCGCCGAAAAGGGTATGCCCCGTCGCGCCTCGGTCCGGAACAGTGGTTCTTCAAGAACTGCTACATCGCGCACCCGCGATGTGTTTCCGAACGCGTCGCGCAGAACCGCCTCGATCTTGGGAGTATTCGACGGAAAGGCAATAAATGGTGTATCGGTCGCGATCGACAGAAGAACAGTGTGGAACCGCCCCGTCACGGCCAACGAATTTGAAGCCAGTCGGCTTGCAAAGGCGGTCGCATCGGAGCGCGGGCTCCACTGGCGCGACGCGGATGGCCCTGGCCATAACGTCCGCAGTTTCTCGCGTAGCTTTGCCCCGTGGGGTCGCTTCGGCTTCATGCGCTCATAACGTGCACCCATTTCCAGCGAGAACGTACGCAGATCTCTTGCAACCTCCTGAAGGACGCTGTCGGTCACAATTATTCCCTCACGTGGCGCGCTGGCGGGCGGTACCGAGAGGCCCAGCGACAGGTCCGGGACCATCTTCGCGTCGAGCCCGTGAGCTTCCAGATAGGCAAGGCTATCACTCTCGCGCACATGCACCGTGTCGAACCCGCGCAGCGCCTCTAGCGCAGCGGCGTCAAGTGCCGACACGGAAGCATTCAAAAGGTGGATCGGAAGACCATGGCGTCGCGCGAATACTGGAAGCGCCAGCAGATCGCGAGTGCGCTTGCGTTCGGCCGAGTGGTGGATCGTGCCTTCCCCGTTCACGATTATCGCGTCCGGGCGGGTCTGCATGATCCAGCGCTCGTACCCCGACCAATCGGTGGCTACAGGCCAAAGGAACGCAGCAGATATGTCCCGGGCCGCGAGTTCGCCCACTAGAGTCGACATCACGGCCGTGCAGCCATAATGACCGCTGACCGATGTGTCGTTGAATATGCCCACGTTCCGCACAGCTTCCGATAGCCAATGTCGGAGGCGGCTGCAAACCTGCCGAGGCTGGATAGTCATGATGGATGCAGTGATTACATGGGTCGACGGGGAAGACCCGGCTCACCTCGCCAAGCGCGCCGCCTATCGGGAGGGCGGCATTCATCCCGATACGTTTGGGTCAACGCGATTTGCCAATTCGGGCGAGTTGCGATTTTGCGTTCGCTCGCTCCTGCGCTTCTGCCCATTCATCGATCGCATCCACATCGTCACCGATGACCAGTATCCCGCACCGGTCGCCGATCTTCTTGACGATCCCGCTCATGCGAACCGCCTGCGCTTGGTGGATCATACGGAAATATTTGCTGAGTTCGCCGATCTCTTGCCGGTATTTTCGTCACGCTCGATTGAGACGATGATCCACCGCATTCCGGACCTGTCGGAGCGATTCATCTACCTTAACGATGATATTTTCATCGGCCGTACCATGTCCGAGACGGATTTTTTCGATGAAGGTCGCCCTGTTCTCCGCGGCCGGTTCCGTCCGTTTCCCTCTCGATTTCGTGAGTGGCTCAAGATCCGGCTGCGGGGGGAGCGGCCCGGTTACGCTGCCGCACAGAGAGACGCTGCGCGGCTGGTCGGGCGGACGGATCGTTATTTCCTGCTCGAACACCAGCCCCAGCCGATGCGTCGGCAGACGCTGCGCAACTTTTTTCAAAACGATCCTCAAGCGCTTCGGCGTCAGGTGGCGCACCGCTTTCGATCGGCTGAACAGGTCTCTCCCCTTGGCCTCGCCTGCCATCTGGAACTGGCTGCGGGGGCGCGGACGATTTCGCCTGTTGATGTAGGCTACGTGAAACCGGGCCGCCCGACAGGTGACGCGTTGCGTAAGACTTTGTCGCGACTACAAGAGGGCGGGTTCGAGTCCTTTTGTGTACAAAGCCTTGATGCCATGTCGGCGGAAGATCGAATTATCGTTCTCGATGGCCTCGCGCGGCACTACGACTGAGGCTGTATCGCCGTTCGCCACGCAGCCGCCGGCCCGTTGAGCGTAGGACGTTCTGAAGGGCGATTGTCTTCAAGCCGCTGAATGAGACTGGGCGTGCAGAACAGCTTCTCGGCAAGCTCACGGCAGGCCTTCAGGTAGATGAGACGACCGGTGTCGTCGGCGGCAACGCGATCAATCACATCCCGCACCTCGTCAGGCGTGCAGTAGATCGCCAAGTCGCCGAACGTTGCCTCGAAGCGGTGCGGCAGGATGACCGGCAAGCCTGACAACGACGCCTCGATAATGGTTCGCCCGAATGCCTCATGCCGCATGGGCGACGGAAAATTGACGAAGATGTCGAGTCCGTCGAGGTAGTCTCGCACGCTTCCCAAGCCGAAAGGAATTACCGTCCAGCTTTGGGGGACGCCGCCGCGCAATTTCGCCACAGTCTCTGCACCGCCAAGGATCGAGACACGGATATCGGGGTCGTCAGCCGGATAGACCGCCAGTAGCTCTTCCCTGTCCTCAAGCCACTTTCCGGGATGATCCCGGGCGTGCCGGCCGATCACGATTGGCGGCGTGAGTTTTGCACGTGGACGGAATGCAAATTCGGATTGATCCATAACCGGCGGCCAATCTCGGCGCGACAATTGCGAGGGCGTGTCGGTGTTGGCGAGATCGCGGCTGGACTCCTCCCGAATGATCGGTCCGGTCGGGCAAAGCTCCACGGATGGCCAGTCGAAACCACGGATGCTCTCATGCAGGCCGGGCCACGAGAAGACGGGTTTGCCGTCCTCGCTCCAGGCAGAATTGTTGACGACGAAGATCGCATGACCCGGTTCAATCCGCTTCGAAAGTTTCAGGAAGTTTCTGTTCATCATCATGCGGGGTCCGCGCACGATAGCTTTGCGACACGTGATGCGCCCGACGCGATGGGCCGGCACAATCATATCCATCACCGGCAGGTAACGCCCTGATACCCAATTCCATTTCCAACGTGATTTCTTGATGCTGCAATGAATGATGGCGACGCTGTATCCGGCCGACGCAAATGTGCGTGCCTCAGTCACCGTGGTTGCGGCATTGCCGCCCGGAAACCCGCAATGTGTAATGATGCAGATGTCGACCTCGACGTGCCTCGGCGCGACCGGACGCGGAATGCTGATCGATCCTTGCTCGCGGCGCCCGATTGCAGCGGCAAAACCCCAGACGCGATCGTGCAGATCATCCAGAGCGCTGAGCATCCGGCCCTGCATGCCTGCACCGTCGCGACCAGCCATACTCACATCCCGATTTCCCGTTTCACTTCGCTGTTACCAGCGCACCATCAATGGGCCAAGGGCCCCCGCCGGGTGATCCGGACCTACTTCTGGCTGGTGAGGCAACACAGAAAATGAAGCTCAACCTTGGCTTTGTTACGTAGGCAAGTCGAACGGCCAGACTACACGACACAGCCGTTTTTGGGGTGGCCGAGACCGGCAAGACGGATTCTTCTGGTGGACTCGACCTCGCCAAAGGAACGGTCCCTTGAATATCCGTGCTCTCGCCGATCTCCAGAAAACGCTAACTCCGCATGTGCCGTTGGGCAAGTCACGGCTCGAGACGCTCTGCATGATCCTGCTTGGCATGATCAGCGCCCGAACGGTGAACCTGACGCATATCGCGAGCGAGCGGCCAAGTCGCGCCATGGTTGCATCGACCTATCGCCGTCTGCAACGCTTCTTCCAACATGTGTGCCTGCCCGAGGATTGGAGCGTGGGCATCGTGATCTCGCTGCTCGGCAATCCTCGCCCTTGGCATCTCTGTCTCGACCGCACCAACTGGAAGATCGGCAAGACCGACGTTAACGTCCTCGTGTTGGCCGTCATCACGGTCAAGTTCCGCGTCCCGCTGATGTGGACCATGCTCCCGCATTCCGGCAACAGCACGACCGCTCAGCGCATCGCGCTGATGAAGCGGTATCTCGCGTATTTCGACGCCTCAACCGTTCGGATGCTGCTGGCGGATCGTGAGTTCATCGGTCAGGAATGGTTCACTTTTCTCGTCGAGCAGGAGATCCCCTTCGCGATCCGCATGA
>NZ_CYPR01000033.1 GCF_001408515.1 Jannaschia seosinensis | reverse complement strand
ATCTTCGCGGTCTCGATGAGAGACGCGATGCGCCCCCAAGCCTTCCCACCTTCGTCGTGCCCGGCGAAGAGCGCGTTTTTCCTGTTCAGAGCGATCGGGCGGATGAGGTTTTCGACGCCGTTGGAGTCGATCTCGACGCGCCCATCCCGAAGGAAGGTCTGCAGTCCGTCCCAGTGGTAGTGGATGTAGGCGAGCTTCTCGCCGAGACGCGATTTGGCGGAGACACGCAGGCGCTGCTCTTGCAGCCATTCGCCAAAGGCGGCGACAAGCGGCGCCGTTCGTGTCTGCCGAGCCGAGAGCCGCTGACCGGGTCTCATGCCGCGGATCTCAGCCTCGACCTTGTAGAACTCGGCAATGCGGCGCAGGCCTTCGGCCGCGATCTCGGAGCCGTCGCGATCGAACACTTCCTTCAGCTTGCGCCGGGCGTGCGCCCAGCAATACGCCACGCGGATCGGCTCACCGCCTTTGCGGGAGGGGCGCGTCAGGCGGTTGTAGCCTGTGTATCCGTCGATCTGCAGGATGCCGTCGAAGCCGGTCAGGAACTTCTCCGCGTTCTCCCCGCCCCGGCCGGGGGCGTAGAAGTAGACCACGCCGGGTGGATCGTCGCCGTCCCACGCTCGATCATCCCGGGCCAGTGCCCAAAGGAAGCCGGTCTTGGTCCGGCCGCGCCCCGGGTCGAGGACGGGTGCGGTGGTCTCGTCCATGAACAGCTTGGTCGACGTCTTCAGGTGCTCTGCCAGGCAAGCCACCACCGGCCGCAGGTGGAATGCCGCGACGCCGACCCAGTCAGCCAACGTGCTGCGATGGATGTCGATGCCCGAGCGGCCGAGGATCTGGCTCTGGCGATATAGTGGAAGGTGATCCGCGTATTTGCTGACCAGGATATGGGCGATGAGCCCCTCGGTCGGCAGGCCGCTCTCGATCAGGGCGGCGGGTGCCGGGGCCTGACGCACGCCGTTGGTGCAGGCGCGGCAGGCGTATTTGGGACGGACGGTGACAAGCACGCGCAGCTGCGCGGGCACGATGTCGAGGCGTTCGGCGCGATCCTCGCGGATCTTGTGCATCTGCCCGCAGCCGCACGGGCACGCGAGGCTGTCGGGCTCGACCACCTGTTCGATGCGGGGCAGGTCCTCGGGCAGGTTGCCGCGGTTGCGCTTGGCCGAAGACGCCGTGCGACGGGACGTGCCGTCCGAAGGAGCCTGCGTCTCCTTTTGCGCATTGGCTTCGGCGACGGCCGTCTCGAGATCCTCGAAGGCCAGCTGCCGTTCATCTTCGCTGAGCTTCTCGGATCGCTTGCCATGGACGAGGTGGTTGAGCTCGGCCACCAGATGCTCGAGGCGCTTGATGATGTCCTTGAGACCCGCCGTCTCGCTCCTGAGGATGGCCGTTTCGTCCTTGAGGCTTGCCGCTTCATTCTTGAGCTCACCCCGCTCACGCAGCAGCGCGGCGACAGCTTCACGCTGGTCCTCGGGAATGGCCGACAGGTCTATTTCTACGGCGGCAGGCATGCTCCGAACATACCCGGAAGAGGCTGGAATTGCACGTCAATTCGCTCGCTACATCACTCTGCCGTAGCCGGTCGGCGCACTTCCAGCGACCTGACCTTTCGCCAGTCCAACCCGGCAAACAGCGCCTCGAACTGCGCCCGGTTCAACGTCATCACGCCATCCCGGATCGCGGGCCAGATGAAGGCGGTCTCCTCCAGGCGTTTGTATGCCATCACCAGACCGCTCCCGTCCCAGAACAGGATCTTCAGCCTGTCGGCTCGCTTGGCCCGGAACACAAAGACGGTGCCGGTGAACGGATCGTCCTTCAGCACCGATTGCACCAATGCCGCCAACCCGTCGTGTCCTTTCCTGAAGTCGACCGGCTGTGTCGCGACCAGGATGCGGACGGTGTGGGACGGCATCATCATGCCTCAGCTCCGAGCGCATGAACGATCTCGGCAACCCGCCTTGCAGGCGTGCCGGCGGGGAGCTCGATCCTGACAACGCCGACGGCAATGCGAAGCAGGTCGCCCGACTGCGGCGAAGCCTCCCGCTCCACTGGCTCCTCCGGCTCACGCAGGACAAGGGGCGCGAAGACAGGGAGCTCACCAGCCCCCGCGGAGGCGTCGATGGCCGCAGGCAGGACCAACTTGCCCTTCTTCGCCAAGCCCCGCCAGGCGGACAACTGGTTCGGCTTAACCCCATACCGCTCGGCCACGGAGTTCACGGTCGCGCCCGGCGCCAACGTCTCCGCGACAACCTGCGCCTTTACATCATCCGGCCACCGTCGATGCCCTGACGCATGGACCTCCACACCCAGCGATCTGAGAAACGAATTCATAGCACACATTGCGAAACGCACTCCCCATCTTGAGATGGGTAGATCTCGCAATCATGCCGATGCCCGACAACGTGGGCCGCAGCCACCGCTTACGATCATCTCGCGGCCCATGCGGATAAGGGCGCGGGCGTCTGGCAGGTTTTCCATGCGCGAGATCGTCGGCTGCGAACACAAGACCGGCCCTGTTTCCGGGCCACGCTCCAGCGCGATCCTGAAGCTGGGATCGTACCGCAGGGCGGTCGCGTCATTGCCGTCTTCATACCCCGCCGCGATCATCATGATCCGGAACCGAATGATGTCGCACAGGCTAGAGCGTGTTGCGACTTTCCCGATTCAGGATTCCCTGTTGGCTTGATCTGTGATTCCCTGCCTGCAGACAGGTGGGAGGGATGAGAAGATAGTGTCCCAGCGGTTGGTGTAGGAGGCCGCGGGCGAAGCCCTTGGCGTAGCGTAGCGCGCGGCCGGGTGTGACGCTGGTGGTCACCGTCGATCTTCGAGAAGGTTCGGGTTGCGAGACTCGAAACCAAGAACGGAGACGACGATGACCGACGACAGAATGGCGCTGCTTGAGCTGGTTGAAAAGGAGGCCGATGGCGATCTCGTGCGCGAGATGCTGGCTTTCGCGGCCAGGCGGATCATGGAAGCGGAGATTGAGACCAGAACTGGCGTAGCAAAGGGCGTGCGTTCGCCGTCGCGTGAGGTTCAGCGAAATGGATACCGCGAGCGGGACTGGGACACCCGCGCCGGACGGATATCGCTGGAGATCCCGAAGCTGAGGAAGGGAAGCTACTTGCCGAGCTTTCTTGAACCGCGTCGGACAGCCGAAAAAGCACTCGTGGCTGTGATCCAGGAGGCTTACGTGCAAGGCATCTCGACGCGCTCGGTGGACGACCTGGTGAAGGCCATGGGCGCTGGCGGCATGTCGAAGAGCCAGGTCAGCCGGCTCTGCGGTGAGATCGATGAGCGGGTGAACGCGTTCCTGTCGCGGCCGCTGGAGGGCGAGTGGCCCTACCTTTGGCTCGATGCCACGTACCTGAAGGTGCGTGACGGCGGGCGCATTGTCAGCCGCGCCGCGATAGTGGCCATTGCGGTGAACGAGGACGGCAAACGTGAGGTGCCGGGCGTGGCCACCGGCCCTTCCGAGGCCGAGACGTTCTGGACCGGCTTTCTCCGCTCGCTGGCCGATCGCGGCCTGCGGGGCGTGAAGCTGGTCGTTGCCGACGATCACAAGGGGCTGCGGGCGGCTGCGCGTCGGGTGTTCGACGCGACCCACCAGCGCTGCCGCGTTCACTGGATGCGCAATGCGCTTGCCCATGCCCCGGCCAAGCAGCGTACGGCGGTGGCGGCGATGCTGAAGACGATCTTCGCGCAGGAGACAAAGGCCGAGGCCGAAGCCCAGTGGGAAGTGGTCGCGGATGCGCTTCGCGAGAAGCAGGAAAAGCTCGGCGCGTTCATGGACGCCTCCCGCGACGACGTCCTGGCCTACATGGACTTCCCGCGCGAGCATTGGACCCAGATCGCATCCACGAACCCAATCGAGCGAGTAAACCGCGAGATCAAGCGGCGCGCCGATGTCATCGGGATCTTTCCAAACGACGAAGCCATTGTTCGCCTGGTCGGCGCTCTGATGCTCGAGACAAACGACGAATGGACAGTCGCCCGGCGGTACATGTCGCTTGAAAGCCTCGCGCGCGTCACCGACAATGCAGACGTCAGATTGCCCACCGTGGCCACCTGATCAGCTTCGGACCTCTCCGAAGGTCGGCGCTCCTACACCACGCAATGGGGCACTATCTCGGGAGGGCAGATCATGCCGCCCCTGATGGGCGCGGGCGCCTTTGTCATGGTCGAGTTGACGGGCGTGCCCTACACGGGCGTGATGGCGGCGGCGCTGCTGCCGGCGATCCTCTATTTCTGGGCGGTCTGGGTCGGGATCGACGGCTATTCCGCGCGCCACGATCTGCGCGGCATAGCCTCCGAGGACCGGCCCGCACGGCGCGACGTCATCGTCACCTCCGCCTTCTTCATGGTGCCGTTCACGATCCTGCTGACGCTGATGTTCGCGGGCGGCTTCACGCCGCAATACGCTGCGGCCTGGGCAATCGCGGCCGGAGGGTTCCTGCTGTTCTTCGACGGGCGCGGCGCGTCGCCGTCACGTGCGCCGGGGCGGCTCGCGGAGGCCTGCCTGAACGCAGGGCGCCAGATCGCGATGATCGGGGCGATCATCCTGTGCGCCTCGATCGTGATCGGCGTGCTTGGCATCACCGGGCTTGGGGTGAAGCTCACCTCCGCCATCCTCGCGGGCGGCGGCGGCACGTTATGGGGCGCGCTCGCGCTCACCGCGCTGGCCTGCCTGCTTCTGGGGATGGAGGTGCCGACCACGGCGGCCTACGTCATCTGCGTCTCGGTCGCGGGTCCCGCGCTGATCCGGCTGGGGCTGGAGCCACTCAACGCGCATCTCTTCGTCTTCTGGTTCGCGCTGCTCTCCACGATCACGCCCCCGGTCTGCGGCGCGGTCTTCATCGCCGCCGGCATGGTGGGCGAGAACTGGCTGCGCGTCGCCGGAAGCGCGATGTCCTTGGGCCTCGGGCTCTACCTCATCCCCCTGGCGATGGTGGCGCAGCCTGCGCTGCTGAACCTCGCGGCCTCTCCCTTGAGCGCCTTGGCCGCGTTCGTGCTGGCAGCGCTCGGCCTCGCACTCGTCTCACGGGGTGTCGTCAGCCGTGGCAAGCCAATTCTTCGGGCGGCGTCTGGCCTGGTGGGGCTGGGCCTCCTGCTCGGCCCCGCGCTGCTTCACTGATTGCGCGGAACGAACCCCTCGGCGTCACCGAGGAACATGCCGACCTTGCGGAACTTCGGGATCGTGTCGCAGACGACCTTCACCACGATGAGCAAAGGCACGGCGACGACCATCCCCATCACCGACCAGATCCAGGCAAAGAACGCGACCGCAAGGAACACGGCCGTCACATTCAGGCGCAGCCGCTGCCCGACGAGAGTCGGCGTGACGAACTGCCCCTCGAACGACGTCAGCGCGTAATAGGTGAGGAAAACGCCGAGCGCCGCCCAGCCGTCGGAGAAGGATACGAAAGTGATCACGGCCGCGATGGCCGAACCGAGCACCGCCCCGACGAACGGCACGAAATTGAGGACCGTCGCCATCAGCCCGATCAGCCATGGCGACGGCAGCCCCCACAAAAACATCGCGATGCCGATGGCGACCCCGAGCCCCGCATTGATCAGCGTGATCGCCCCGAGATAATTGCCCAGCCGCGCCTCGATGGTGCGGATCGTGGCGACCGTGCGCTTTTTGTCCTCGAACCGATCGGCGGCTTGCACCGCCTTCTGGATGAACATGTCTCCTGACGAGACGAGGAAGAACAGCAGCACGACCGCAAAGACGATCTGGCTCAGCAGGCCGGGCGCGACGGCCGCAATGGAAGAAGCGAAGCCCGCCTCGCCGACCACCTCGACCTCCATGGGGCCGGGCTTGCCGTTCTCGAGCGTCTCTTCCGTGGCTTCGGCCGCGCGCGCGAACGGCTCCAGAAGGCCGCCCGGCCCGGTCAATGTGGCGGCCGCCTCGCTCAGCAAGTCGGGAATGTCGGTCACGAAGTAGTAGATCGGATCGGCCAGTGCCATCCCGCCGAGAAACAGGATCGCGGCAAGCATCAGGGTGAAGAAGGCCGCCGTGACGGGCGGCGGGACGCCGATCTTCTGAAGGCCCCGCCGCGGCGCGTTCAGGATGAAATATCCCAGCAGCGCCGTCGTCACCGGGATCAGGAACTCCGCCGCGACGATCAGCGCCTGCACGAGCAGGATTCCGAAAATCCCGTTGATCGGGATCAGAAGCGGGTGCCGCTGCCGGTCGACCGGCGGGGCGGCCAAGGGGGTCTCGACCACCGCGCCTTCCTGGCGCAGCTTCGGAACCTCCACTTCGGGCAAGGCGCTGTCGGCGGAACTCAATCGCGTGTCCCCGCGGCGCTCATTGCGCCTTTCCCATGTTGTCGGCCTTGACTGCACCACGCTTGCCGATCGGCTCGCGCGGGCCGGTGGTGGTGTCGCGCGCCGTCTGCGCCTCGATCTCGGCGTTGATCTCCGCGCCCACGAGAATCACGACCGCAGAGAGCCACATCCACATCAGGAGCACGATCACGCCCGCGAGCGAGCCGAACGTCTCGTTGTAGCTGCTGAAATTCTGGACGTAGAACGAAAACCCGATTGACGCGATAAGCCATAGCACAGCCGCCACCAACGCCCCGGGCGTGATCCACTTTGCCCGGGCGGTGGCGCGATCCGGTCCCCAGCGATAGAACGCCGCGATGCCGCCAATGAACAGAACGGCGAGCGGAACATACGCCACGACCTGAATGACGGTCTCCATCGTGGGCGAAAAGGCAAGGAACCCCAACGCGATGGGCAGACCGATGATCAGGAGCGCGGCAAGGATGACACCGATGATCATGAAGATCGTGAACAGGATGGTCAGGCCCTTCGTTTTGACGAAGCCGCGCTCGTCGCGCTCGTCATAGGCGACGTTGATCCCCTCCATCAACGCGCCCACCCCCGCCGAGGCGGACCAAAGCGCGAGGCCGAGACCAAGGATGAGGCCGAGCGTCAGGCCGCTTTCCTGCGACCCCGCAACGGCTTCGGCCTGATCGAGAAGGATCTGGCTGACATCGGGCGGCACGATCTGGGACACACCTTCGAGCGCGCCCACAAGTTCCTGCGGCTGATAGAGCAGCCCGGCAATCGACATCAGTGCCGTGATTGCGGGAAAGACGGCGAGCAGCCCGTAAAACGCCGCCCCCGCCGCCATAAGCAGCACGTGATCCGACCCGATCTCGCCCAGAACGCGCCAGAAGACGTCGCGGTAGCCCTTCGACGGGATGGCTGTCGGCTTGGGGGCGTCGCGCCCGCGACCGGGTTCCCGGGCCACGATGTCGCTGACCGTGTCGTGCCGGTCCGGCGACCGCTGCGACTTCTCTGCAAGCTGTTCTTCTCTGGACAAGACGGATCTCACGATTTCGGATGTGCGGATGTCCAACGCCCGCTCACCGGCTGCGGTTCCGCAGGGCTCAGACGCGCGTCACGCCAGCCCGCTTCTCCAGATGCCGGCGCAGCAGCGCGACGTTGCGCCGATTGGCCTTGAGCCCCACATCGAAGAGATCGCCGACCAGCGGGATCGAGCCGACGACCCAATCGAGCCCGGCATTGAAGACCATCCGTCCCTTGACCGAGTTCGGCGTGCCCAGCTTGTGCGACTGCACCAGGATGTAAGCTGCGGGGATCAGCGTCACCGTATCGCCGAGGCCGGGCACCAGCCCGATGATTGAGTCCCACCCGAAGCGGATGCGCGTGCCGGGAACGCGGTAGCGACTGTCGAGATTGAAGGCCAGCTTGTCGAGCTGATCGAGGATCCGCGCCTCCTCCGGCGAAAGGCCGGGCATGGCGGCGGCGGCGCGTGTGCCGGGGTCGAGCGGATCGAACGGATCGTTCGTCCCGTGGACGGGATCGGACGCGGCGGCGGGCGTGGCGGGTCTGGCGGTCATGGCACCTCCTTACCCGTCACGACGCACGGGCCCGCAGGAGGGTTCCGTCGCACCCCGTCTCCGTCGGGGGGTGATAGGCGCACCAGCCGATCGCGCGGTGCGGCCCGCCCGGGCGGCTCAGGCCGTCTCCGTCACCGGCGCCTCCTTCGCACCGGTCATGAAGGATACGGCATCGGCCATCGTGTAATCCTTCGGGTCGATCACGCAGAGCCGCTTGCCCAGCCGGTGGACGTGGATCCGGTCGGCCACCTCGAAGACATGGGGCATGTTGTGCGAGATCAGGATGATCGGGATCCCGCGCGCGCGCACGTCCTGGATCAGGTCGAGCACGCGCCGGCTTTCCTTCACGCCGAGCGCGGCGGTCGGCTCGTCGAGGATGATGACCTTGGACCCGAAGGCCGCGGCCCGCGCCACGGCCACGCCCTGCCGCTGGCCGCCCGACAGGGTCTCGACAGGCTGGTCGATGTTCTGGATCGTCATCAGACCCAGCTCGCTCAGCTTGTCGCGGGCAAAGGCGGCCATGCGCGGCTTGTCGAGACGCCGCAGAATCTTGCCCTGCCATCCGGCCCTCAGCAGTTCCCGCCCCATGAACATGTTGTCGGCGATCGACAGGGCCGGCGACATGGCGAGGGTCTGGTAGACCGTTTCGATCCCGTGCTCGCGCGCATCGGTGGGCGAGGCGAGGCGCACGCGCCTGCCCTCCAGCAAAACCTCGCCCGCATCCGGTGTCACCGCCCCCGACAGCGCCTTGATGAGCGTTGATTTCCCCGCCCCGTTATCGCCAATCACCGCCAGAACCTCGCCCGCGCGCAGCTCGAAATCGCACCGGTCCAGCGCCACCACCTTGCCGTAGCGCTTGGTCAGACCCTTCGCCTCCAGCATCGCCATCACGCCACCACCTTTCGGATCCACTGATCCACCGCGACCGCGCCGATGATCAGGATCCCGATCAGCAGGTAGGTCCATTGCGCATTCGCTCCCGCCATCCGCAGCCCCAGTTCGAACACCCCCACGATCAGTGCGCCGAAGAACGCGCCCCAGATCGAGCCGCGCCCGCCGAACAGGGAGACGCCCCCGATCACCACCGCGGTGATCGCCTGGATGTTACCCTGCAACCCCGTGGAGGCCGACGGCGAGACCGAGCCGAAGCGCCCGATCATGATCCAGCCCGCCAGCCCGCAGATCGCGCCGGCGAGCATGTAGACACTCATCAGCGTCCGCGTCACGTTCACCCCGGCCAGTTCCGCCGCCTCGGGATCGTCGCCCGTGGCATAAACGTGCCGCCCCCAAGCCGTCGCCCTCAGCGCATAGGCCAGCACCGCCACAAGGGCGATCATGCCGAGCACGCCATAGGTGATGTTGGTCGCCCAGATGAAATCCAGTATCGCGCTGTCGGTCTCCGGCGGCCGCCGTCTGCCCCATTCGATGCCGCGGCCCGCCTCGATCCACTGCACAAGCTGCTCGTTGGGCTTGTAGCCGAGCCATTGCAGCATCGGCGCGACCTCCTGGATCTCGCGCGACCGGATCGTCTCGTTGCGCGAATAGAGGTAGTTCGTCGCCAGCACGATCTGCCACATGCCAAGCGTCACGATGAAGGGCGGCAGCTTCAGGCGGCTGACCAGTGCGCCGGAAACAGCGCCGATGCCGGTGCCCACCAACAGGCCAACCGCAACCGCGACCTCCACCGGAATGGCGTAGCGGAACACGGCCTGCCCCATGACGACCGAGGTGAAGACCGCGATCGCACCGACCGACAAATCGATCCCCGCCGTCAGGATGATGAGCGTCTGCGCCGCCGCCAGCACGCCCACGATCTGCACCTGCTGCATGATCAGGGGGACCTGCTCGAGGAAGCGGGGACCGAGCCACCACGTGAAGCCGGCAATAGCGGCGGCCAGGACGATCAGCGGCACAAGAGCCGGCGTCACGTGCAGCGCATGCTGAAACCGCGCGACCGGACCCTTGGGCCCCTCGTCGAAGGTGGCGACCGTCTCCGCGCGGCGCTCGCGCACGCTGGTCTCGTGATGATCGCTGTCGGTCGTCATTGCGCCCCCTCCCCCGTCTGCCGCGGTGGCGACATCCCGCCGCCACCGCGCCTCTTGCACGAATCCCGCATGATGCGATCCGTCAGGTCGTTCCGGCCGGCCTCCGGCGACGCCGACCGGGATCGGTCCGACCGATCACCCCCAGCAAAGCTCCAGACCTTCCTCGACGGAAATCGACTCGATCCCCTCGGCCGGGGCGTCGGTCACCAGAGCCACGCCCGTATCGAAGAAGTTCTTGCCCTCCGTCGGCACCGGCAGCGTGCCGTCCTCGGCATATTGCGCGATCGCCTCGATGCCGCGCCGCGCCATGTCGAGGGGGTATTGCTGCGAGGTGGCGCCGATCACGCCGTCGGCCACGTTGCGCACCCCGGGACAGCCGCCGTCGACCGAGACGATCATCACGTCGCGTTCGCGGCCAACCGCAACCAGCGCCTCATACGCCCCCGCGGCCGCAGGTTCGTTGATCGTGTAGACGAGGTTGATGTCCGGATCGATGGCGAGGCAGTTCTCCATCGCGGTGCGCCCGCCCTCTTCGTTGCCGGCGGTCACCTCGTTGCAGATGATGCGTTCGTCGGTCTCGTCGCCCCAGCGGTTCGGATCGACCACGTCAATCCCGAAGCCCGTCAGGAAACCCTGATCACGCAGTACGCCGACTGTCGGCTGGCTGATGCCGAGATCCAGCATGGCGATCTTGGCGTCGGCCGCCGCATCGCCCATCGTCGCCGCAGCCCATTCGCCGATCAGCTGGCCCGCGACGAAATTGTCGGTGGCGAAGGTCGCGTCGGCCGCATCGATCGGATTGAGCGGCGTGTCGAGCGCGATGACCAGAAGGCCCGCATCGCGCGCCTGATCCACCGCGTCCACGATCGCCGAGGTGTCCGACGCCGTGATCAGGATGCCCGATGCCTGGTTCGCGATGCAGGTCTCGATGGCCTGAACCTGGCTTTCGTGGTCACCGTCGATCTGCCCGGCATAGGCGTTCAGGGCGATGCCCTGCTCCTCGGCGGCGGCCTCCGCCCCTTCGCGCATCTTGACGAAGAACGGGTTGGTGTCGGTCTTGGTGACGATGCAGGCCGAGACGTCGGTATGGGCCTCGGCCCAAGCGGATCCGGACGTCGCGGCCACGGCGAGCACCGTGCCGGTAAGCAGCTTCTTCATGATTTCCCTCCCAAAAAACACGTCAGGGCCCTAGGCCCCGCGGCGCCGACTCCCTTCGGCCCCGCCCATTGGTGGCAGCAGGCGAGCGCGCCTGTCAATTCGTTACTTATCTTTCCTTATTAATCGCCCCCCGCTATCCTGACCCTCTCCGGCGGCCCAGGAATGCCCGATGCAGAACGCCTCCATCCCCGAACACGCGGCGCAACCGTTTGGCGCGGGCCTCAGCCAGAAGGGCGTCCGCAACCATAACGAACGGCTGCTCCTGTCGCTTTTGAACCGCCATGGCGCGCTCGCGGCGAGTGATCTCGCGCGGCTGGCCCATCTGTCGCCGCCTACCGTGTCGGGCATTCTCAAGCGGCTTGAAACCGATGGCCTGCTGGAGCGGGGCGAGCCGCTCCGCGGCCGCGTGGGCAAACCGTCCCTGCCGATGCGGATTTCACCCGATGGCGCACTGTCTTGGGGGCTGCGTATCGGGCGGCGCTCGGCGGATCTGATGCTGATGGATCTCGCCGGCGGGGTTCGGGCGGAACGGCATCTGTCCTGCGACCCGCCCGAACCCGAAGCGGTGCTGACCTTCCTCGCCGACGCCATCGCGGATATCTGCACGACGCTGACACCCCGGCAGGTTGGCCGGCTCTGCGGCCTCGGCATCGCGGCCCCGTTCGAGCTCTGGAACGACGGAAACCCCGAGGGGGGGCCACCCGGCCTCTTCGGCGCGTGGCAGGGCCTGGACCTTCGCGCGCGCATCGCCGCGATCGCCGGGCTGCCCGTCTCGCTCACCAACGACGCCACCGCCGCCTGCCGGGCAGAGCAGGTCTACGGCCGCGGCAAGGAGTTCCGCGACTACGCCTATTTCTACGTCGGCACCTTTCTCGGCGGCGGCGTCGTGCTGAACCATTCCGTCTTCGAGGGACGGCAGGGCAATGCCGGCGCGCTCGGCTCGCTACGCACGGTCGGACCGAACGGCGAGGGAATGCAGCTCGTCGATACGGCCTCGATCCATCTCCTCGAAAAGCGGCTGCGCGAATCCGATCTCGACCCGGCGCGCCTCCACCGGCGGCCGCTGGACTGGTCCGGCCTGACGCGTCACGTCGATCCTTGGCTTGGCCGCATCGCACAGGAACTGGCGCGCGCGTGCCTCTCGACCTGCGCCGTCATCGACTTCGAAGCGGTCCTGATCGACGGCGCCCTGCCGCCCGAAATCCGCGACGACCTCGTCTCGCGCGTGGGCCGCTATCTGGTGAACCAGGACATGCGCGGCCTCATCGCGCCGCGGATCGAAGCCGGGACGATCGGCGCCAATGCCCGGACCATCGGTGCCGCGGGCGGCCCGATTTTCGCGCAGTACCTCCTGAACACAAATTCCGGCCTCGCCGTCGTCTGATCGCGCAATCTTCAGGGCGCGCGCTACGCACCTACCGCTTTCCTGCACAGACATACGCCGCCAGCAGGACCAAAAGGAGAGCCAGCGCCAAAAGCTTCAGCCTGTTAGCCCGCATAATTCATGAAGCTGCGGACTTGTGCTCCGTGGGATGGTTTCCCCGGTCTCGGTTTTCTTGCGCGCACCCGGTGTTTGCGTCCGGTTGGCATGCCGGCCGGTGACTTGGGTCTTGGGTGGTGTGGATTGATGTTTCGGGGTTTGTCGGGGCGCATGCGTCAGGCTGTTTTCGGTGGGGCGAGGGCGTCGAAGAGAAGGAGGAGAAGTCCCTTTCGGGGACACGATGCCGGCAGGGTCACGATGATCCGGGTCTTCTTTTCGACGATGGTGGCGGCCAGTTTGACGAGATGCAGCCGCAGCGTGTCGAACTGGGCGCGGCGCCACGGTGAGCGCTTCGGGCAAGCCGCGCGGAGCTTCCACCAGACCCAGTAGGCGCAGCCGTGCAGCATCAGGCGCATCTGGTTGGCGTTGGCTTCCGAGCACGACGTCCGGTCTGCTGCGAGGTGGGCCTTCCACGCCTTGATGTGGTTCTCGGCCTGGCCCCGGGCGGAATAGAGCTTCTCGTAAAGATGCTTGCCGCGACCGCCCTCGAGGTTGGTGACGATGTAGCGGGCGTCCCGACCCATGGGGCCAACCTCGACGCGGGCGATGATGCGGCGGGGTTTCGACCACGAGCGGGCTGCGTAGGAGAAGGTTTTGAACCGGCGCAGCTTCTGGCCCGGCGTTCGGGCGTAGCGCGCCGCTGTCGACGCTTCCAGAGCCGAGATGTTCCGCGCCAGACGGCCGTTCTTTGACAAACCAAAGACATAGCGCAGCCCGAGCCCGTCACACAGGTCCAGAACCTGCGGGGTGCAGTAGTGGCTGTCGGCTCGCAGCAGGATTTCTGTCTCGGGCCAATGCCTGGCGATCTGCCGGATCAACCGGCGGATGTGGGCCGCGCTCTCGGCCCCATTGGGGCGGCGGGCCGGGCGCAACAGTGTCCCGACGAGCCGGCCCTCACCGTCGAAGACGACGATCG
>NZ_CYPR01000032.1 GCF_001408515.1 Jannaschia seosinensis | reverse complement strand
AGGCAGAACTGGATGGCGGCATCGGAGAAGACGGCAGGGCGGCCGGGCCGACTTTCGTGCGGGGCCAGCCAAGCCATCTCCTCGTCCATCCAGATCAACATCGAGCCGCGCTTGCGCAGCGCCGCGTTATAGCTGGACCAGTTCGTCGTGCGGTAGCGGGCGGGGACAGGCTTGCTCATGCTGCCCGTCTAACCACATGGATTCGTGATGTGAATCGTTGGCAACCTGAGTTCTGCAACAACGCCCACTCGCCTGGATGGCCGACCGAACCTTGGGTGTTGTCGTCGCTTGACCATGAAGATGGATCAGCATGGTCGCACTCCGTCCCGAACGTCCCTGAGAACCGATCTTGCCATGAACAGAGCGGATCGCCGAGGGGAAACATGATCATCCGGGATGGAACAGTTAAACGCGGAATATTTCCTCAGTTCCGCGCATAAACATCCTCATAGCGGATGATGTCGTCTTCTCCGAGATAGCTTCCAGTCTGCACCTCGATCAGGACCATCGGCACTTTGCCAGGATTTTCCATCCGATGCGTCGCACCAAGAGGTACGTAGATCGACTGGTTCTCCGTCACGAGGCGGACGTCCTGATCCACGGTGACGCGTGCGGTACCTTCGACCACGATCCAATGCTCGGACCGGTGGTGATGCGACTGCAGGCTTAGCGCCGCACCGGGATGAACGACGATCCGCTTGACCTGGAACCGGTTTCCGATGACGAGGCTTTCGAACCAGCCCCACGGACGGTGATCCTTCGGAAAGGTTCCCGCTTGTTTGGCCTGCTTGGCTTTGAGTGCGGCAACCGCAAGCTTGACGTCTTGAGCTCGGCTCATGTCCGCCACCAAGACGGCATCGGGCATGGCAATTGTGATGATGTCCTTCAGGCCGATCCCGACGACTTCCATGGTGGAATCTTCGGATCGCAGCAGCGTCTCATCGCAATCAATTGCCGTGGCATGCCCCGACAAAGCTACGCCGCGTGCATCACGATCGGCCTCGCGCCAGACGGCATCCCAGCCTCCGAGATCCGACCAGCCGGCTGCGAATGGCACGACGCTCAGATTGTCGGCGCGCTCCATGACCGCGTAATCGATCGAGATATCCGCAGCTTCGGACCAAGGCTTGGGTGCGAGCCGCAGAAAGCCCAGATCGACTTGTGCCTCCTTGATCGCGGCTTCGACTGGGGCGATAAGGTCGGGTGCATGAGTTCGGAACGCCGAGATGACAGCTTCCGCCGAAAACAGGAAAATGCCCGCGTTCCACAGGAACCTTCCCGCTGCGAGCATCTCTGCGGCGCACTCTGGATCCGGCTTCTCCACGAAACGTTCCAGCGGCAGGGTGCGCGCCGCAAAATCCCTTGGTTCTTCGGCTAACTCGAGGTAGCCATATCCGGTTTCCGCATAAGTCGGCTTGATGCCGAAGGTAACGAGCTGTCCGTTCCGCGCCGCGGGAAGTCCGGCTGCGACCGCGTCGCGGAAAGCTTGGGCATCAGGAACGACGTGATCGGATGGCGCCACCAGCATGACCGCATCCGGATCGGTCCGGGCCAGATACATTGCCGCCGCCAGAACCGCAGGCGCAGTGTTTCGGCCCTCCGGCTCGATCAAAATCGCGCCGGGATCAATCCCGGCGGCGGCGAGCTGCTCGGTCACGATGAAGCGGAAATCGGAGTTCGTCATGATCAGCGGTGCGCCGAACCCCGTCCCCGACAGGCGGCGGGCCGATTGCTGGAACAGGGTCGTCTCGCCCGTCAGCGCAGCGAATTGTTTAGGATAGCTCTTGCGGGACAACGGCCACAGACGAGTGCCTGAGCCACCGCACAGGAGGACCGGATGAATGTTTGTCACGATCGACTCCAGAGATTGGTCTTCATTTTAAGTCGCGGCGACCATGCGCAGATTGGTCCGCCTCGGCAATGACGCGAAATGGACGGATGACAATCACTTCGAATGTGCCGGCAGGTTAATGTTGAGGAAATAGGGCCCGTTTGCGAGGCCGAAAAGGCACGATCAATCAGGAACGACCGCGCCGTAATCAGCCGCCCCTCGGGCACCGGAAAATCGGCGATCGGAATTTCAACCATGCGGTCGCTGCTGTCGGATGTCATCGCCTGCCGCTTTTCTCGAACTTGGCCCTTCTGGGCCGCAGCTTGGGGGACGGTCAAGGCGTCGGACCCAAAGCTTGCCTCCCTGTCCTCAGCCTTCCTCACGGCGCAGCAACCAAAGCGCCACGATCCAGCCGCTCAGAAAGCCGCCGAGATGCGTCTCCCAAGCCATCTGTCCGTCCAGCGCCACCCACATCACCACGTTCAGCCCGATCAGAAAGAGCGCCACGCGCAGAACCGGCCAGATCCGCTCCTGCCCTGCACGGCGATCGACCCATTCCCAAGCCAGAACCGCACCGGCCAACCCGAATAGGGCCCCGGATGCCCCGACCATCGGCCGCAACGTGCCGCTGAGAAGGGCGAAACCCGCGGCTCCGGCCAACATGGTTACGCCATAGACGATGAGGAAACCCCATTGCCCTACGCGTGCCGCAACCACACGACCGAGCGACCACAGCGTGATCATGTTCATCGCCAGATGACCCACCCCCCCGTGCAGAAAGCCATAGGTCACGAACATGGTGATCGGCTGCGCCGCATAATTCGGTCGCCAGCCGCGCAGCAGGCCGGGCCAGAATCCCCCGAAGTCGTAGGCTATCCGACGCAGGCGCAGACCTGCTTGGCCGAAGAAACCGAGATCCCCCGCCCAGAGCACCAGTTCCAGCAACGTGCAAACCAGGATCAGACCCCATATGATTACAGGGGTCGGAATCTGCTCATATGGGACGACCTCGCCTCCCTCCCTTTGCAGGCGATCAGGGTCGGAAGGCAAAGCTGCGAGAGATGTTCAGCGACAGGATGTTGCTGCTGTCCGTCCGGTCGCCGTCGTTGTACCGCGCCCTGTGCTGAACCGCGGCCGTCAAATCCCAGTCCCGGGTCACGGCATAGTTATATCCCAGTCCCACCTCGGCGCGTGCCGTGTCGTCCTCGCTCCCCGAGAGAACGTCGATCGCGGCAAGACGGCCGGTCAGCGACAGGCCACTCCGTTCGGTCAGGGACCGCTCGTAGGTTGCCAACCCGGATGTCTGGATGACGTTGTCACCCTCGTCGTTCACGTCGCCTTCCTGAGCAAGCGACAGCACGATGGCGCTGGATTTCAGGGATTGCCTGTAGCCGAGTTCGAAGAACGGCTGCGGATCGCCTTCCTCGAAGGCGGTGATCCCGGCGGCACCCCGAAAGGTTGCGCCGCCGGCGAATTCCAGGCTTCGGCCGACTTGGAACGTGTCGCGAAAGCCGTTCTCGTTGATCGTTCTGGCGAGGGAAAAGGACAGCGAGCCGTTCTGAAGATCGCGCGTGGCCGCGGCAAGCACGTCCGCCCCGGTCTCCTCGTCCTCGATACGCCCGAGCCCTGGTACCGTGTTCGTCGTCACGAATTCGGCATAGCCGACATCCAGAGACAGGGCCCAGAGCTTGTCGAGCGTCGCATCGATACCCACGCCAAGCTGGGACCTTTCGCGTTCGGTGATCAGGGCGTCGTCCTCGTCACTCTCGAACCGGCTACCGGTGACGCGCAGATCCAGCGTCGGCGTGAGCGTGAAACGCAGGGAAGTCCGGATGCTCTGCGATTCGAGGTCGCCGAGATCGGGATTGACGGTGTCCACGTAACTCCGGTCCCTCAGGACGATCGCGGTCTCCGTGCCAAAGCGCGCCGTGCGCCCGGTCTCGAGACCGAAGCTCAGGCTGGCATCCCGCCGTGTTCCGGTCTCGGTGAGGAGATCGGCGTTCTCGAACTCCTCCTCAGGGTCGGGAAACACCGTTTCGATATCCACCGCCCTGTAGGTCGCGCCCACATCGAGCACGGTGTCCCGGTTCTCGGTGCCGTATCCGAAGGCGAGGGACGGCCGGAATGGATCCTCCTCGGAGGGATCGGCCAAGTCGAACAGACCGGTCGCCAGGAACGTCAGCCGCTGCGTGCGGGTGATGCTGGACAGGCCAAAGCTCAGCTGGGTCTGCAGCGCGCTCTGATCCTCGCCGTCTTCCTCGTCCTCGTAGACGAGGCCGGTCGTCACGTCCAAAGTCGCGAGAACACCGCCGGTCTCCTGAGCCAGCGCCCGGCTGTAGAGGAGCGGCGACACAACAAGGCCCGTCGTGGCCAAAGCCGCCACGACGTTCCTAGATAGAAGTGTTCTGGCCGCCTGGTTTTTCCTGGTCATGGCCTCTGCTCGTTCTTTTCTTCAGGCCTATTCGAACAGCCCGCGTGCGGGTGCCACGATGACGTCCCCGTCGGCCAGCGGGAAATCGTTCTGCACGACGGCCCCGTTGGAAATGGCTTTGTAGTTGATGAGGAAGACCGATTGCTGGCCGGTCCGCGGGTCGGTCCGGCGCAGCTGGATGCGACGCGTCGCGGCGAACGGGGTAAAGCCGCCGGCCTGGGCCAGAGCCTGGAGCATGGTGGTTCCGGGTGCCACGGGCGTCAGCCCCGGCGCGGCCACCTCTCCGAGGAAGTAGATGTTGATGCCCGGAATGGCGGCCGGAGCCGCCGGCGTCTCCGGCCGCAGCCGGCGGACGGTAGCGAAGACGTTCGGCGTGCTGGCGAAATTCGACGCGATGCCTTGGGCGATGGCCTGCTGCGTCTCGGCCACCGTGCGTCCGCCGACGGGGATGGAGCCTGCGAAGGGGAAGTTGATGCTGCCGTCCGGCAGAACCAGAACTTCGCGATTGAGAGAGGCATCTTCCAACACCTCGACGGCGAGGACATCGCCCGGATTGAGGCGATAGCCGCTCTGCGCCCAAGCAGCCCCGGTTGCGACATGTGTGGCGATGAATGCCATGATGGCGAAGAGGATCGTCCGCATCAATCTATCCCATTCTGTTTCCGCGGACCATGCTCGGGCCGGACGGGGACTTACAAGGATTCTCCGGACGCCCGTTCGTCTAAGCGGAGTTCTGTCTCTCGGGGACCACAATCGGGGTCTGTCCGGCGAATGTGCGCCGGACAGGGATCACTGTCCTGTGGCGGCGGTGTCGTCCTGCGTCTCCTCCGCCAGCTCGGCCTCGATCCGTTCGATCTCGGTGCGCGCCGACGTGACGTAGGAGGCCGTCGGCGTTTCTGACATATCGACGGCAAGGCGCAGCTTCTCCAGCGCGTCTTCCGGGCGATCCAGTCCGGCATAGGTCATGCCGAGATGGTATTGCACCATGGGATCGTCGATCAGGGCGGCGGCGGCCGGTTCCAGATGCGCCAGGGCCGCATCCAGATCGCCGCTCCGATAGGCAATCCAGCCATAGGTGTCCTGGAATGCCGGCACTTCGGTGCCGCGAAGGCGACGCGCCATCCGCTCGACCCGGGCCAGAACCTCCGGATCGTCGCTCGTCGTAGAGAGCAGACTGGCCAGGTTGTTGATGACCAGATCGGAATTCGGTGCCCGCTCACGCAGCTGCTCGTAGATCGCGATCGCGCCGTCGATATCGCCGGCCCGCTCGAGGAAGGACGCCTGCGCCCAGAGCAGATCCATCCCCTCGGGCAGCACCTCCAGCCCTTCGGCAAGCGCATCCTGCGCTCCCTCGAAGTCGCCCTTGGCATTGAGTACCCGGACAAGGCTGAGCCAGATCTGCTCGCTGTTGACACCTTGCGCCAGCAAATCGCGGTATCCCGCCTCCGCCTCGTCATAACGTCCGAGCGCTCCCTGCGTGGCGGCCAGCGTGAAGGCCAGAGCCGTGTTCTCCGGATCCTCGGCCAAGGCAGCCTTTGCATACTCGACGGCCGCCTCTCCCTGGCCACTGGCGAGCCGTGCACGAACGACGGCAATCTGTGCATCGATCGCCTCTCCCTCGCCCGAAGCGGCAAGCTCCTCAAGGAAGGCGATGGCGTCATCCACGCGGCCTTGGGCCCCCAAGCGACGCGCCTGCAAGGCATTGGCCGAGAGTGCGGCGCGCTCTCGGGCCGGCTCCTCGACTGCCGCATCCTCGGAGATCCGGCGCAGTTGATCCTCGATCTGTCCGACGCGGGCCCAGTCTTCCATGCCGAAATAGATGCGCCCCAAGGTTTCAAGTAGATCAAGATTATTCCGCGATAGCCGCAGCGACCGGATCACCACTTCCTCAGCGGGCAGGAATCGACCTTCATCCATCAACGCGCTCGCGTAGCGGATGCTCTCGGCCGGCGCGTTGCCCGAGGATTCGACCGCCAGCGACAGGAATTCCCGCGACAGGTCGGCATTGCCGTTGCGGGCATGGGCCAAAGCCGTCAGCGTCAGGGCCTGAACGTCGTCCGGCCGCTGATCCAGAGCGGAGCGCAGCAAGGCGATGGCCTCGTCGGCTTTATCCTCCTCGATGAGCCACGCGGCTTTCATCCGCAGCGCCTCGACCTGACTTTCGTCCTTCGCCAGAACCTCTTCGACCAGACGACGAGCGCCGACGGGATTGCCCTCCTCGACCAGCATCCGCGCCAAGGCGACCTTGATCAGTCCCGCCTGTTGGTTGCCGGATCCGGTCTCTTCGTCCGCACCCTCCTCGGCGGGTGCGGCGGCTTGAGCATCGAGGCGGGCGATGATCGCTTCCATCTCGGAGATCGCCTCCGCGCGCGCGCCCGTCTCGTAGAGGATGCCGGCGCGAAGCGCTTCGAGCCGGGGGGACGCATCCGCCCCTTCGAGAATGAGCGCCAGTTCCTCAAGCGCCGGCTCGCTGCCGCGGGTCTGCAGGATGAACTGCGTCAGGTTCGCGAGGGCCTCTACCCGCGCCTCGCCCTCAGCCGCATCGGCCAGATCCCGCAGGAAAGCCTCCGCGCGGTCGGCCTCGTTGCGGCTCAGGTAAAACCGCAGCAGAGCATCGTCGAGTTCAGCATCGTCGGGAAACAGCTCCCGCATCTCCAGAAGCCGGCCCTCAATCTCGTCCTCACGTCCCATACGGGACAGCAGCGCCAATCGGGTGTTGTAGAAAAGCCGGTCGTCCGGCGAGAGTTCGATGGCCTCTTCGAGGAGCGCCAGCGCCTCTTCGAATTCGTTGTCGAGGACACGGGCATCGATCAGCGTCCGCATCAGGAGCAGATCGTCCGGTCGCGACTCGAGCAGGGTTGCGGCTCGGCGGGCGGCCTCGCGGCGGGCCGGAGCATCCTTGGCCTCTATGGCGTCGGAATAGTCCAAGTTTACGGCAATCACCTCTGCGTCGAACGCATCCGGCGCCAGTTCCAGCAGGCGGCGCCCGTGGCGGCGCGCTTCCGTCCAGCCTTGCAATTCGATGGCGATGCGCGACAGCGCGGTCAGCGCCTCGATGTCGTCGGGATATTGCTCGGCCACACGCAGATACTGCGCGTAGGCACCCTCGTTCTGCCCCCGCTCCCGCAGCAGGCGGGCATAATCCAGGCGGGCCTCACGGTTGTCGCCGTCCAGCCGGAACACGTTGCGGAACTCGACGATGGCGCGGTCTCCGTCGCCGGCCTCAACCAGCGCGAGCGCGTTGCGGTAGTGCTCGGCCGCACGCTCTTCGGACGATTGGCAGGCCGCCAACAGGACGATCAGGGAGAGGGCCGCAGTAAGGCGCGCCGGTCTGTGGAAATGCATGGGCAACCCTCTGAAAACGGATAATGAAGCAGCTAACATCTTCGGTCGAAAGGCATCAACGAAAACATCGCATCAGAGATCACACTACACGACAGAGTGCTGGCTGATGGCGGCTGGATGGATTCAACTGGACGACTCCGACCAAGGAAACGTCCGATGCTTCACCACGCCATCTCCGCCCTCACGAATATCCTGCGTCCAGATCTCGACTTGAGCAAGAGCCGTCTGGAGACGCTTTGCATGATCGTCATCGGCATGGTCAGCGCGCGCAGCGTGAACCTCGGCCATCTTGCCTGCGAACGACCGGGATCGGCCCTGACCTCGTCGACATACCGTCGGTTGCAACGCTTCTTCCAGCACGTCCATCTCGACGAGGACTGGTCGCTCCCGCTTCTGGTCCGGCTGTTGGGCCTGAACAAATCGTGGCTGCTCGCGCTCGACCGCACCAACTGGCAGATCGGCAAGACCGAGGTGAACTTTCTCGTGCTCGCAGTCGTCACCCGTCGTTTCCGCGTCCCCCTGGTCTGGAGCCTGATCGAAGGCCGCGGGTGTTCCGACACCGACATGCGCATCGCCCTGATGGAGCGATATCTCGCGAATTTTCCCGCGACGACCATCCGTCTGCTGCTTGCCGATCGCGAGTTTGTCGGCGCAGGATGGATGGAATTTCTTAGTAAAAACAATATCCCCTTTGCTATCCGCGTAAGGG
>NZ_CYPR01000031.1 GCF_001408515.1 Jannaschia seosinensis | reverse complement strand
GTACTTCTGATGCGTCATGGCCCGACCGATTGGTCGAAACGTGACGCGACCGATGTCGCGCCCACCGATTGCGAAGATCAGCGCGTGACGACGGAAACAGGTCGGCGCCAGATGTATGAACTGGGCGCCCTGATGGTTGCCAATCATCTGACGCCGGGTCGGATCGTGGCCAGCGAATGGTGTCGAAATCAGCAGACGCTGGAAGCGATGCTGGACGGGATGCGCGACGCCGATCCGGATGCGCTCGAGAACGTGCAGATCGACACGATCGCGGATCTCAACCTGCTTTTGTCGCTGCAAGGTGCTCCCGACGTGGCCGCTATGCGGGAGATCATCGCCGATTGGGACGGTGGCGCGGGTCATGGGCCGCTGCTCATTATCTCGCACTTCACCAACATTCAGGAACTGACCGAGCGGGCGGTGTTCGAGGGTCAGATGCTCGTGCTCGACCCTGCAGATGGCAATCGCGTGTTGGGGCAATTGCGCCTCAGATCGGCACAGCCGGATGTGGGACATTTCCAATGAAGCACCGCATTACGAGCGTTGCCGCGGCACTTGCGTTCGCCGCCGCCCTGCCTGTTTCGGCGCAGGATGCGGCCGGGATGCCCAAGTGGAAGGGCGAGATCGAGCCCGTTTCCGGATTCGCCGGACAGATGTCGATGTCGATGGAGACGGACGCGCCCGAGGAGATGGTCGTCGAGGAAGTCATCAGCTTCGAGCCGTGGCAGATGCTGGACGACCTGTTCCGCGACGATCTCGTCTTCATTATGCGCGGCGGCCCCTCCGAGTGGGATGTGCGGGACGCCCCCGGCACCGCCCCGAGCGATTGCGAGGATCAGCGTCTCCTGACCGAAACTGGCCAGGATCAGATGCGCCAGCTCGGTGCGCTGCTCATCGTCAACGGATTGCGTCCGGGAGAGGTCCTTCTCTCGCAATGGTGCCGTGCCCAACAGACCTATCTTGGCCTTGAGGAGGGGATGCTGGAGGCCGACATGAATGCGCTGGATGGCGTCGAGGCGCGGGTGGATGCTGCATTGAATCCGCTCGGGAAACTTGCCGGTCCCGAAGATGCGGAGGCGCTGCGCGAGATGGTGATGGCTTGGGACGGCAAGGACGCCGGCGGCCCGCTCCTCCTGATCACCCATTTCGACAACATCGTCGAGTTGACCCGCTTTCGCGTCTACGAGGGTGAGGTGCTTATACTAGATCCGACGCGAGACGGTCGGGTGCTGGGCTACCTCCGGCTCGGCAGCGCGGGCCCGGACGCGGTTCGGTTCGACCCGGATGTCGTGGCCTTCGCGCGAGAAGGTGTGTCGCCAGAAGACGACGATGCCGAGGCGGCAGATTGAGTGTCTGCTTCCGGCTGATCGGATTTTTTCTGGCGGTGGGCGATGCGATGCAGCGATGCTGCGATGCTGCGATGCAGGGGCCTCGGCATCCAAGGGGCCTGCGAAATGACTTATTGGCTACACGGCGCGCATTTTCAGTCCCTACGTTGCCATGAACCTTTTCTGCGGGCTGCTTCCGGGGCCGAAGCGTGGGCAATAACGGCTGCAGGCACGCTGTCATGCATCGATCTCCTGTCATGCCTCCCCAAGCGTTGGGGACAGCGTCCCGTTCAAGAGTTCATTGCCGAGCCGGCCGTTGAATCTCTCAATAAAGCCGGTCCTTGTATGGGTTTGAAGGCGATCTAGTGCCCGTCGGCGCCGGTGCGCTGGCAGCAGGTGGGAATTGCGATCGAGTTAAGGTCCGTGCCGGCGGCGTCCAAGACCGAGGCGATCCAGCCGTCTGAACCGCCCCGGTTCTGCGGGAGGCTCCAACTCTTGAGTAAGATGGAGCTATCATGAGCAAAACGACGAACAAGTTTTCCCCCGAGGTCCGCGAGCGTGCGGTTCGTATGGTTCTCGACGACGAGGGTCAGCACGAGTCCCGCTGGCAGGCGATGGCCTCGATCGCCGCGAAGATCGGCTGCTCGACCGACACGCTCAATGCCTGGGTGAAGAAGGTCGAGGTAGACAGCGGCACGCCAGCGGGCATTCCGAGCGATATGGCCGAGAAGCTGAAGGCGCTGGAGCGGGAGAACCGCGAGCTTCGCCAAGCGAACGAGATACTGCGCAAGGCATCAGCTTGTTTTGCGATGGCGGAGATCGACCGCCGGTCGAAGTGATGGTGTCGTTCATCGGCAATCCTCGTGGGAAGCATGGGGTCGAGCCGATCTGCAACGTCCTGCCGATCGCCCCTTCCACCTACTACGATCACTTGGCCAAGCGGGCCGAACCGACCCGGCTGTCGGATCGGGCGCGGCGTGACGAAGCATTGCGGCCCGAGATCCGGCGCGTGTTCGAGGAGAACTGGCGTGTCTACGGCGTTCGCAAGGTCTGGCGACAATTGGGGCGAGAGAGCATCGATGTCGCCCGCTGCACCGTGGCACGGCTGATGAAAGACATGGGGCTTTCAGGGCGCTCGCCATTGTCCTCGGACCAATGGCGGACAAGGCTCGCTCCGCGGCAAGCCGCTCCGGACGACGATCCCGGACAAGAAGGCGCCATGTCCACTGGACCAGGTGAACCGGCAGTTCCGTGTGCCTGCCCCGAACATGCTGTGGGTGAGCGATTTCACCTACGTGGCCACGTGGAAGGGCTTCGCCTACGTCGCCTTTGTCATCGATGCCTATGCCAGGCGGATCGTGGGTTGGCGGGTCAGCACCACGGCCCACGCGGGCTTCGTTCTCGATGCCCTTGAACAGGCGGTCCACGAACGCCGGCCGACGAAGGGAATGGGGCTGGTCCACCACTCGGACCGCGGCTCCCGATACCTGTCCACCAAGTATACAGAGCGGCTCGGTGAGGCGAGCATCGGACCATCCGTCGGCAGTGTGGGCGACAGCTACGACAACGCACTGGCCGAGACGATCAACGGCCTGTTCAAGGCCAAGGTCATTCACCGGCGCGGTCCGTGGCGCAGCTTTGAAGCCGTGGAATACGCGACCCTCGAATGGGTGGACTGGTTTAACAACCGCCGTCTGCTCGAGCCCATCGGGAATATCCCGCCCGCTGAAGCCGAAGCCAACTTTTACGCAGCTCTGGATACCAAAGCCGAGGCTGCGTAACTAACAAAACTCAGCCTCCGGCAAACTCGGTGCAGTTCAGACCGTCTAGCGTACGTACAAAAATCTCGCCGCAATCAGGGCGCACCGGCTAGCGTCCGGTTGGGCAACGCAACGGTGCAGCGCCCTCGCCCTGCTCTTTTGGACAAATAGAGCGCATCGTCCGCATCCGCGATCATCTTCTCCAAATTTGGATGGTCGTAGAATTCTGACATGGTGATCCCGACACTACCAGAAATCCTGCAGGGCTTCCCTTCCCAGGCAATCGGTTGCTCCAACCTTTCGATAATGCGAGCCGCGATTTGCTTGAGCCGTTCAATGTCGCCGCATTCGTCGAAGACAAGCAGGAACTCATCTCCTCCGACACGTGCCACAAGGTCGCCGCTGCGCACGTGCTCACTCAGAATACGGGCTACGGCTTTAAGCACCAAGTCACCTGCGCCATGTCCCAGCGTGTCGTTCACCTCCTTAAAACGATCCAGATCGAGATGCATGAGGCCGAACCTCGGGACACGCCGTCGCACGAGACGTCCCAGATGAAAGTCCAGCGCCCGACGGTTCCGCAAGCCGGTCAACGTATCAGTGATCGCTTCTTCCTCGGCCGCAACAAGAGCTTCTTTGAGCCGTTCTCCCAATCGCTCGAACTGACTAAGAACGATGCGGTGCGCCTCCACTAGGAACATGAGGTCGACAGTGGGGTCGACTTGTGAGAAATCCTGCGCCGTCAGTTGATGACGCCGCATCGCCTGTGTCGGATCTCCGCTGAAAGAGAGATTAAGCAGCCCCCAACCGTCCGCCAATGGGACGGAGAGACAACGCATTGCTGTGGGCCCCACCCCCTGCCCGCCGTCGATTTCCAGCCGCAGACGGCGTCCCACCCGTGCAAGAACCGTTTCAGGCGTCGCACCTATCCGCGGATGCGTGAAACGCAGCGTCTGCGCCATCGGGCGCCCCATCGCACGCGGCGCGATCTTTGCCAAAGTTGGTCCGACATGCTCCACCCGGCCATCGGGAGCGAAGACAAGCGCGAAAGGCAACACGTTGGCGACCGTGCCCATATCGAGGGTGATCTTGGTCATGTCACCCCTCCAAGAGCGAATTCGCGTGGTTCCTGAAAAGCCTGCTCGTAAACTTCCAGCGACAGATGCTCGACCCAGACGCTGCCCTCTCGCTGCTGGGAGACCTCGCCAACGACAGCGAGTGTGCCGTAATCATCTGCCATGGCGCGAAGGATGCCCCGCAGGACCCAAGCGGCACCCGGCCGACTCCATCTGGCGGTGACGTCGAATCCTCCGGGCTCCGGCTCAAAGACGTCGATTTCGGGAAGATCGATGTCGGGAAGAGCCATTGCCGCGCGATCACGGGTTTCGTCCAGCGAGTAGACCAAATCGATGAAAGTTGCTCCGGAAAAGCGGATCAGGCGACGGAATGGCTCCATCGGCGTATGGGTGCAGAGCCAATGCCCAACATCCTCAAGAATATGACATGGACGATCGTTCACCTCGTGCGCGGCGGCGAAGACGACTTTGAAGATGATATCGTCGTCGTAGATACGCAGCATTTCGAACCGGTCCAGACCAACATCCGCACGTCGCAACACGGCGCGCCAAGCGGCTTCGCCATGGCGATCCCTCACGAACCCTTCGAGGGACTTGCAGATCAGGCCGTGCATAGCGGAATCCTCATAGCTGTCCGCGGCCACAAAAGCGCAAGAGGCGTGAATATCCCGTTAACCCGGATAATTCACGAGAAGGCGGCGGAGGTGGCGTAACCGTCTGAAACTCTGTATTTTTTGGTTATCGACGCCAAAGATTCAGATTTCAGCAGGACGACCTCCGCCATGACCCAGTCTACGTGCTCCACGCCCCGCCTGTCACCCCTCAATGGCAAGCCGGTCCTGCTCGGGTTTGACGGCGCCGACATGAGCTCCGACGCCGGCCTAACCCTGCTGCGCGAGATC
>NZ_CYPR01000030.1 GCF_001408515.1 Jannaschia seosinensis | reverse complement strand
GCCGCAGACCAACGGAATGGTCGAGCGCTTCAACGGCCGGATCGAAGAGGTCCTGCAGAGCCACCATTTCCGATCAGGCGAGGACCTGGAGACCACGCTCCACCGATACGTCTGGCTCTACAACCAGCAGCTCCCGCAATCAGCGTTGGCCAGCAAGGCGCCCTTGCAGGCCATGAAGGACTGGCACAAAATCAAGCCAGAGCTGTTCAAGAAACAGCCATACTACCTTCCGGGATGTGACACACACCCCCTCTCGGGACATCGCTGCGCGATACCCTGCCGGGTAACGGACAAGGCCTACGATCACCGCCGGTGCCGGAAGGAATGCCGGGCCCGCTCCATCATCCCCCGCATCGCGCGTCGCGGGCTCGAGACCTCCACCAAGCTCGGCCGCCATCAATGGGTCGTCGAGCGCACCTTCGCGTGGTTCGCTCAGTTCGTTCGGCGAGCCTCACCCTCGCAACCCCCTACGACCGCCGCGCCGACATCCACATGGCCCTCACCAAGCTCGCAACCGCCATCATAGGTATGAACCAGATCAAGAGATTCTGTTAGGCGCTCTAAGGCCATAGACGCCGCAACCCTCCGGGGCCGCTTCGCGATGATGCCGATTCGGATGACCAGGGCCGGGCACGAGTATCCACACGATCCTGGGCGAGGAGGTCTGGCGCCGCGCCAAAGAGGGCGCCCGCGCAGTCGGGAACTCCAGCACTGCGGTCAGAGCGCCGGTGCTCTACCCCCTGACAACTGGATCGTTTGAAGCTGGAGTTTTCCGCTAAATTTCCTTGGCTGGGAGAGGAGCGGGATCGCCTGAAGACATTGAAGTTCACGCAGGCTCAGAAGGCCTTCATCTTGTAATAGGGCGAGGAAGGCACGCCGGTCGCCGAGATCTGCCGGAAGGCCGGGATCAGTCAGGCGACGTAGTTCAACTGGAAGAAGCGGTATGGCGGCTTGCTGCCCGATGAGATGCGCCGCCTGAAGGCACTCGAGGACGAGAACTGGCGATTGAAGAAGATTGTTGCCGATCTGACTTTGGACCGGGAGATGCTTCAGGATGTAATCCGCCGAAAGCTCGTTCGCCAAGGCTCACCCTGGCCGGATGCGCGAGCTGGTTCGCGGGATGTGCATCGATCGGGGGCGTGTCGATCCGCGCGGCTTGTGGGGCCCTGCGGTTCGATACCTCCACGTTCCACTACAAGTCCCGGCGCACCCGTTGCCCGGCAGGCCATTGCGAGGCAATGGCCCGAGAGGGACCAGGCGGCCGTCGAACGACGGATCAGGGAGATTGCGGAGGTGAGCCATGTCGCGCCATCGATTCGAGTACCATGGCGGACCGTGCGCCACGGCTACCGCCGCGTGCATGTGCTGCTGCGCCGGGAAGGCCGGGAGATCAACATGAATAAAACCCGCAGTATTTACAAAGAGTGGGACCTGCAGCTCCGGAACAAGCACCCGAAGCGGCGGGTGAAGGCGAAGCTGCGGGAGGACCGTCAGGAAGTTCTCGGTCCGAACGAGGTCTGGGCCATGGACTTCGTCCACGAACAGCTTTCCATGGGCAAGAAGCTACGCATCCGGACTGTTGGACACGCACTCGCGTCTCTGTTCGGCGGCAAATTCCCGGTTCGCCTACCGCGGCGGCGACGTCGTGCAGACCTTGGAAAAGGTCTGTGCCAAGGCCAGCTATCCCAAGACGATCCGGGTCGATAATGGCAGCGAATTCGTCTTTTGGGATCTCGATCTTTGGGCCAATGCCAACAGTGTCACGCGGGACTTCTCCCGGCCCGGGAGGCCGACCGACAACGGGTTCATCGAGGCATTCAACCCCAAGCTCCGGGCGGAATGCCTAAATGCCCACTGGTTCATGAGCCTTGCCGATGCTGGCGAAAAGCTTGAGGGTTGGCGTCGAGACCACAACGAGGTAAGGCCCCACGGGGCGATCGGATACAACGTCCCGATTGCCATGCATTATCCCGATGGCGTCATCGGCCCGTCATCGTGAAAGAGCCGGGAAAATCCAGCGTCCGGCAGTCCAAGGTCGGGGCCCAGCGCAAGAGCCGCGGACTCTCGTTATGAACGAGGGACCAGCAGGGGGCAGATCAGCGGCCTTCAACCAAGGCCGCCTCTTGCGCCGTTATCCCCAAGGTCGCGAAAAGAGGAACCAGAAGGCGAACTTCTGATCCCTCCTTGTATTCCGGGCCTCAGGACGAGGTGTGTCGGGCCGTCGCCCTCAGGTGCGCTTGCGGCGGCGCTTGCCGAACGCCGCAAGACCGCCAAACCCGCCGAGTCCGCCCAGTAGCAGGAGCGCCGGGGCTGGCAGCGGGACCACACCGGTATCCACGGAGATCGAGCCTATCGCTGCGTCGACGTTGATCGTCGTATCACCCGAATCCGCAAAGAACTGCAGCGCGCCAACCTCGTTAAAGTCAAAGGCTTCATTTGAGAACGCCGCGAAGGGCAAGAACGGCGTACCGGTCGAGCTCACTGTGGAAGAGAACTCCGTCGTCTCACCGAACATGTCCCACGCCCTGACAGTCACGACGAACGGCAAGTCCAGACGGACGACTTCGAACAGGAAGCCCGGGGTGCCGAGCGGGCCTGTGAAGAGGTCGATGCCGCCGAGGCCGGTTTTATTCACCCCGAATGGATCGTCGTCATACCCGTCATAGGTGACCCAGCCACGGCCGGTGACGTTATCTTCGTTGCTGAAGCTGAGGTTGCTATCCCTCACCTCAAGCGTGGTGGCACTTAGGTTCCCCTCGTCGTCCGTCTCGACATAAAGATCGCGCCAGCCGCCGATCGCGTCGGGCGCCTTCACCTCGGATCCTTGAGGCTGAGCGACCCCAAACGGCTCGTCTGCCACCGCCTGAGGGGTGTCGAAGCTATCGATAGTGATCACGGCCGCAGACACGTGCCCCGCACCTACGAGAAAAGCCGCCGAAGCTCCCACTGTTAAAATCTTGAAGTTCATCTCGTTTCTCCCAAATTTCCGTTTGTGTTGAGGCGACATGCCCGCTGCAGAAGGTTACCAGCCATAAAAACCTCCTTACGGTGTAACCGTGGCCGTTAAGGAAAGTTCCTTGAGCATTCTCTTCACAGGAAAGCTTTGGCCGACGCTGCGACGCCATCCGGTCAGTCCCCCGACGCCCACTCCGGTCCGATCTCTTCAGCCTTTCTACTGGAGATGGGCCTGCGAGTTTCTGCGCCACTATCGCCTCCTGCGATCATGTTGGAATCAGCAGCCGGCCGGTATTCGTTGCATCGGCGGGCAAGTGGAGAGACAGCCTCTCCAAGAGGTTGTGCCGCCTCCACCCGTCGATCCAGCGACTTAGTATCGGCATAATGCCGCCAACGCCCCGCCAAAGGTGCGGGTCTGGGCAAAGAACGGCCGCGCGGACAAATGTTTTAAGCAAGTAACTGCCGCCGCGTAGTGATCATCGCGAGCCTCGATTGTGTCCCCTGACACGCAGGTTTAACGATTTTGAGGTGGCCGGGTTCCCTCGGCTCCGAGTTGTCAGAAGTCCACGGCGCGTGGCGATTTACCGGTCCGTTTTCAACTGAGTTATCGTTCACCCGACATTAATGGCTTCAGTGCAAGGCAATTTTGGTCAGCAAGGCAGCGACCGGAAGGAGAGAACAGACGTGGGATACAGCGACACGAAGCTCAACTTTCTCGTATCCAAGAGATTAGGTGAGTCTCGCGGATTCGATCATTTTCTGGCCCGCACGCCCGCGCAGAGGGAGGCCATCTTCAAGCTTCGGTACGATGCCTACTACAGTCAGGGACTCATCTACGGGAATGATGAGAGCAGTCTTTCGGATTGGCAGGATGACGAGAAGACTTCTTTGATATATGGGATCACTCTGCATGGGAGGCTTGTCTCCACGATTCGCCTGAGCGTGATAAGTCGTACGCAAAAAGCCTGCCTTACCTATTCCATGTTCAAAAATCATTGTGACTCGATTGTCGACAAGGGAGAGTCAATACTCGACGGTTCGCGACTGGCAGTAAATTGCAGCAGTGCATTACGCAGAAGTGTAATCCTGTATACGCTGAGCCTGACAGCAGCGTGCTCCGTCAGTGTTAATGCCACTTGGGGATCAATAATCGCGCGGCACAGGCACGCTCCCTTTTACGAGCGCTACGGCTTTGATCTTGTCATCGGCCCTTTCACGTACCCGGGAGCGCGTGCGTCGACGAGCCTGATGATGATCGAACTCCCCGTTTCTACCATGTCTCATCTATCGGGCACCCATAAGAACCGGATGGAGGGACTTCAGCTTTCGGCCTGACCTGAAGCAGGGCCGGCGCGACGAACATTGTCTGGCGGCCGGCAGGATCCTAATCTACGAAGATGTAACGACGGAAATGCGCCGTCACGAGATCAAGAGTTATTACCTTCGGGAGCAGTAAGCCGGCGGTTTCGGTGAGCGCAGCGCTGTCGACTGCCCTGGCGTGGTCTCATCCCACCCAACACATGCCGGCTGGACGGCTGGACGCAACCGACTTTCGACGGCGCGCGGCGCCGCTCTCGTTGAATCACACCTTTTGTGGCGGATTAAACCGCCTCACCGAAACGCCGGGTCCAAGACGTCTTTTTCGGTGGACCCAAAAAGGTCCAAGTGTCTATCGTGAGTTATGCCCGAAAGTTGGTGATGGCCTGAAGTAGGCGGCATATCATGGCGGTGTTCACGCGCCGTCAGTCTCAAAAGAGAAAGGATATGCCACCATGGCCAAATCTACCGTTGTCCCGTTCGAACTGCCATCGGAATTTTCTGCGGATCCGTTGACCGAGGTAATCCAAGCTGGGGCCAAGGAGCTTCTGCGAACGGCGGTTCAGGCGGAGGTATCCGCCTTCCTCGCCGAGCATGCGCATCT
>NZ_CYPR01000029.1 GCF_001408515.1 Jannaschia seosinensis | reverse complement strand
CCCGCCACTTCGCAAGCGTCGCCACGCTGATCCCTTCCTCCTTGGCCAGCCGGCCCAAGGGCATGTTGTTCGGCGGCAGCATCTTCCCGATCACCGCAGCCTTCCGTTCAGGTGAGTAAGCTATTTCGTCGCCCTGTCCCGCCCGCCTCAGAATACACTTTCTGCATCAGAGCAGGCGACAACTTCCCTGACAGAGGGGGATCGCAGCAGACCGGACGTCGTGCTCGAAAGCCAACGCCAACCAGATGCGTCTGATGCTGCACGGCTGCGCCTACTGGATTTGGTGGAAGCTCCGCGCGGCTTGCCCGAAGCGCTCACCGTGGCGCCGCGCCCAGTTCGACACGCTGCGACTGCATCTCGTCAAACTGGCCGCCACCATCGTCGAAAAGAAGACCCGGATCATCGTGACCCTGCCGGCATCGTGTCCCCGAAAGGGACTTCTCCTCCTTCTCTTCGACGCCCTCGCCCCACCGAAAACAGCCTGACGCATGCGCCCCGACAAACCCAGAAACATCAACCCGTATCGCCCAAGACCCAAGTCACCGGCCGGCATGCCAACCGGACGCAAACACCGGGTGCGCGCAAGAAAACCGAGACCGGGGAAACCATCCCACGGAGCACAAGTCCGCAGCTTCATGAATTATGCGGTTTAAATGTCTTTGTAGATAGCGTTGCGAGCCGCGTTGTCCGTCTCCTGGCGGGACGCCTCGATAATGGCGTCGACTTCGGGATCCATGTCCCAGTCCATCGAAGACCAAGTCTCGGTGGCTTGAGGACGTTCTGCAAAGCCACCACTTCCGCAGTGGCGAGGGTCTCGAACAGACGATCCTGCGCTACGTCCGGCTCTGCAACGGACAGCTTCCGCAATCTTTCCTGAAAGGCCGAAAGCCCATCGAAGCGCGCAAGGACTTCCGTCGCCACAAGCCGGAACTGTTCGAGAAACGGCTTTGCAATCACCCGGGATGGCAACTTCCCAACATCCCGGAAGGTAGTATGGCTGTTTCTTGAACAGCTCTGGCTTGATTTTGTGCCAGTCCTTCATGGCCTGCAAGGGCGCCTTGCTGGCCAACGCTGCTTGCGGGAGCTGCTGGTTGTAGAGCCAGACGTATCGGTGGAGCGTGATCTCCAGGTCCTCGCCTGATCGGAAATGGTGGCTCTGCAGGACCTCTTCGATCCGGCCGTTGAAGCGCTCGACCATTCCGTTGGTCT
>NZ_CYPR01000028.1 GCF_001408515.1 Jannaschia seosinensis | reverse complement strand
GGTCAGCCGGGCTGCCAAGCTGCTCGACGACGAACTGGAGGCATGGCGCAACCGCCCTCTGGGCCAGGTAAAATACCTCATCCTCGATGCCCGGTACGAGAAGATGCGCCACGGCGGGGTGGTGCGCGATGCTGCCGTGCTCTCGGCAATCGGCATCGGCCCGGACGAGCGGCGGCGTGTTCTGGGCGTTTCCGTGGCCCTGTCCGAGGCCGAGGTCCACTGGCGGGGCTTCTTGGAGAGCCTGGTCGCCCGCGGCCTGCGCGGCGTCGAGTTCATCGTTTCGGATGACCACTCAGGGCTGCGTGCTGCCCGGCGGGCTGTTCTTGGCGGCGCCACATGGCAGCGCTGCCAGTTCCATCTCGCGCGCAACGCCATTCATCACGCTCCGAACGTCGAGATCCGCAAGCGCATCGGAGCCGAGCTGCGCACCGTGTGGAATGCCAGCACGCTCGCCAAGGCAGAAACGGCCTTGGCAGAGATCGTCGCCAGCTATCGCACCTCTGCGCCGAAGCTGGCCGCATGGCTGGAGGAAAACGCGCCCGAGGGGCTCGCGGTCTTCACGCTGCCCGAGCACCATCGCCGCCGGCTGCGCACTTCAAACCCGATGGAGCGATCCGTCCAGCAGGAGCTCAAGCGGCGCACCGTAAAGGTCAGGGTCTTTCCCAGCGACGACGCTCTGCTGCGACTGGTCAGCGCCGTCCTCGTAGAGATCGACGAGAAATGGGCCTCCGAGACCAAGGCCTACATCAAATGGGAATGCCAGGATGCATGACCCGCTCTCAGCAGAATTTCCAGACCGCAGGTTGCTCTATCGGCTTTCGACCGATCCGACCGTCTGGCTGAGCGGAAGACCATGGAGGCCCAGGGCTCCGCCCGTTCAGGGCTGAAACGCACCACGGCGCATCTCCAGGACATCCTTTCTTCAGCATTAGACAGATCCAAGTCGTGGTACGCCGGGAAGGCCCCAGACGGTCCTCGCTTGTCCGTTCTCTGCGCGTGCGAGGCCGCGCCGGAATGCAACCAGACCAAAAGCAAGCCCTGTTCGCAAAGAGCAGCGTCGTGGAAGGCCAGCTCGTCGCCGGTAGCGGGCCCGCGAGGCCCTTGACGTGCGCCCGAACCAACCGCCAGGATCAACTACGTGGATCCCTTCCGTCCGTCCCCTTGTGCAAAAAGGGGCACGACGCCAGTCGGCTACGCTGCAAGAAGTGTGTGTTTGCGAAACTAAACCCTATTATTCACGAGAAAAAGCAGAACTTTCAAAGCTGCTTAGCCTGCTTGCCTCGCGAAGGTCCCAGCTGCGCCATAACGTAGTCGCTTCCGGTTAGGAGAAATCAGCCAATCTTCTGGGTTCCCCCGAAGCGAGGCCACTCCATGATCACCGAACTGAAGTCCGTCCGCGATGTCTGGAAGAAGAGGCCGACCGAACGTCACGCGCGGCTCTTCCTCGAGAACGCCATCTGGGGCGATGATCGGTTCTGTCCACATTGCGGCAGCTTGAGTTCGCGCCCGCTGCGCGGTGCATCCGTGCGGCCCGGCCTGTATCAGTGCATCGAGAGGAATGCCGCAGCCAGTTCACCGTCACCACCAGGACGCCGCTCCATGCGACGAAACTGGACCTCCGGACCTGGATCGTCGCAATGTTCCTCGTGCTGACCTCCTCCAAGGGCATCTCTTCGGTCGTGACGTCGCGCATTTTGGGCGTGAACCAGAAGACCGCGTGGAAGCTTCGCCATGCGATCCGCGAGATGATGGATGATCGGCAGGGCACTGCTGGTCGACTGTCGGGAGTGGTCGAGGTCGACGAGGCCTTCGTCGGCGGCAAGCCGAAGTTCCGCCATGGCGTCAAGAACAAGCGGGGGCGAGGAACGGGCAAATCGATCGCGCTCGTTGCTGCGGCGCGAAACGGTCAGGCTCGAGCGGTGCTCATCCCGAATGCTCAACGGCGCACGATGAAGCCCATCATCGAGGGCTGGATCGACCCGACGTCGGCGCTCATCACCGACAAGAACCCAAATTACGTAAAGATCGGGGCATCTTTTGCCAGCCACCATACAATCCAGCACAATAAGCGCCAGTATGCGAACACGAAGACCGGGGCGCACATCAACACCGTCGAGGCCGTGAACGCGGTCGTCCAGCGCGCTCTGATCGGTGTGTATCACCGTCTCGGACGGAAGCACCTACAGCGATACCTGGACGAGATGATCTGGCGGTGGAACCACAGGACCACGGAGAGCAAAGTTCGAAAGCGGAAGTCTTCATCTGGCCTTCCGTCGACCGAGGCCACGACCGTATGGAAGCCGATCCCGGTGGTGGAGCAGATGCGAGGATTGCTCTGTGCGGCAGTGGGCCGACAGATGAGGCGCACATCCTCATAGGGGCTTCGGTGGCCATGAACCTTAGCAGGCAAAACCTCTGGTTCGAGCCCGCAGTTGCCGTTCCTCCATGGCGGTCACCGCGGGACAGGAAGGAATTATTCGCTGCGGCCCGCACAAATGACCGGTGCGCGGCCGCAACGGCCGGACATGGAGGTGTCCCAGCCCGTGCTAATCTCGGACCATCGCGAGCGCAGCGGCAAGTGCCGTGTCGTGGCCGGCGGCGAGATCGGCGCCAGTCGGCGCGGCGACAATGTCGGGCGTCAGCGATCCGGCCGGCACCATCTCGCGCGCAATCTCCGGTGGCGTCAGAACGGGATCGGCCTTGCCTTCGGCCCAATCGTGCCAGCCATCCGAATAGCGGATCAAGAGGCCGGACTGCGGCAATAGCGCGGTTCCGCCCTCGGCATGAAAGGCAGCAGTGTCCCCCATCTCCTCGCCGACGAGACGACCGCCCGCGTGGAACTTCAACAGCGCCGCGGCGACGAGCGCCGCCGAGAAGGTGAACTTGTCGACCAACACCGCGAGCGCCGCCCCGGGAGCGACCTCCGGCAGGTCCCGGGCGAAGGCGGCAGCGCCGAAGAAGTTGCCGCCCGGGTTGCCGCGCAGATCGACCACGAGACGGCGGGCCCCCTGGATTTCCGTTGCGATGGCCGAGAGTTGTGCCGCGGTCGCCGTGGGCGGAGTGGCGCGGAAATCGCCGATCCGGACATAGGAGACTTGCCTTGCAAGCTGACGGAGGAAGATCCCGCGCACTGCCTCGTCGCCATAGGCGATCCCTTGAAGTGCGACCAGGCGGCCTGCCACTCCGCGCTCCCCCACGGGGTAGAGCGATTCCGCTGGGACCGTATCGGTGGCGGTGAGCTCGATCTGATCCCCGCCAACGGTCGCAAAGCGGTAGGCCGGGGCAGACGGCACCTCCGTTGCCAGAGCGACAGCCGGCGGCCAGGCCAGCATGAACCCAACCAGCGCCCGCGCCCTCTGATCCGTGCCGGCAAGGTAGGGGCGCAGCTTGGCGAGAATTTCCGCAACGGATATGCCGTTCACCGCAAGTAGCCGCGCCCCCGCTTGCGATCCCTCGACGAGGCAGGGTCCATCTGCCAGCCATACCAGGCGTATAGGAGCCACCTGAGCAGCAGCATTCACGATGGCACGGCTGTGGCCATTCCGGCCGAGCGCCAGCGTTCGCATCGCTTCCAGCCGGAAACCGGTCACCGTGGCTGCTTGGGCAAGACGCGCCTCAGCGGCATCGAGGTCAGCCGCAGCGACTTTATGAAAAGAGGTGTCCTTCGCGGCAATTTTTCGGATGCGGCGGGCTTCATCTGCGAGCATGCCTCCTTGTAGGCTTCCTCGGTGGATCTCTCCACCTCTCCGGCAAGATGCCCGACCCGACGGGCGCAACACCTGCCGCGCAACTCGCGACAGAAAGCATTGCGCGTCCTGCGTTGCGGCAGCGGTGGCGGGCACAAGGACGCATCAATGGCCGCTGGGTGTCCGGGGCCGGCATCGGTGCAAACGTCCGCGTCGTCCGCAAAGCGGCCGCGTCATCGTGCGGAGCGACCTGCTTCTTTTCGTGGATAATTGGGAAATTAAATTCGGCGGTGAAGGAGAAGTGCAACTTGACGCCGAATGAAGGACCTGCCGGTTTTTAGGCCGGCAGGATACTTGACTTGCAACTCAATCAGATCGACCTGCGATGCCCCCGCAAACGGGAAGCAGTACCCCTGCTGCGTCAGCTGCCCCAGCTGCGAATGTTGCCGCAATCGACGTGGGTGAAGTTCGACCCTGAATAGCGGCCTACTCCGCCTGCGTTGCAGGAGGCGGCTGCGCGCGCCACTTGGCTTACCGACCGGGAATTCAGACGAAGATCCGCCGCCTGTCCCTTCAGGTGAAGGGAGCTTCGGGCGACGCCGCTGGAGCGACGGCGAAGCATCGCGTTCGTCGCAGGAGAGCGGTAGCCCGAGAGCAGAAGGAATGGTTCGCGCACATCCACCAAACGGTGCGTGGCCGCAACGATGTCGAGCGTGCGGTTGTCGATCGCTTTGACCTCGTTGCGCCGCCAGTCCCGGAAAAAGAAGTTGATCTCCTGCAGTGCCTCCCGGACATAAGAACCGTCGATCCAATAGATCGTGTCCATGTTCTCGCCCGTACGGGCGTTGTGCATCTTGATGCGGCGGACATCGCCGCCGCCGCGCAGGAATCCCGCTGCGTTGCTATAAGTCGGCGCGGCGGTCACGGCGGTCGCGGCGAAAACGCCAAGAAGCCCACGACGAGAAAGCACGCCCACCGATTTTGTGGAAGTCTGTTGAGTCACGATATGCCCCATTCGTTATCTCGGACCGTCTGACGCGGCCTCAGGTGTCTCATCCCCATGTGACGTCCCACCCTTGGCATGATTGCAGCGATCCGGCAGCCAGGTTCCGAAACGGGGACGGAATAAGCAGAAATCCGCCAATGATACCGGTCCGGAAACCTTTCGCCGGGATGTTGCGGTCCTGCCTAAAGGGAGAATCTTTGTAAAAGGTGAATGGCGGCTTTTTCGCTGCGGGGGTACTCTGGAAGCCGTAAACTACAGTCAGGACAAAGAATGTCTGCTTTCCGCCGCTTGATCGCTGCTGCCGTTCTGGCACTTGCTCCGGTAACCATCCCGGCGGGTGCGGCGCCGCTTGTGTCGCCGCTGCAACAATCCGTGGCCGAAGCGGTTCATGATGACGCGACACTGTCCACCTTTTACAAGAATCGCGATTTTGCTCCGATCTGGATCGGCGAAAGGTCAGCGGAACGGCGGGAAGCGTTCTTCGCGGCGCTCGCGCAAGCGGGCGATCACGGCCTGCCGGCGGAGCGCTATGATCCGGCAGCGATTCGCGCCGCAATTGCCGCCGCCGAGACTGCCTCTGCACGCGGCGCGCTTGAAGTAAGAATGACGCGCCTCCTAACCGCCTATGCGCGCGACTTGAGCTCCGGCATCCTTACCCCCGGCGAAATCGTCTCCGATATCGCTCTCGAGGTCTCACCCCCTGACGTTTCGGCCATACTCACCGCTTTTGCCGATGGAAATCCTCGGGCGGTGCTCGAGGCTCTCCGTCCGCATGCTGTGCAGTACGACCGCCTGCTGCGCGAAAAACGCCGCCTGGAGGTGTCCCGCGCAGAGGGCGGATGGGGGCCGAACATCTCCTTCCGGGCGATCGAACCGGGCAGCACCGGCGCTGCCGTAGTCGCTCTGCGCGACCGTTTGATCCGAATGGGCTACCTGGAGCGCACCGCCGTCGCGACCTACGATGCCGCGCTTGCCGATGCGGTGCGCGCGTTTCAGTCCGATCACGGACTCAAGATCGACGGCGTGGCCGGACCTTCGACCATCGAGACGCTGAATGTCCCGCTCGAAACCCGGCTGGAGCAGGTTGTCGTCGGGCTTGAACGGCAGCGGTGGATGAACAAGCCGCTTGAGCCGCGGCACATCCTCGTCAACCTTGCCGAGCAGCGGGCCTATATCTACGACGACAAAAAGTTGACCTTCGACACCGACGTCATCGTCGGGTCCGAGGAGCCCGACCGACGTACGCCCGAATTCAGCGAGACGATGACCCACATGGTCATCAACCCGACCTGGTACGTTCCTCGTTCAATCGCCGTGGAGGAATATCTGCCCGAGTTGCGTCGCGGCGGCGCACGGCACCTCGACGTCTATTCGCGCAACGGGCGCGTTGACCCGCACCGCATCGATTTCAGCCGCTATAACGCCGACAACTTCCCGTTCTCGCTTCGTCAACCGCCGGGACCGCGCAATGCGCTTGGGCGGGTGAAATTCATGTTTCCGAACAGGTGGAACATCTATCTCCACGATACACCGGCGCGGAATTTGTTCGCCAACCAGCGGCGTACGTTTAGTCATGGCTGTGTTCGCGTCGCTCGGCCGCTGGAGATGGCTTACCACCTGCTCGCGCCGCAGACGGACACTCCGGAGGCGGGGTTCGACGCCATCCTGCGGACGGGTGATGAGCGGCGTGTCGATCTGAAGCGGTCGATCGGGGTGCACCTCGTCTACTGGTCCGTCTGGGTCGAGCCGGGTGGCCAAGCGAACTACCGGCCCGACCCTTACGGGCGTGATCAAGCGGTGATGCAGGCTTTGCGCGCGGCCGGGGTGGCATTGACCGCCCCGCGGAGTTAGATCGCGCCACAAGGCAGGTCGCCTTCGGAGGCAAAGCTTTGTTCACTCTGGCAGAGATCGCCGAAACACTCGGGCGCCCCTTCGAGGGTGATGGAACGTTGCGCTTCGTTCGCGCGGCGGAGCCGGGCGCGGCCGGGGCCGAAGACCTCGCGCTCGCCATGTCACCATCTTACGCGAATGCTTTGCGCTCCGGTCGGGCGCGCGGTGCGATCCTGTGGGAAGGGGCCGATTGGCGCGATTTCGGACTGAAAGGTGCCGTTCTCGTCCCGCGTGCGCGTCTTGCCATGGCGGCGATCACGAGCGCATTAGACCCGGGACCGGAGATGGCGCCCGGCGTGCATCCAACCGCAATCGTCGAGGCCGGCGCGCAGCTTGGTAAGGATGTTTCAGTCGGTCCGTATGTCATCATCGGACGACACGTGCGGATCGGTGCGCGAGCGCGGATCGCGGCGCAAGCGACCGTGGCCGAAGATGCGCAGATCGGTGACGATGCCCTTCTGATGCAAGGCGTGCGGATCGGAGCGCGCGTCGTCATCGGCGACCGCTTCATCGCGCAACCCGGAGCGGTGATCGGCGGCGACGGGTTCAGTTTCGTCACACCGCAGGAAAGCGGCGTCGAGAAGGCGCGCCGGAGCCTCGGCGATCAGGGCGAGGTCACGACGCAGAGTTGGACCCGGATCCATTCGCTCGGCTCGGTCAGGATCGGCGACGACGTGGAGGTCGGAGCGAATTCGACGATCGATCGTGGAACGGTTTCGGATACCTCGATCGGACGGGGCACGAAAATCGACAACCTCGTAATGGTCGGACACAACAACCGCATCGGTGAAGATTGCCTGCTTTGTGGGCAGGTCGGTATTGCCGGCGGGTCCACGATTGGAGACCGCGTGGTGCTGGGCGGTAAAGTCGGGGTGAACGACAACATCACGATCGGCAACGACGTGGTCGCGGGCGGCGGAACCGATATCTTTACCCGCGTCCGGGACGGAGAGGTCATCATGGGGTCGCCGGCCGTGAAGATGGAGACCAACATGGCAATGTATCGGGCGTTGCGCCGTCTGCCGCGCGCCTTGGAGCAGCTTGCGGAGCTTCGTGCCAAGATCAAAGCTGGCGGGGGTGACGGCAATGTCTGATATCCGCGCCCGTGTGCACGAGATACTGGCTGAACAGGCCATGGTCGACGTTGCGGACATTTCCGACGACCAAGTCCCCGCCGATCTGGGGATCGACTCGATGGGCGTCGTCGAGGCGATCTTCGCGCTGGAGGAAGCATTCGATATCGAGATCCCCTTCAACGCCAACGAGCCTCAGGCCTCCGATCTCGATCTGTCGCGCGTCGGCTCCATCGTGGCGGCGGTAGAGCGTTTGGTCGCCTCGCAGCACTCGTGACGACGATGCGCCGCGTCGTCATCACAGGGGCCGGCACGATTAATGCCCTCGGCGCGAACGTGCCGGCGACCATGGATTCAATGCGCGAGGGGCGGTGCGCGATCGGGCCGCTGGATCTTCCGGATCTGGACCGGCTGTCGATCCGGATCGGGGCGCAGGTCCGCGATTATGATCCGGCATCGAAGTTCGGCCGCCAACAACTCGCACTTTACGACCGCTACACCCAATTCGCGATGATCGCCGCGGCCGAGGCCATGGCGCAGTCGGACCCAGCGCTGAGTGATGCGGAGGCGGAGCGCGCCGGAGTCGTACTCGGCACATCGGGCGGGGGCTTAAAGACGCAGGACGAGAACTATCGTGCAGTGTTCGAGGCGAAAAAGAATCGGGTGCATCCGTTCACCGTGCCCAAATTGATGAACAGTGCCGCGGCATCGCATCTGAGCATGAAGTGGGGGCTGCGCGGTCCGTCCTTCACCGTTTCGACCGCCTGCGCCAGCAGTAATCACGCCATTGCACAAGCGGTGCAGATTATCCGTGCGGGACTAGCGGATGTGATGCTGACCGGCGGATCGGATGCGATGTTGTGCTTTGGCGGCGTGAAAGCGTGGGAGGGATTGCGCGTCATGTCGTCCGACACGTGCCGCCCCTTCTGCGCCACCCGATCCGGAATGGTACAGGGAGAGGGGGCGGGTATCTTCGTTCTCGAAACCCTCGACCGTGCGCGGGCGCGCGGCGCAGACATCCTGGCCGAAGTTGCGGGCAGCGCGATGACATCGGATGCGGCCGATATCGTGGTGCCCGCTCAGGACGGAGCCGAGCGAGCGATGGCCGGCGCTTTGCGCAATGCGGGGGCCGGGTTGGGTGAGATTGGCTATATCAACGCCCACGGTACCGCAACGACGGCCAATGATCGGACCGAAAGCGCCGCGATTCGGAAAGTGTTCGGGTCACATGCCGACGACTTGCCCGTGTCGTCGACGAAGTCGATGCACGGCCACTGCATCGGTGCGACCGGTTCGATCGAATTGCTGGCCTGCATCATGGCGCTGCGGGACGGGCTGATCGCTCCGACCGTCAACTGGCGGGAGCGCGACCCAGATTGCCCGATCGATTTGGTGACGAATATAACCCGCGAGCGGCGGGTGACGTCGTGTCTATCAAATGCCTTCGCCTTTGGCGGGCAGAATGCAGTGCTGGCGCTCCGCGCGGTCTGAATGACGCGGCCTAACGGCCGGGCCGCGTCATTTACTCCGGTCGGATAGTCACTCGTTGGCGGCCTCGACTGCGTTCAGGCCGGCCGTGAACCCGGACAGTGACATTTCCAGAACCGCTTCCTGATCGGGGGCGAGTGCCGGTACAACGACGAGCGTCGCCATTGCGCCGCGCTTGAACGCGTCGACGTCGGCCTGGGTGAAACCCATCCGTGCGTAGCACCCCGATTGGTCGCAAAAGCTGAATGGATAACGGCGCGGCTGACCACCATCGACCTTCAGGGTCACCTGCTCCGTCAGAAGGGTTTGCAGCGGGGTCAGAACGGTCGCGCCGGCGACGATGTCGCCTGCTGCGTCGGGAAGGTCGAAGAAGTTGACGTCCGCTGTCGGATTGCCCTGCTGGTCTGTGAGCCGCTGGTAAAGCTGGCAAGGATCGTCCTGTCCTTCCGGCGCCTCAAGGCAACGCACCTCCCAATCGCCATGCTCCTCGCGAACATAGATTTCGGGGCCGCCGCCAAGGGCTTCGCCTATTTCCCGTCCGGTCGACAGGTCACCACCGGGGAGCGCGGGCATTGAGGGCTCTGGCGTATCGGCGGACTCGGCGCCGACAGCCTCTTCCGCGGCTTCGGTATCCTGCGCCTGGACAGGGCCGGTGAGCAGGGCAACGGTGGCGAGCAGGACGGCGATGCAGGTTCTTGCGTCGGTCAAGGTCTCTCTCCTGTTCTGAATTTTGCCCGGCCTGTAGCACGGTGCCGATCGGAGGTGCAGGGGGTATTCCGCGACGTCGGATTAGGTGCAGACCGTCGCGTCTCTGGAAACAACGAAAGAAAAAGGGCCCGTGCGGCGAGCCCTTTTTCGTGTTGTTTTTTCTCTCCCTGTCGGACTGGCCGACTTGATGGGCGGACCCTAGGCAGCGATTGCGTGTGCGTCAACGAGGATTTGCAACTGGACCGGTTCCGTTGAGCTGTAAGGTAAAAAAAACCGCACGGTGAGTTCACCGTGCGGCCAGTCAACAGGGAGGTGAACCGTCAACGACTTCAGGCGGGAGGACCTGTGCGCGGCGGTTCACGGTCTGTTATGCCGTAAACGGGTTAACGTCGGATGAACGGCGGGCGAGCGATAAGGAAGTCCTGATGGATGACGGCGCGATGAAAATCTTCGTGGGAGGAGGCGGAGAAAACTATGCCGCATCGCAATGCTTGCGTCTGGACTTTGCGAACCGGCACGGGCTGATCGCGGGCGCGACCGGAACGGGTAAGACTGTAACGCTTCAGATACTCGCTCAAGGCTTTTCGGATGCCGGCGTACCGGTCTTTCTGACAGACGTGAAAGGCGACCTTTCGGGCATGGCCAAGGCGGGTTCGCCTGATCACAAGCTTCACGACGCGTTCGCGAAGCGTGCCGGGACGATCAATCTCGATCTCGATTTTGCCCCCGTGCCGGTTACGTTCTGGGATCTTTGGGGCACGGCAGGCCACCCGATGCGTACTACCGTCTCGGAGATGGGACCGCTCCTTCTCGCGCGGCTGATGGGATTGACCGGGGTGCAGGAGGGCGTCCTCAACATCGCGTTCCGCGCGGCTGATGAGGAGGGGCTTGCGCTCCTTGATCTCAAGGACTTGCAGGCGCTGCTTCTTTGGGTCGGACAGAACCGTAAGGCACTGACGTTGCGCTACGGCAATGTCGCGGCGTCAAGCGTGGGGGCGATACAGCGCGCGCTGCTGACGCTGGAAGGGCAGGGAGGCGACCTGCTGTTCGGTGAGCCGGCGCTGGAACTTGAGGACCTGCTGGCGGTGATATCGGAAGGTCGCGGACGTGTCAATATTCTGGCCGCCGACAAGCTCATGGCGTCGCCGCGTCTCTATGCAACGTTCCTTTTATGGCTGCTTTCGGCACTGTTCGAACAACTTCCCGAGATTGGCGATCCTGACAAGCCGAAGCTCGTTTTCTTCTTCGACGAGGCCCACCTTCTGTTCGACGATGCACCGAAGGCTTTGCTCGACAAGGTGGAGCAGGTGGCGCGGCTGATTCGATCGAAGGGTGTCGGCGTGTATTTCGTCACGCAAAACCCCGAGGATGTGCCGGAGGACATTCTGGGTCAGCTCGGTAATCGTGTGCAGCATGCGCTGCGGGCCTTTACGGCAAAGGATCGTCGTGCGCTGAAGGAAGCTGCGCGAAATTATCGCGAGAATCCGCGCTTCGAGATCGAGGACGCAATTCACGAAGTTGGCGTTGGCGAGGCCGTCACATCCTTTTTGGAAGAGAAAGGCATCCCGGGTATTGTCGAACGCACGTTGATCCGCCCGCCGACCTCCGCGTTGGGGCCGATTGCGGAGGTTGAGCGGCAAGAGATTGTCGCGGCCTCACCAATTTCTGGCAAATACGCGGCGCTCGTCGATCGGGAGAGCGCATACGAGATACTGGCGCGGCGGGCGGCGGCAACACCGTTAGGGAGGCGTTCGCGAAGTCCTTCGCCCGCTCGCTTGGAACGCAGGCGGGGCGAACCCTGGTCCGCGGAGTGCTCGGGGGGTTGCTTCGCGGACGGTGAAATTCGGCGGCGTCTGGCCGCCGCCGCTTCACCTCATTCCCACTCGATCGTGCCCGGCGGCTTTGACGTGATGTCGTAGGTCACGCGGTTGATCCCCGGGACCTCGTTGATGATCCGCGTTGCGGTCTCGCCGAGGAAATCGTGGTCGAATGGGTAGTAGTCCGCCGTCATGCCATCGACGGAGGTCACGGCACGTAGAGCGCAGGCATAATCATATGTCCGCCCGTCGCCCATGACGCCTACGGTGCGCACAGGCAGAATGGCGACGAAAGCCTGCCAGATGTCATCATAGAGCCCGTGGCGACGGATCTGGTCGATGAACACCGCATCGGCGGCGCGCAGGATTTCGAGCTTGGCGCGCGTAATCGCACCCGGGCAGCGAATGGCAAGACCTGGCCCGGGGAACGGGTGACGGCCGATGAACGTTTCCGGCAGACCCAGTTCACGACCAAGCGCACGTACCTCATCCTTGAAGAGTTCGCGCAAGGGTTCCACGAGCTTCAGGCCCATCTTCTCGGGCAGGCCGCCGACATTATGGTGCGACTTGATCGTGACGGAGGGCCCGCCGGAAAAGCTGACCGACTCGATGACGTCGGGGTATAAAGTTCCCTGCGCGAGAAAGGCTGCGCCTTCGATCGAATCGGCGTGTTTCTGGAAGACATCAATGAAGAGGCGGCCGATGGTCTTCCGCTTCTCTTCCGGATCGGAGACCCCCTCAAGCGCATCGAGGAAAAGGTCGACCTCGTCCGCATGGATCAGGGGCAGATTGTAGTGCTCGCGGAACATTGTCACGACTTGCTCCGCCTCACCGGCGCGCAGCAATCCGTGGTCGACGAAAACGCATGTAAGCTGATCGCCGATCGCCTCGTGGATCAGAACTGCGGCCACGGACGAGTCGACGCCGCCGGACAGACCGCAGATAACCTTGGCGTCCCCGACCTGCTCACGGATCTTTTCGATCGCGTCTTCGCGAAAGGATGCCATCGTCCAGTCGCCGTCGAAGCCCGCGATTCGAACGAAGTTCTCGTACAGCTTCAGGCCGTTCGGAGTGTGGTGCACTTCTGGGTGAAACTGTACCGCATAGAAATGCCGCGCGACGTCGGCCGTGACGGCGAAAGGGGCGTTGGGTGAGGTGCCGTAGACCGCAAAGCCCGGAGCGAGACGGCTGACATGGTCGCCATGCGACATCCAGACCTGCTCGCGTACGCCCTCGAACCAACCGTCGAGAAGGGAAAGGCGCTCCTCACTCGGGGCGACATAGGCGCGGCCGAATTCAGCCGTGCCGTGGCCGCGTTGAACCATACCGCCCAGGCAATGCATCATTACCTGCTGACCGTAACAGATGCCGAGAACCGGCACGCCGAGCTCGAAGACAGACAGGGGCGGCATCGGTGCGCCCTCGGAGAATACGGAGGCCGGTCCGCCGGAAAAGATGACGGCCTTGGGGGCGAATTCGCGCAAGAACGCGTCGTCGACGTTCTGGAACGGGTGAATCTCGCAATAGACTTTCAGCTCGCGCAGGCGGCGCGCGATGAGCTGCGTTACCTGGCTGCCGAAGTCGATGATGAGGAGGCGCTGATGCTGGTGTGCGATGTCCATATGGGCCGCTTACGCGTGGCGGCGGGGTGAGGCAAGCGGGCCGCATCATGTCGTCTTTCGCCCGACCGGGACGCAAACGTTGCCTTGTCGCGCCGATCTGCGGGGTATCCGATGCTCAAACATGACGCGATATGGGGTGGAGAGCATGGCGGACGGTACAGAGACGGCTGCAAGGCGCGGACGGCGTGGCGGCGGCGGCGCGGCGCGCAGGGCCGAACGCACCAGCGGCGCGATCGAACAGGCGCGCTACATCACCCGCAACATGCCCGATTTCGAGATTCTGAACGCCGAGGCGCTCGAGATCATCGAATCGAACGCGGAAACGGTCCTGGAGGAAATCGGGGTTTCGTTTCCCGAGAACGACCCCGCGCTTGCCCGCTGGCGCGAGGCCGGCGCGGATGTGGACGGGGACCGTGTCCGTATTCCGAAGGGTCTTGCGCGCAAGCTTTGTGCCACGGCGCCGTCGACCTTCACCCAGATTGCCCGCAACCCCGAGCGTGCGGTCGAGATCGGCGGCCGGAACCTCGTGCTTGCGCCGGTCTACGGTCCGCCCTTCGTGCGGGATTCGGGCGGGCGTCGCTATGCGACGATGGCCGATTTCGAGAAATTCGTGAAGCTGGGGCACCAATCGAAATGGCTGCACCATTCCGGTGGTACGGTCTGCGAGCCGACGGACCTGCCGGTCAATAAGCGCCATTTCGATATGCTGATGGCGCACATGACCCTGACCGACAAGCCGTTCATGGGGTCTGTGACCGAACCCTCACGTGCCGTCGATTCGGTCGAGATGGCGGATATTCTGTTCGGCGGCCTGGACGATCGGACGGCCTTGATCTCGTTGATCAACATCAACTCGCCGCTGACCTTCGATTCGGTTATGATGGGTGCGCTGGAAGCTTATGCGGCGGCAAACCAAGCCTGCATCATTTCGCCCTTCATCGTTGGCGGGGCCATGGCGCCCGTTTCGGTCGCCGGTACGCTGACCCAGGTTCTGGCCGAGGTGATGGCCGGTGTCGCCTACAGCCAGCTGGTGCGGCCGGGTGCGCCTGTCGTCTTTGGTGCTTTCGTCACGTCGATCGACATGAACTCCGGCGCGCCCACCTTCGGCACGCCCGAGGCGGCGCAGATCACTTACGGCGCAGGACAGCTTGCCCGGAGGTTGGGACTTCCGTTTCGGTCTGCCGGTTCCTTCAACGGATCCAAGCTGCCGGATGCCCAAGCCGCTTACGAAACGGCAAACTCTCTTAATGCGGGATTGCTGGCGGGAGTTAACTTCATGCTCCACGCCTGCGGCTGGCTGGAGGGCGGTCTCGTCGCAGATTTCGAGAAGTTTGTGATGGATGCCGATCAGCTCGGCGTGCTGCACCACTTGGCTCGAGGCGTCGAAATAGACGAAAACGCACAAGCCATGGATGCGCTTCGAGAAGTGGGGCCGGGCGGTCACTATCTCGGCTGCGCGCACACGCAGGCGAACTTCAAGGCAGCGTTCTGGAAATCCGGACTGCTCGACTACAAGCCGTTCGAGACTTGGGCGGACGAAGGGGGGCGGGACACCCGAGGGTTGGCCGCCGCGAAGATGGACAAGCTCCTGTCGGATTACGTGCAGCCAGAAATGGATCCCGCGGTTCGGGAAGCGCTAAAAGATTACGTAGCAACAAAAAAGGCGTCCATGCCGGACGCCTTCAGCTAACCCGCATAATTCATGAAGCTGCGGACTTGTGCTCCGTGGGATGGTTTCCCCGGTCTCGGTTTTCTTGCGCGCACCCGGTGTTTGCGTCCGGTTGGCAGGCCGGCCGGTGACTTGGGTCTTGGGCGATACGGGTTGATGTTTCTGGGTTTGTCGGGGCGCTTGCGTCAGGCTGTTTTCGGTGGGGCGAGGGCGTCGAAGAGAAGGAGGAGAAGTCCCTTTCGGGGACACGATGCCGGCAGGGTCACGATGATCCGGGTCTTCTTTTCGACGATGGTGGCGGCCAGTTTGACGAGATGCAGCCGCAGCGTGTCGAACTGGGCGCGGCGCCACGGTGAGCGCTTCGGGCAAGCCGCGCGAAGCTTCCACCAGACCCAGTAGGCGCAGCCGTGCAGCATCAGGCGCATCTGGTTGGCGTTCGCCTTCGAGCATGATGTCCGGTCTGATGCGAGATGGGTTTTCCACGCCTTGATATGGTTCTCGGCCTGGCCGCGGGCGGA
>NZ_CYPR01000027.1 GCF_001408515.1 Jannaschia seosinensis | reverse complement strand
TATTTTGACGCCTCAACCGTTCGGGTGCTGCTGGCGGATCGTGAGTTCATCGGTCAGGAATGGTTCACTTTTCTCGTCGAGCAGGAGATCCCCTTCGCGATCCGCATGAAGGAGGGCCAGATAGTCCGTACCAACGGCCGCGAGCTGAACCTGCGCTCCCTGCTGTCACGGTGCAGGGGTGTGCGGAGCTTCACGGCCGTCCTGCCTGGCAGAGCGAGTCACCCCGACCTCAAGCTCCACTTCGGTGCGCGCCGTATCAAGGGCGGCGAGCTTTTCGTGGTGGCTTCGCCCTATCCAGCCACTGGCGCGCACATCCTGCGGCAGTACAAGAAGCGCTGGCTCATCGAGTGCCTGTTCGCCGACAGCAAGACGCGGGGGCTGAACCTGGAGGACACCCGCCTGACGCTCGCGTCCAAGTTGTCTCTGCTCATCGCCATAACCGCTATTGCCATCGCCCTCATCTGCCGTGCTGCAGCCCAGCTCATGGGACACAAATACCCCGCCCGCAAGAAGCACGGATACTGCTCGAAATCCTGGTTCCGGACCGGCTTCGATGAGGTCCGACGATGGATGCGGTCCGGTCCCGAAAGCCCTCTCGTCGCCCGAAATCTCGTCGTCCCGAGACGGCTGCGGGTGGGAGTCGTGTAGTCTGGAGATCCCGGTTGGATCGGGGTAAATTTCCGCTAGAACAGGCACGCGCTCGATGCGTCGCTCCAACTCGCATGTGTAACCTGCCCAAGCTGGCGTGACGGAAGTTTCGAAATGACGACGGTCAATTCCCATGAAGACACGCTGACGTCTCTGGCTCCGTTCAACTGGATCCAAGCCTCGGATACCGAGAAGCGCGTCCGGATCACGGCCCCTCGACATGGGATGCTTCTGGCTGATCTCGAGGCACTCATGTCTGCCCGCAGGGGGTTCACGATCGCGACGCTGAATCTCGACCACGTCGTCCGCCTCAAGAGAGATGCCGACTTTCGTGCCGCCTATGCCCGCCACACGCATGTCACCGCCGATGGAAATCCGATCGTCTGGCTGTCCCGGTTGGCGGGACATGACATCGACCTGATTCCAGGCTCGGAACTGATCCATCCCGTGACCGAGATCGCCAGCCGCCATGACGTTCCGGTTGCCTTAGTCGGAAGCACCCAAGATGCGCTCGAGACAACCGCCCAGAAGTTGATTAAGCGCTATCCGCAGCTTCGGATCGTCACAAAGATCGCGCCGAAGATGGGCTTCGATCCTACCGGTCCGGAGGCTGACGAAATCATTGTAGAACTCCGTCGCAGTGGCGCAGGCCTGTGTTTTCTGGCCATTGGGGCTCCGCGGCAGGAAATCTTTGCCGCCCGCGCAACGCAATCCCTGCCGCAGACCGGTTTCCTGTCGATCGGCGCCGGTCTCGACTTCATCGCCGGAACTCAAATCCGCGCACCCAAAATCATGCGACGCTTTGCGGGTGAGTGGCTGTGGCGTCTGGCGCATAGTCCGCGTCGCCTCGCCAGGCGCTACGGCGCCTGTATCGCGACTTTACCGTCCTTGACGCTGCAGGTTCTGCGGCATCGCATGAGTTCCGAAACCGCTTCCTGACGGTTTCGGAAAGCCCGCCCGACACTTGGGCGCCAAGATGAGGATGTAGATGATCTACGTCGCCCTTTTCGGCTGGCCTGTGGTCGTCGCCATCTTGTTTTCGCGGCAAGATGTGCCCCGAGCAACCGCAGCCGCCATCTTGGGGGGATACCTTCTTCTGCCCCACGGTGTTGGATACAATCTTCCTGTCCTCCCTACATACAACAAAAATTTCGCCGCCTCCCTGTCGGCGATCATCGCCATCACCTTGATCGCCGGTTCGCGGCGGCCGAACCGGGCCAAGACGGACGTGACAGGCGAAGCCTTCCTCCTGCCGGGCTGGATTCCCCATTCAAAGATCGTCCTCTTGGGACTGGCAATGATTGTCGTTGGCAGCTTTGCAACGGCTTTGACGAATACGTCGTCACTGAACGAAGGTGGGCGGATCCTGCGGGGCCTGAGTATCTACGACGCCGGTTCCATGGTTTTGTCTGCCGGCGTCGCTCTGCTGCCTTTCCTACTGGGACGACGAGTCTTCGCCATGCCGCATCTGCAGCGGCTCCTTCTGGCGGCTTTCGCGATCGCGGCGGCGCTGTATGGCATTCTGGCCCTTTACGAAATCCGGATGTCTCCGCAACTGAGCCGCCAAGTTTACGGATTTTTTCCGCATAGTTGGACTCAGCACGTGCGGGGCGGAGGATACCGTCCCGTCGTCTTCCTGCAGCATGCCCTGTGGCTGGCGATCTTTCTGGCCATGGGCTTCCTGGCCTCCTTGTCGTTGGCTCTGAGAAACACGCGCCACCGGACGATGTGGTTTAGCATTAGTCTATTGCTGCTGTTGACGCTCATATTAGGCAAATCGCTGGGTGCCTTCATGCTAGCGCTCGCGTTTGGCGCCGCTCTTCTCTTTGGCGGAGCAGTCCGAATTCCGCTGATAATCTCGGCAGCCACGGCCTCGCTCGTTCTGGTTTATCCAATGATGCGGGGAGCAGACCTAGTCCCCATCAACTCTTTCGTCTCCAAATTCGAGAGTATCGACGCCACCCGAGCAAGTTCGTTCAGCTTTCGGTTGCGCAACGAAGACATGCTTCTCGAAAAAGCGAACCAGAAACCGCTTTTCGGATGGGGAGGATATGCGCGGGCGCGGGTATATGACCAAGAAGGCAGAGATCTCAGCGTTACCGACGGCGAGTGGGTCATCACAATCGGAGAAGTGGGCTGGATTGGCTATTTGGGAAAGTTCGGCTTGCTCTGCCTGCCAATCGTCGCCCTGTTCCGCCACCGCAAGACGTGGAACATCGGCCCCGAGACTGTTGGCCTCTGCGCCATGCTCTCCATCAACCTGATCGATCTCATTCCCAATGCGACCCTGACGCCCCTGACGTGGCTAATCGCCGGGGCGCTGGTTGGCCGGGTCGAAGTCGGCGCCGTAGAAGATCAGGCACCAAAATCGCAGGAACGGGAGCGGAACGGTATGCGTGCGCCTTCTCTCGACTTAGGCGCCGCAGCACGCGAGACGCGGCCGCGCACCGGAATACCAAGGTCCGGAAGCGTCACGGCCCGGCAACTACCTCGTGAAACCGCCGCTGAAACAGAGCCAACGACGGAGACTCCGGCTCTGGATGATCAGGAAGCCGAGAACCGCTATACCCGACAAACCCGTTTGCATGTCCGCCGGCGACCCGACACGGCTGCAGCGCCTAAAACCAATCGGAAGGCTCCGTCCTGATGTCGACACCACCGCGTCATGAAAATCTGCGCCTCGTCGTCTCGATCATCAACTACCAAACGGCCGATCTGACGAAAGCCTGCGTGACTTCGGTGCTCGATGACATGGCGCAAGCCGGGCTGACCGACGGGGCGGCGCGCGTCGTGGTGGTCGACAACGCTTCGGGCGACGGCTCGGACGAGATCATTTCCCGTTGGCTTGCAGAACGTCCCGGGATGCCGGTCGACCTTGTCCGCTCCGATACGAATACCGGGTTCTCCGGGGGGCACAATCAGGGCACCGGCTTGCACGGAGCAGACTACTATCTGGTCCTGAACTCGGACGCATTTCTGCGACCCGGTTTTCTGGGGGAGATCCTGTCGGCTGCCGATGCCCATCCCGAAGCCGGTCTGATTGTGCCACGGATCGAACACGAGGACGGCGTCGTTCAGGTCAATTGCTTCCGCTTCGCCTCACCCGCTTCGGAGTTCATCCGCGGGATGAATACCGGCATCGTCACCCGCCTGCTGAACCGACGCAACGTGTCGCTCGGAACCGAGCCGGAGGCGGATCAGATCGAGTGGGCCAGCTTCGCCTGCATCCTGCTGCGTGGCACCATGGTCGAGTCGGTCGGTCCAATGGACGAGGGATACTTCCTCTATTTCGAGGACGCAGAATATTGTCTGCGGGCCCGGCGGGCCGGTTGGGACATCCATCGAGCGCCCGAAGCCGTGGCCGTACATCATCGCGGCGGCTCCGGACCGGTCAAGGCGTTGGCCCAAGCCCGCAAGCGTCTTCCCCCCTATTATTATGCATCGCGTAGCCGGTTCTTGGCTCAGGCACATGGTCGTGGAGGTCTCTGGGGCGCCAACCTTCTGTGGTTGACGGGACGTGGCTTCGGCCAGCTCCGTCGCCTAGCGGGCAAGGAAATCTATCCGATGGCGGAGAAGGAATTGCGCGACATCTGGATCGGAACCGCAGACCCCACGGCGTCTCGCCGCACGTTTCAGGATACTCCATGACCCTTCCCGATTTTCTGATCATCGGCGCCATGAAATGCGGTACCACCACGCTGGCCTCGCAGTTGGCTGCGCAGGATGGCTTGTTCCTCACCGATCCGAAGGAGCCCAACTTCTTCTCCGACGACGATCAGTGGAACCGCGGTCTCGACTGGTATCGCAATCTCTTCGCCGAGGCTCCGGAGGGGGCGCTGAAGGGCGAGGCCAGCACGCATTACACCAAGGGCTCCACCCACCCCAAAACGTTAGAACGGATGCGGCCCGTCCTATCGGCTCCGCGGCTCGTCTATATGATCCGCGACCCGGTGGCGCGGGCCATGTCCCATTTCGTCCATGAATGGAGCCAAGGGGTGCTGAGCCACGATATTGACGCCGCCTTCGAAAACCATCCGCCCCTCGTCGATTACGGTCTCTATGCCAAGCAGATCGCTCCCTTCATTGATGCCTACGGATCGGATGCCGTACTCCTGACATCGCTTGAACAGGTGAAGGCCGACCCGCAAGGCGAGCTGACCCGGATCGCCGCCCACGTGGGTTATGAGGGCAATGTCATCTGGCATCAGGATCTCGGCGCGCAAAACGTCTCGGCCGAGCGCGTGCGCCGCCTGCCGATGCAAAGTCTTCTGGTCGAGAACCCCGTGGCCGAGGTCCTACGGCGCACTTTGGTTCCCAAGCCGGTACGCACATGGATTCGAAACCGGCGCCGGATGAAGACCCGGCCGGAGCTGCCGAAGGATCAACGCGTCCGAATGCAAGAGGTCTTTCTGGAGGATCGGGCCCGCTTGGCGCAGCTGTTCCCCGATCACCTCGCCCTGAATTTTTGCTATCCCTTCGCAACATGAACGATACCACTACGATAGAACCGGGAGCGGTTGGCGCGGTGGCCATCGGCCGCAACGAAGGTGCGCGACTAATCCGCTGCCTCGAGACTCTGATGCAGCAGACGGACCGGGTGATCTACGTCGATTCCGGTTCCACCGACGGTAGCCGGAATGTCGCTCGCCGCTTGGGTGCCGAGGTGATCGAACTGGACATGGACCACCCGTTCACCGCCGCCCGGGCACGAAATGCAGGCGTGAATGCGATGCGCAAGCCGCAGAACGTCCTGCCGGAGTTCATTCAGTTCGTCGATGGTGACTGCGAGCTGCGGGATGGCTGGATCGGCATAGGCCGCGCTTGGCTCGAAGCACATTCGGACGTCGCCGTGGCCTGTGGCCGCAGACGGGAGCGGCATCCCGAAAACAGTCTCTACAACAGGCTCATCGATCTCGAATGGGACACTCCCGTGGGGCGCGCCCGGTCCTGTGGCGGCGACGCCTTGATGCGAACGGAAGCCTTTCAAGCGGTGGACGGTTTCGATCCCCGCCTCATCGCCGGAGAGGAACCTGAACTCTGCGTACGATTGCGTGCGGCGGGCTGGACGATCTGGCGTCTGGATGCAGAGATGACGTGGCACGATGCCGGTCTCACCCGGCTGGGCCAATGGTGGGCTCGTGCACGCCGCGCCGGTCACGCCTTCGCCGAAGGGGCGGCACTGCACGGCCGGCCGCCGGAACGCCATAACGTTACACAAGTCAGGCGATCTTTGGCTTGGGGCGTTGCGCTCCCATTGGCGGCCTTGCTTGGGGCGGCGCTAATCCACCCGGCATTCCTGCTTGTGCTGCTGACTTGGCTTTTGCAAGTGATCCGCCTCGCATGGCGAACAGGCGGCTGGGTACAGCCCCTATTCCTGACTTTGGCTAAAATGCCCGAGGCGCAAGGTATTACAGAATACCACCTGCGTCGTCTATTAAGACGCCGACGCGGCCTAATTGAATATAAATGATCGGGATCAAAAACCGTTACCTGTTCATATTAAAGCCCAAGGACCGAGTCTCTTAGCAGGCTGCTGAAAAAGGAAATGGACCTCGACGAACTGCATCAGCCGTCTCGAAGGGATGACAAGATATTGTGCGCAGGCGCTTCCAAAACCGATATGATGTGTCGTCGTAGGAGTCGAAGATGGGCACTCAAGACTTTTTCAGCAGCCTGTTCAGCCCCCAAGGCGCGCAAAGGGCCTTGTTGCACAAAGCACGTGAAGGATTCATCTCGTGAATCCAGCGTGGTAGCTGGCGGGCATGAGCAAACCCGCCCCCACGACCTACAAGACGACGAATTGGCCGGCCTATAACGAGGCGCTCAAACGCCGAGGCTCGCTGACGATCTGGTTCGACCCCGAGATGGAGTGGGACGCTGCGCCCACCGGCAAGCGCGGCCGCCAGCAGACCTACAGCGATGCCGCCGTTCAGACCTGCCTCACCATGAAGGTGTTGTTCGGCATGGCGTTGCGCCAGACTACGGGTTTCGTGGAGAGCCTGTTGAAGCTGGTCGGCCTGGACTGGACGGTGCCAGATTTCAGCACCCTGTCACGCCGCCAGAAGACCCTCGCCGTGAACATCCCGTATCGCGGCTCCGGAGGCCCGCTGCATCTTCTGGTCGATAGCACGGGGATAAAGGTCGAGGGCGAAGGCGAGTGGCACGCGCGCAAGCATGGCGGCTCCAAACGCCGCGTCTGGCGCAAGATCCACCTCGGAATCGACGAGCAGACGCTGGAGATCCGGGCGGTTGAGGTCACCGGAAACCACATCGGCGACGCGCCAGTGCTGCCCGATTTGCTCAGTCAGATCTCACCTGAGCAGGAGATCGGCAGCGTGACCGCAGACGGTGCCTACGACACGCGCAATTGCCATGATGCCATTGCGGATAGAGGCGCCCACGCCGTCATTCCGCCCCGCAAAAATGCCAAACCCTGGAAGCCGACCACGGCCGGTGCGGTCGCACGTAACGAGGCCCTCCGAGCGTCAAAATACTCGGGGCGAGCGATCTGGCGAAACTGGAGTGGATACCACCGCCGAAGCCGCGCCGAGACGAAGATGAACTGCATGAAGCTGCTCGGGCAGCGCCTCATGGCGCGAGCCTTTGACCGCCAGGTCGCCGAGGTCCAAGTCCGCATTGTCATTATGAACGGATATACCGCACTCGGCATACCCGTCACAAAGGCCGTGGGGTAAGTGTGTCTGGGGAAAGGGGAAGTCCAATTAGCAGCTGCTTTGTGCAACAAGGCCCTTTGCCATGATCAAATGGACGGTTTTGCTCCCACGAGCTGTGCGAAAAGTGCAGCAACTAAAAAAGAAATGTGACAAATACTTGTTAATAAATAGCAGATATCGTTTGCAAAAGGCTAATCTGACTTGGAAAAAGCGAGGATAATCCTTAGTGAGCAGCTCGCATCTGGTCACCGCTCTAAAATTTTGGCACAAGCCGCGCGACGATACACAGGTGGTCAATGGACGCGCCTTTAACGACGTCACCTTATTGGCTTCTAGGTTTGCGATCTCATGCTTAAGTTTTTCAAGTCGACAAGCGGGCGTGCAGCAAGCTGGACTACTTTCGGATTTGCTGCAAGCTACGGTATACGGCTGCTGTCTACGATAATTCTAACTCGGCTTCTGGCACCGGACGTTTTCGGCCTTATGAGTCTGGCAGCGGTCTTCACCGGCGCCTTAGCCATGTTGAGCGATATCGGCACAATTCCTTCGGTAATTCGCAGTCCGAGAGGTGACGAGAAATACTTTCTAGACACAGCTTGGACGATCCAAGCCGTGCGTGGACTATGGATCGGGGGGCTGACCCTACTGATCGCTTGGCCTGCTTCGGCAATTTATGGCGAACCGCAACTATTCGCCGTTCTATGCGCTGTGGCCGTGATGCCAGTGATCAGCGGTATGAACTCGATTGCGGTGGCAACTTGTCGGCGGCACGTGCAGCTAAAGCGTTTGACGCTGCTCAATATGTTCGTCCAGATCCTCACCACGGTGGCCAACATGACCTTTGCTTGGTGGCTACAATCAGTCTGGGCTCTCGTCTTGGGCTCGCTCGCGGGAGCGCTGTTCAACCTGCTCCTCAGCTATGTTTGGCTGCCTCGCTACCGCCCAAAGATTAGATTTGACCGCAGTGTAATGGACGAGATCATCACCTTCGGGCGCTGGATCCTTCTGGGCACATTGTTCACCTATTTAGGTGGCAAGGGATCGACCGCGATCATGGGGTTGGAGGTTCCCGTCGAAACCTTGGGTCTGATCACCATCGCCTCCACCATTGCTTGGGCTTTGGGCGATCTGGTGGGGCGGGTACTGAACCAAGTAGCTTTTCCCACTATGTCCCGACTGCACCGCGAGGGAAAGCCGCTGAACTCGCCCATCAACAAGATAAAGAAGATCATCTTCTTCGGGGTTCTGCCCAGTTTTCTGGTGCTCAGCTTTGCCAGCCAGCCCTTGATCGACTTGCTTTACGATCCGCGTTACGCATTGTCAGGCAGCTTTTTAGGATTGATGGCGCTGAACGGAGCCGTTGGAGTACTAGCGATGCCTTATCAAAACGCGATGCTGGCAGCGGGCAACAGCCGCGGCCACTCCATCGTGATGGCAATTTTTTCTGCCTCTCGCATCCTGCTGATGGTCTTGGGCGCACATTTCTTTGGCATCTACGGACTTCTGACAGGACTGGGGATGGGCGGCCTCGTCACGACTGGGGTTTCCATCCTGATGTCGCGCAAGAGCGGGATCGGCAACTTGGCATATGACTTGGCTTCTTTTACAATCATCCTGCCCGTATACGCCTACGCACTGGCGACAGAAGTTCCACTGCCTACCTAATGTCGCTCGCTACAGTTGGTAACCGCTGCCATAATGCTAGAAACTTATACTATTATTTTTTAAGCCTATCAGGGAAGCCATGACAGAGAGACGACCCGCATCGCCCATCAATATAGGGATGGCAAACATCCACCGAAATTTTTTGGAACACGTTAAAGGAGACAATCGAAGCTATTCTGTCGTTGACTACCCCGCCTATAACAACATTGGAGATTCGGCAATATGGACAGGACAGCGGCGAGCCTTGCTTGATGTCTTCAAGAAAGCTCCCCGCTATGTTGCGTCTCAACAGGATTACAAAAAGGATATTGAAGCTTTTTGCGGAGATGGCGTAATTTTCATAAATGGCGGGGGGAACTTTGGAAACCTTTGGCCTCAGCGCCAAGAATTTCGCCTTCAAATTATTAGGGATCACCCCCATAGAAAGATCGTCCAGCTTCCGCAATCAATCTGCTTTTCCGGATCAGAGTATATAGATGAAACAAAGTACTTAATTGGGTCACATAAAAATTTTCACCTGTGTGTGCGGGACCAACCTTCCTTCGACTTCGCCTCTCGAGAATTCGATTGCCCAGTCTACATAGCGCCGGACGCGGCGCATTGCATTTCTACCTATAAAGCCGCACCCTCAAGGCAAGAAATATTCTCCTTGATTAGAAGTGACAAGGAAAGCCTAACTCCGGATCTTTACGACCTTTTGTCACCATACGGACCAACCGCAGACTGGGAAGGAATATCCCGTTACTTCTACGAAACCGAGGGGGCTATCGATAAATTTTTTCGGCGCAAGCTGCAGCACAAATTCCCCTCTTCCAATATCATCATGTCTTATCGGCTAAAGATGTATGACCGCATGGCTCAAAACGCTGTCGATAGAGGAACAAAGCTTCTGTCTCAGGGGAAACTGATTATCTCGGACCGCCTGCACGCTCATATTATCTGTGTCTTAATGGGGAAACGGCACATTTCTATTGATAATGCAAATGGGAAAGTTGGGGAGTACATCAGGAAATGGGGCGATTTTGGAATCACTGAACTAGTAAGTTCCAGAGCCTCACTTTTGGAAAGAATTGAAGCGTCACGAACCACAGCCCACAATTGACACTTAACGGCTAGGCTAGATGACTTTTCCACTTTAACATTGCGCGCAACGGGAGCTGTCAAATCGGGTGCTCCTAATTTTTAAGAAGCTGCCGGAGCCAGTAGATGAAGTCAAACGATCCCGGTGATCCCGTGCGGCTTTCCGTAGTCATGCCGGTCTTCAACGCTGCACAATACCTCCCAGCGGCGCTGGATAGCGTCCTGAATCAAGATTTCAGTGATTTTGAGTTTTTGGTACATGACGATGGCAGCCAAGATGACAGTTGGGCTATTTTGACTGACTATGCGGGTCGGGATCCTCGGATGCGCATCAGCCAGGGGCTGAACCAAGGCTTACCCCGCACGTTGAACCAGATGATCAACCTCGCGAGGGGGGAATTGATTGCGCGGTTTGATGCAGATGATCTCTGCCTGCCCACTCGTTTCGAAAAACAAATCTCTCGCTTTGACTGCAATTCGGACCTCGTAGTCTTGGGCGGCGCAGCCCAGATCGTTGATGCGGCTGGGCGGCCCATCACTGTAAAGTCTCTGCCTTTGAGCCACCTTGAAATCGACGGGCTGAACCTTCGAGGCAAAACTTCATTTCAGCATCCTTCCGTGATGATGCGCCGCGATGCGGTGCTGGCTGTCGGCGGATACCATCCAGATTTTCACGGTGCCGAAGACCATGACCTGTGGCTGCGCATGGCTGAAATCGGACAGCTTGAAAATCTGCCGGACGTGCTGATCAAATACCGCATTCACGCCGGCAGCATCAGCAGTACCAAGCGCGACCTGCAGCGCCAGTTGTGTCTTTGCGCCTGCGAGGCTGCTTGGCAACGCCGCGGCATCAGTGATGGACGCTTCGAATATCAGGAATGGCGGATGGGTGATGACGCCCAGTCCCAACTATCGTTCAATATCAACTATGCTTGGCAGGCTTGGTCGCATGGCTACCGGGGCAGCTGGCGACATTATGCGCTGAAGGCGCTGCGCCAGGCGCCGCTGTCGAAAGCGGCTTGGAATGTGCTGCTGGCCGGGGCGCTGCGCCGCCCCCGGATAGAGCGGCCTCATGACTAGTGTCTCGGTCGTCATGCCCGCGCGCAACGCCGCCGCGACCGTGGTCGACGCGTTGAACTCGCTGCGCGATCAAGCTCATCTGGCCGAGATTATTGTAATTGATGATGGTTCGACCGATGATACTGCCGCTCGCGCCGCCGCTTTAGGGGACGCCCGCATTCGGATCCTGCCTGGGCCCCGAAACGGTATATCGGCGGCATTGAATACGGGATTCTTTGCGGCTCGCCATCCGCTCATCGCACGTTGTGATGCGGACGACACGTACCTACCCGGCCGCTTGGAGTCTCAGGTCGAATGGCTTTCGCGCCATCCAGACCATGTCGCCGTCTCAGGCGGGTTCCTCAGCTTAGACGGACGAGGCAGAACGCTGGCCCGGCTCGCGGCCGAAGGCCCCGCACGTGAGGTGACGAGAGATCTGCGATCGGGGCAGGTCGTGACCACCCTGTGCACATGGCTGATACGCCGCGAGACCTTACTGCAGACAGGGGGCGCGCGCCCCTGGTTTGTAACGGCCGAAGACATTGACCTGCAGTTCCGCTTGGCATTCTTGGGGTCCGTCTGGCACCTGCCTCAGCCAGTCTATGGCTATCGGTTGCATGACAACTCAATTACGCACGGCCGCCGGGCTACGCAGTTGGCTTTTTACGACAAGGCGGCCCGAAGCTTTGCCGACGAACGCGCACAAACCGGCTCTGATGCGTTGGACCAAGGGCATCCACCCGAACTTCCAGATTTACCTGACGACGGCAGTAGATTGAATTCCGCAGCCCGACAAATGGCGGGGCATTTGGTTTCACAAGCTTGGCGAGACCATACGGCCGGCTTCCGTCTGACCGGATTGCGCCTGATGCTACGTGCTTTGGCTCAGGAGCCTAAAGCAAGTAACCTTTGGAAGGGGCTAACCATAATGTTGATAAAATCTTTTGGGCCTAAAAGCCCGAAAAAGTAAATCGGATGTACTGTGGCCGTTCAGAATGGTCTTAACCCGGATAATTCATGAAGCCGTATTCTTCTGCTTAGCACGTCGATGTGGATGTAGCCGGGCTCCCCAAGTTCGCAGACTACACGACACAGCCGTTTTTTGGGGTGGCCGAGACCGGCAAGAGAGATTCTTCTGGTGGACTCGACCTCGCCAAAGGAACGGTCCCTTGAATATCCGTGCTCTCGCCGATCTCGGCGTTGTTGCAGAACTCAGGTTGCCAACGATTCACATCACGAATCCATGTGGTTAGACGGGCAGCATGAGCAAGCCTGTCCCCGCCCGCTACCGCACGACGAACTGGTCCAGCTATAACGCGGCGCTGCGCAAGCGCGGCTCGATGTTGATCTGGATGGACGAGGAGATGGCTTGGCTGGCCCCGCACGAAAGTCGGCCCGGCCGCCCTGCCGTCTTCTCCGATGCCGCCATCCAGTTCTGCCTTTCGATCAAGGTGCTCTTCAAGCTGCCCTTGCGACAGACCGCAGGCATGGTGGCCGCCCTGCTCCGGCTGGCGGGGCTGAACTGGTCCGTCCCCGACTTCAGCACCCTGTGCCGCAGACAGAAGACCTTGGCTGTTCAGATCCCATATCGGCGCGTCGACGGGCCGCTTAATCTGCTTGTTGACAGCACTGGCATCAAGTTCCTTGGCGACGGTGAGTGGCAGGCTCGCAAGCATGGCGTGCAGGGCCGCCGTCAGTGGCGCAAGGTACATCTCGCCATGGATACGGCCACCTCGGAGATCCGGGCGATAGAGTTCACCCCCAGTAGCGACGGTGACAGTCCGATCCTGCCCGGGTTGCTCGGCCAGATCCCCGAGGACGAGCAGATCGGCACGGTGACCGCCGATGGTGCCTACGACACCCGCCGCTGCCATGCGGCCATCATCGACCGGCAAGCCACGCCAATCATTCCGATCCGGAAGAACGGGCGCGCCTGGAAGGAAGACTGCCAAGCGGCCATGGCTCGCAACGAGACGCTGCGCGCCACGAAACGTTACGGTCGGGCATTCTGGAAGCACTGGACCGGATACCACGCCCGAAGTCGCATCGAGGCGAAGATGCGATGCCTCAAGGCATTCGGCGAGCGGATCGCCGCCAGAGACCCCGACCGCCAGACCGCCGAAGTCCACATCCGCGTCGCCCTCATGAACCGCTTCTCAGCCCTCGGCACCGCCGAGATCGTTCGCGTGACCTGACATCGGCGGGGAAAGGGGAAGTCACGCCTCAGGCGTGAGTTCTGCAACAACGCCCATGCTCATTACCGGACAGCCCTGAACCGGTCGGCCCGCTCCGCCTCAATCTCGGCGACGGCGCGGGCCCGGCCCCGGCGTAGCGACCGGCGCTGATGGTCGCGAATGAAGTCACGCAGTTCCGCATCCTCGTGGCGTGGCACGCCGCGCATCCAAGCCTCTAGGTATCCACGCATCATCGACAGCCCACCCAGAACATAGGGCGGCTCGGCCATGCGAAAGACGCAGGTCGCGGCAAAGTAGAGCGGGTCGGAGCCCATGTAATATTGCCCAAAGCCGTGGCGGCGTCGGCCCGTGTGGATGCCGGCTTGGCTCGACCCCATTGGCCGCAAGTGAACGAAGCGCAGTTCCGGCTCGTCCCAACTGACCGCGATCCAGCCGAGCTGGCGGGCCTTGTGACAGTCGATGGCATCCCACATCACCGCCCGTACGAATCCGCCGATATCCTGAAAGCAGGCGGTGCGGAAAAACTTCGTCATGCCGACTGACATCTCGTCGCCGCGACGCTCCGAGAGCAGCTTGCCACCGCGCATGACGTAAGGCTTGCCCGAGCAGGTGCCGATGCGGGGATTGTCCTCCATCCGCGACACGAGAATCTCGAAGTAGCGCGGCGGCAGATCGAGATCGAGATCGAGTTTGCACAGATACGGAAAATCGCTCAGCTCGACGGTATCGAGCCCCGCATAAAACGCCTCGATCACGCCGGGCCCGACGGCGCGGTGTCCCCGGTCGGGCTTCTGCACGACGCGGATCCAGTCATGGCGTTCGGTGTAATCGGCGAGGATGGCGGGCGTCTCGTCGGTGGAGCCGTCATCGACGATGACCCACAGATCCGGCCGCAACGTCTGAGCGATCACGCTGTCGAGGGTCCGGCGCAGAAACTCCGCCTCGTTCCGGCAGGGCGAGACCAGCACGATTCGGCGCTCGGCTGGCGGAGGCGGACAGACGAGCGTGTCACGGTCGGGCATGTGCGGTTCCTGGCTCTCCGAAATCGTCCGTGCCTTAGCCCGTGGGAAGACCGAGCGCCAAGGGTCGCGAGTGATCTCATGGGCCGAACGGCTTCTGCAAAGGCGCAATCATCGGAATTCCGGCACAATGCGTCTGTTTCTGGCAGTTTCTGACGCTGTCAGAGCACTTGTAAGGAGAATCATCCCCAGCGGTCACTGGATCGATCAGAGAATCCTGAGGCGCGGGCCGCGGGAAAGGCTGTTTGAATCTGAACCGCTCTGTATGGATTTTGGAAACGAGGCCGCAGATTTGTGCGGAACGGGTACATTATCGGCGCTTCCACAGGCATTGGTGCGAAGAACGGAACAATACGCAGCGCTGCGGAGATGAGGTCTTAAGTTTTTATTAAGAAAGGTTGCTGGGTGTGGCGCAGCGCGCTATCGTCCAACCAAGCTTCCTAGGAAGTTTGTTTTCACGAGCCTTAAAATGGAGGAATTTTCATGAAACTAGTTCATACATTTGCCGCAGCACTTCTGGCTGTCACCGCGTCCGTCGGTGCAGCTTCGGCCGGAACGTTTGCTGCAACCAGCATCTATGACGTCGTTCCTGGCGACCGGGGGGAAGCCGATGCAAATCGTGACACTGAGAGTGCAGCTCTCGGTTTTGCGGACGGCGAGTTCTATTCATTGGGCCTCGGGGGGGCAGCCACCTTTGGGTTTGGCCGGACGTTTCCCCTAGCCAATGCGGTCAACCTGTTTGAGATAACGTTCGGAAGTACAGATAACATCGACAGTTACTTGGAACGGGTAGAAGTCTTCGCCCTGCTCGGCGGCACGGAAACCAGCATCGGCACGCTCACCAACCTCCAAGCGCAAGGGGGTGCGTCTCTGTCTTATGGCGGGGCCTTCGACGCATTGCGCCTTGTGGACACGACGCCGTTAAGTAGCCCTAGCTTCGACGGCTTTGACGTAGACGCCGTCACCGTGGTTTCGCCCGTGCCGCTTCCGGCTGCCGGCATGATGTTGCTGGCCGGTCTCGGTGGTTTCGGCGCGATGCGCCGCCGCAAGAAGACCGCCTGATTTTTCAGGATCGAAGCATTTTAGGGAAACCCGCCTTTCGAGGCGGGTTTTTCTTTGTCTTCAATCGAAGATCTGCGGGCGTGTTCTCCGCTGCCCCGTGACCCAGTCGTAGATCTCGGCCACTTGGTTTGCCTTGGCCGACCAGGTGAAATGGGACTGCACATGCGCCCGCGCAGCTTGGCCCATGGCAGGCAGGTTCGTCGGATCGTCGGCCAAGGCGGTCAGCCGGTCGGTCAAGTTCTGCACGATGCCGTTGCGGTCCGACAGAGGCAGAGCGATGCCGGTTTTGGCATCGACCAGCTCCCCCGGCCCAGCATAGTCGACCACCACGGGAACGACACCCAGTGACATGGCTTCAAGCACGACGCCGCCACCAAACTCCCGGATCGACGGAAAGACCAGAAGGTTCGCTTTCGCCATCACGTCTTGAACCTCCCGATGCCCAAGCGGGCCGTGAAAGGTCACTGCCTTTTCCACGCCCAGTCTCTCCACCAGCGCCTGCAAGTCCGCGCGCATGGGGCCGTCCCCGACGATGTCGAGATGCATCCGTCCGGATCTCAGCAAGGGGGCCGACGCTTCGATCGCCATGTCGGGTCCCTTGTAGGGGACCAGTCGCCCGACGAAGACGCTGCGCAGCGGACCCGATATGTCCTGTGCCGCAATCCGGTCAAAGCGCGCCGGATCGATGGCGTTCTCGGGAATGCGGAACGTTCGATCCTGGTAGGCGGCAGGAATTTCCGATCCGGTATGTCGCGATCCGACCAAGATCGCGGCACAGGACTGCAGCATCCTGCGCCGGCCCGGGAAGAGTTTGTAGACACCGCGTACGTAAGACAGCCATTCCTTTTCCGCCCGGCGTTCGGCGGCAAAGGCGGACGGCCACGGCACACCTCCATTGAGCGGTCCTAGAACGAAGGGCACACCGGCCGCCGCGCATCGCGCCGCTAGCGGCGACACGGTCGTCGGCGTCAGGGGCGTGATCCGGTGCACCACGTCGAACCGCCCGGCCTTGACGTCGTCGCCGAAGCGCTTCCAAAGCAGGTGCTCGAAGTAAGGGTAACTCAGCGCCGCGATGGCCGTGGAAGTCGTCCACCCCTTTCCCGCTCCGCCGCGCAGCAATCCGGCCACGCGCCACATAGGTCGGGCGAGCTTTTCGGTATCGAGTGCGGTGAAATCCTCGCCTTCCACGAGACCGGCCCGCAGGAAGGCCGCACGATTGCGTACCTGAGTGACCACATGAACTCGCGCGACATCGCGCAGGGCCGACGCCATCGACCATCCCACGAGAGGCACGCTGACCCATTCGGGATTGGCCGCCTCGGCGATCAGCAGGACGGAAGGTTGGCGCATGCGGGACATCGCTCTCTCTGGATGGGACCTTCCTCAGGCATAGGAGAGAGATTGGTCGGCCCCAAGACCCCGAAAGGAGTCCGGTCGCGCTATTGTTGATTGCACCGGCCTTTATGCAGTATTGCAACATGCTATACGTTGAACAATTCCCTGTTCTTAAGGTTTTTTCTTCATGTCCGTTTCGATGACGACGCGCTCCGTCCTGCAGCGGCTGCCTGCCCTCCTCAATTGGGGGATGTTCTGGCTGTTTCTGGCCACGTTGGGCACCGGCCTGTTCCTGTCCGAGGGGCTGGAAGCCCTGCTGAAGGCTTGGCAGCTCCCGGAATACAGTCACGGGCCGCTGATCCCGATCCTGTCGGCGCTGCTGTTCTTGCGGCAATTGAAGGAATACCCCGAGCGTCCGGGGCCGGTGGATGATCGCTGGCCCGGTGTGGCGGTGGTTGCCGCGGCCTTCCTGATGGGGGCAATGGGCAAGCTGGCGCATATCCCCGACATCGTGGCCTATGCGACGATCCTCTGGGTGGGGGGTATCCTGCTGATCAGTTTCGGCTGGTCGGTGGGCAAGCATTTCTGGCCGCCGGTCCTGCACCTCGTTTACATGCTGCCCCTGCCGGATACGATCTACTACAAGGCCACGACTTCGCTGCAGCTGATCTCGTCAGAGCTCGGCGTATGGTTCCTCCGGGTATTGTCGGTGCCTGTCTTCCTAGACGGCAACATCATTGATCTGGGCGTACTCAAGCTGCACGTGGCCGAAGCCTGTTCGGGGCTGAACTACCTGTTTCCGATTCTGTCGTTCAGCTACATCTTCGCCGTGCTCTATCGCGGTCCGATCTGGCACAAGGCGGTGCTGCTGCTTGCGGCGGTGCCGATCACGGTTCTGATGAACTCGGTTCGGATCGCCATCGCGGGCGTGATCGCCAACACTTGGGGCACCGAGTGGCTGGAAGGGTTTACCCACTTCTTTGAAGGCTGGGTAATCTTCCTGATCTGCATCATGATCCTCTTCGCCTTGGCATGGTGCCTGCTGTTTCTGCGCCGCGACAAGCTGAGCCTGGTCGATGCGCTGGATCTCGACACTTCGGGCTGGGCCTCGCAGGCGATGCGGCTGCGCCATCTGCGCGCGTCGCCGGCATTGGTTACCGCAGCAGGCATCGCCGCCGGCGCCCTCCTCGTTTGGCAGCTGGTTCCGGACAACAGGTCGATGGTGGTGGCGCGCGACAGCTTCGCGGTGTTCCCCCGCTCTTTGGGCGACTGGCATCAGGTCGGAACTCCGGAGGTTCTGGAGCCTCAAATTGCCGACCGCCTGCAGGCCGACGATTATCACTCCATCACCTTGGACAAGTCCGGAGCCGCAACCTCGGTCGGTCTCTTCATGGCGTGGTATCAGGATCAGACCCAAGGCGGAGTCCATTCGCCCGAGATTTGCCTGCCCGCTTCGGGATGGGAGATCGCATGGCTGGAACGTACGGAATTGTCGCGCGATCTGGGGCTTGAACAGCCATTCAACCTGAACCGGGCTATCATCCAGAAGGGTGAGACGCGAATGCTGGTCTATTACTGGTTCCAGCAGGGCAGCCGCACCGTGGCGTGGGACATCGCAGCCAAGTTCCATCTTCTGATGGACGGCATCACCACCGGCCAGACCGATGGCGGCATGATTCGCTTGACGACAGCGATCACCGGGAACGAGACGGATGCCGCAGCGGAGGCCCGCTTGCAGGATGTCATCCGGGAATTGCTGGGCCCCTTGCCCCGGTTCCTTCCGGAAACCTGACCTCGGGCGATCAGGCCGTGGCGATCCGGCGCTCATGCGCCTCGATCGTCCAGTCGGCGCGGCGGCGGTACCAGACATCGGAGGCATTCTCGGCGGCGGCGTGATGTGCGGCGCGCGCAAGCGAGGCAAGTCGTGGTCGATCGCGCGTCAGCTTGCCCAGAATGTCGGCCGAGCCGGAAATATCTTCGAACGGCAACGGGACGCAGGCATGCTCCTCCGTGGCACGTTCGCGAACATAGGGAATGTCGAAGCCGATCAGCGGCAGGCCTGCAGCATAGCCGTCGAAGATCATCCGCGGCGTGTCCTCGGAGAGGGGCGTGAACAGCAATCCATCGTAATCCGCGAGATCACCTATCAACGCCGATCCATAGGCCCGCTCCCCGAGGAAGCGCACCCGTGCCCCGAGATCCAGTTCCGCAACCAACGCCTCCAGACGCGCCCGCTCCGGTCCGTCGCCGATCAGGGGATTGTCAGGTTGTTTTATGTGGATCAGCAAAGTGTCGCCGGCGACCGCTCAGGCGGACAGTTCGGTCGTGTAGTCTGCCCATAGGTCGAACGCGTCCTGTCTTGCGTGATGATAGGAACGGGCGGAGAGGCGGTGACGGCGTGGGCGGAAGATGGCGTCGGTCTGATCGTGGGCCGATAAGAACCTCTGGGCCTGTCGCGGTGACTTGAACCCGCCCATGACCTTCTCTCGTCGGCGGGTATGCCGATGCGATGCTTCTGCCGCGTTGTTGATCCCCTTGTGGCGACGGTGCTCTACGCCGGGTGCGAGTTTCGCCTTGGCCGCCGCATAGGATCCGAGCTTGTCGGTCACCATCACCCGCGGCAGGCCCCATCTCTTGAAGAGCTTGCGCATGAACTGCTTCGCGGCCGCGGTGTCGCGGCATGACTGCACGAGGATGTCCAAGACGTCGCCTTTCGCGTCGATTGCCCGCCACAACCAATGCTTTGTGCCGTTGATCTTGAGTACGACCTCGTCGAGATGCCACTTGTCGGCTGGCCAGGGCCGATCGCGTCGGATCTTCGCGGCGAACTGCGTCCCGAACTTCGCGACCCACACCCGTATCGTCTCATAGGAAACGGCGACGCCCCGCTCGGCCAGAAGGTCTTCGACATCTCGCAGGCTCAGGGCGAAACGGTGGTACGCCCAGACGGCGTATCCGATGACGGTGCGCGGAAAGCGGTACCCCTTGAGGCGGGAGAGATCGTCGAGGTTCAGCATCCAAGCGAGCTACCGGCCTTCCATG
>NZ_CYPR01000026.1 GCF_001408515.1 Jannaschia seosinensis | reverse complement strand
GCCGCGAGCTGAACCTGCGCTCCCTGCTGTCACGGTGCAGGGGTGTGCGGAGCTTCACGGCCGTCCTGCCTGGCAGAGCGAGTCACCCCGACCTCAAGCTCCACTTCGGTGCGCGCCGTATCAAGGGCGGCGAGCTTCTCGTGGTGGCTTCGCCCTATCCAGCCACTGGCGCGCACATCCTGCGGCAGTACAAGAAGCGCTGGCTCATCGAGTGCCTGTTCGCCGACAGCAAGACGCGGGGGCTGAACCTGGAGGACACCCGCCTGACGCTCGCGTCCAGGTTGTCTCTGCTCATCGCCATAACCGCTATTGCCATCGCCCTCATCTGCCGTGCTGCAGCCCAGCTCATGGGACACAAATACCCCGCCCGGAAGAAGCACGGATACTGCTCGAAATCCTGGTTCCGGACCGGCTTCGATGAGGTCCGACGATGGATGCGGTCCGGTCCCGAAACGCCTCTCGTCGCCCGAAATCTCGTCGTCCCGAGACGGCTGCGGGTGGGAGTCGTGTAGTCTGGTCTCGTTCACTCGCCGGCACGGCGCGCTCCGGACCCTGCCCGCCAAAAACCGTCGCAGCTTCGATCGCCTCCTTGTGTTAATCTTCATTTCCGGGAGGGCTGACGGCATGACAGATCACCGGCACGTTGCGGAAATCGAGCGGGTTCTGGATGGCACCCAGACAGGGCGCGACACCTTCGTTTCCGCATCCTGGCGGCGATGCGTCGAGCTCTACGGCATGGACCCGACGCGCAACGATCCCGCCCCCATCGTCACCGAGGCCGAGCTGCGCGATTATCGAAAGCAGGCGGAGTGGATGATCGGCGCGGCGCGTTCGAGCCTGCAGAGCCTGTTCCGGCAGGTCGCGGGCCAGAACTACGTGCTGCTTCTGACCGACGCGAAGGGGATTTGCGTCGATTTCTTCGGGGACGACTTGTTCATCGACGATCTCAGAGCGGCCGGGCTCTATCTCGGGTCGAACTGGTCCGAGGACCTCGCCGGCACCTGCGGCGTCGGCGCCTGCATCGTCACGCAGGAGCCGGTCACCGTTCATCAGGACGACCATTTCGGCAACGCCCACACCGCGCTCAGCTGCACCGCCGCGCCCATCTTCGACAGCATCGGCGGTCTCGCGGCGGTCCTCGACATCTCTCTGCTGCGCTTCTCTGCTGCGCTCGCCCGCGCCCAAGCGCAGCCAGAACCTAGCGAGGAGCCTTGTCGCCAACGCCGCGCGGCGGGTCGAGATGGCGAACCTGATGGCCGAGAGTCGCCGCGACTGGGTGCTGCGCGTCTCCGACAGCCCCGAATTCCTCGACGTGGAGCCGGAGGCCGCGGTCCGCCTCGACGGGGCGGGCCGGGTGCTGGGCTACACCCGGACGGCGCGGCGTCTGTTCCCCGAGGGCGCGCCGATCCTGGGCCAGCGCATCGACACGGTTCTGGGCCTGACGGTGGACGACCTGCCCGACCTGATGCGGGACCGCCCGCCCGAGGATCGGATCATCGAGATGCAGGATGGCGGCGCGATTTTCGGTCATGCCATCGCGCCGCAGGCGCCGCGCACGCCGCCGCGCGAGGCCCGGTCGGGCGGTGCGCTGGCGGGGCTGGCGGGCGGCGATCCGGCGATGACGCAGGTTCTGGCGCAGGCGGCGAAGCTGGCGCGCAGCTCAGTGCCGCTTCTTCTTACCGGCGAGACCGGCACCGGCAAGACGCGGCTGGCGGGGGGGCACACCGCCGGCACGGTCCTCGGTCTGCTGAACCTCAACTGTGCCGGGCTGACGCGCGCGGCGCTCCGTGAGGCTTGCCACAAGGTCAGCGAGCCGACCACGCGGCTCCTTCGCCGGTTCGAGGAACTGCCCGAGGACGTGGCGGACACGCTCGCCGCCCTGCTCGACGGAAACGGCTGCCTGAGACCGGTCTCGACCAGCTGCGATGCGCCTTGGGGATATTGTCCCAGCGGTTGGTGTAGGAGGCCGCGGGCGAAGCCCTTGGCGTAGCGTAGCGCGCGGCCGGGTGTGACGCTGGTGGTCACCGTCGATCTTCGAGAAGGTTCGGGTTGCGAGACTCGAAACCAAGAACGGAGACGACGATGACCGACGACAGAATGGCGCTGCTTGAGCTGGTTGAAAAGGAGGCCGATGGCGATCTCGTGCGCGAGATGCTGGCTTTCGCGGCCAGGCGGATCATGG
>NZ_CYPR01000025.1 GCF_001408515.1 Jannaschia seosinensis | reverse complement strand
GCCTTTCGCGTCGATTGCCCGCCACAACCAATGCTTTGTGCCGTTGATCTTGAGTACGACCTCGTCGAGATGCCACTTGTCGGCTGGCCAGGGCCGATCGCGTCGGATCTTCGCGGCGAACTGCGTCCCGAACTTCGCGACCCACACCCGTATCGTCTCATAGGAAACGGCGACGCCCCGCTCGGCCAGAAGGTCTTCGACATCTCGCAGGCTCAGGGCGAAACGGTGGTACGCCCAGACGGCGTATCCGATGACGGTGCGCGGAAAGCGGTACCCCTTGAGGCGGGAGAGATCGTCGAGGTTCAGCATCCAAGCGAGCTACCGGCCTTCCATGACGCCATCAACCTGACAGTGCCCCTGCGCGCCATCAAACGAATAGGTCGAACGATCTGGCGCCGCTGGAGTGGCTACCACCGTCGCAGCCGTGTCGAGACCAAAATGAACTGCATGAAGCTCCTCGGTCAGAGATTCGCCGCCCGAGACTTCGACCGCCAAACCGCCGAACTCCAAGTCCGTATCGCCATCCTCAACCGCTTCACCGCTCTCGGCATCCCCGTCACGCAGCCCGTCGGCTGACATCAGACGGGGAAGGGGAAGTCCGGCCTTCAGATGCTTCGTGCAACAGCGCCCTGGGAAGGTCACAGCTAGGCATATTTTCGCATGCGAAAATATGCCTAGCCACTCTTCAGCCAGTGCTCGAGCCGGGCCAGCAGGTCGTCCGTCAACTCTTCGCCTGACAATACGACCTTGCCTGCTCTGCGTTCCATCACCAAACCAGGACGCAGCAGCTGCGGCTTGGTAGCAGGACGTCCTCGACCTGCCTTCGCCAGCGTCTTTTCGGATCGAGTCTCTGAAATAATCGTTTCGATCACCGTGCGCTCGGTTTCGGCATCCTGCGGATCGGCCTCAACCAAACGGGTCGCGAATTCGACAGCGACATCTCCGCCTTGAGCCAATGCGGCACCGAGTGCGAGGCCGAGCCGTTCGGGAATGGCGGCCGGAAAGCGTAGCTTGTCACCCACGGCATTATGCACTGTGGCGAACGTCCCGATCTTGGATCTCTTCGCCGGGCTTGCCGAGGGAAAGAGGCTCTGTATCGCGGCAGGCAGATCAGGATGGATGCCCAACCGAACTGCCTCACAGGCAATGCGCGCTCTTTCGTAAAAAGAGATGCCGGACCGGAGCTCATTTTCCTCAACCATGGAGAGGTAGGCCTCAGCTGCTGTTTCCGGACGCCGCAGAACGGCTAGCACCTGAGTTGCGCCTAGAGACTTCAGCGCCATGACACGGCGTAAGCCGGAGATCAGGCCGAAACGGCCTTCACCCCGGTCTACCACTTCGATCGGCACCTGTTGCCCCCGGGCCTGCAAACTGTCTTTCAGCGCCTGCATATCCTCTGCGTCAAAGGCTATTCGGTCACGGGACAGATGCTCGGTCTCCACCGCATCGAGCGGAATGACCTGTGCAAGACGGCCTTCCTCCCGCGCCTCCGAGAGGGCTCGTGCAACGTCTTCGAAAGCTGCCTGCGAAGACGTATCGGCGGCGATCCGAGCAATCGGCGGGGAACCAGTTTCTGTCCCTGACGGTCCGCTCGAGCCTAGGCGTTCATCCGTCCCGTTCAGAAGAGCGGGGCTTAGCCGCCTGCGCTTTGCCATTTCACTCACCTCCCTCGGTTGCCGCCAGTTCGTCGCGCCGCCATGCTCCGATGAGCAGTTTCTTGAAGCCGGCATAGGTTTCGTCGAAGGTCGCGCGCCCACGCACGTAAGTCTCGCGATTGAAGTCGCGGTAATCGGCCTCGTATATCCCCGAGATCCGCTCGCCGGCCTGACCAATCAGCGCGGTGAAGTCCTGCCGGTACGGAGACAGCGCGTCGCCCATATAGGCCTGCATCAACGCGGCGAGCTCGGCCTGCTGGCTGGCGTCGTAACGGGTGAGAACCGCACGCACCGCATCCCATTGGAAACCCATCGGGGGCAGGCCAAGCGCGCGGGCTGCTTGGTTTTCTCCCGTCTCGATCGACGAGAATGTAGCATGCAACATATCGAAGAAGCGGCCGGTCGAGTCGAATTCAAGAAAGCTCGCGCCCAAGGGCACCAGCAGTATGTCTGCTGCACTCAATGCATTGATCGTCAGATATCCGAGAGCCGGAGGCGTATCGAGGACGATGATATCGTACTCCGAAAGCAGGCCATCAGCCTCCAAGCGGTCCGACAAAGCGTCCCACAGCTTCCATCCCCGCCCCTGCATTCGCCAGACCGGGATCTGAAACTCGGCCCAATACAGGTCCAGTTGCGCACCGATGAGATCGATGTTCGGCCAATGAGTCTTCTTGATAAGATCACGGCCTTCCACCTTCAGCGCTTCGTCCAGCGTCTCATCCAAGTTCACAGGCGCCTCGCCCCGAGAAATTCGGACGCGATTTTCGCGTTGTAAATATTCTGCGTGATGGCGGGCCAGCATGGGAAAGGCCGTCTGCCATTCATCGGCAATCTGGCCCCCGAAGATCGAAGTCATGGACCCTTGACTGTCGAGATCGATGACGAGCACGCGGTAGCCATCGAGTGCTGCTGACATGGCGATATGGGCAGCGGTCGAGGTCTTGCCGACGCCGCCCTTGAAGTTCGCGATCGCAACCACCTTGGCCGGCAAGCCCTCAGGTCGGTAAGGAAGGTAGTTCCGCGATTTGGACCCCTCTGTGGCGAAGTGGGCGCGCAAGCGCAGCACCTCGTCGAGAGTGAACCATTTGGCACCGCCACTGGTGTCGCTGTGGCCTTGGGGCAAATCAGGATTCTGCCGAAGCACACGCCGGAAATGAGCCGCCGCGACCGGGATCAGATAGCGTGTGATTTCCCAGGTCGAGAACCGCCTCAGAACCTTTTCGCCACCTGCATCAAGGCCTCGCCCGATCAGGTCTTCGCGCCCGCGCCCGCAGTCCCGCGCGAACTCGGAAAACCCCTTTGTCGTCACCGGAGGCCCTAGTTCTTCCATTGCCCGATCTGGTGAAAGTCCGAAGTAGAGGGGGAGCTCTTCGGCCGCTGCCTGCTTCGTCATCAAGCCCTCATGTCACGTGTTTTTCCCTTGATACTGGAAAATGCAGCACATGCAAGCAAAAGCGCGTCTTAGGCGATATTCTTTATTAAAATCAGTAGCCTGATTTCATACTTAGCAGTTCTCTTTACCCAGTGTGCAAGGCGTAGCTCCTCAAGCGCCTGTTAGTTTATACGTTATTATATATGTTAGGGACTAAACCCTTCGCTCGTAACTTACTGATCTGAAATAGCTTGAAGGCATTCTGAAGCATCTGCCCGACTCTGATACCACGATCGTGTGAATCCGATCCACCGAACGTGTGAATCCGATCCCACGTTCATCTGTGGAAAACTCTGGACCGGCGGCAGAGGCCTCCGTACCTTGGGCGTCAATGAAACACCGAAGAGACTCGGGGCGGGCAGAGCAGTATGTCGGACATCGTTTCGGGCGCGGGCCCGGGCCTCGGCTTCTTCGGGAGCGGCGGCGACGGCTTCTTTTTGTGCGATTTTTTCGATCCGGTTCCCAAAGGGGATATCGGGACCCTTGAGCATCCGGTCTTCAGTCTCTCGACCCGACCTGACCGTCGCATCCTCGAATACGTTCACAACGGAACCGAGGTCACCGTCACTCCTTCGGTCAAGGGGCGCGCGACGATCCACGACAAGGACATCCTGATCTTTTGCACCAGTCAACTGATGGCAGGTATCAATGCGGGCCGTCAGGTTGGCCGCACGTTGCACCTGCGGGCCGCCGATCTGATGGCCGCCACAGGCCGGGACACGTCCGGCGATGGCTACCGGCGTCTGCGCGAGGCATTCGAGCGGCTCGCCGGAACGCGCATCACGACGAACATCACCACCGGGGGCGTCGAGATCACCCAAGGTTTCGGCCTGATCGAGGCTTGGCAGATCGTACGGCGCTCAAAGGGGGGCCGCATGATCAGCGTCTCGGTGACGCTGTCGGACTGGCTGTTCCGGGCGGCTCTGGCCAAGTCGGTTCTGACGCTCAGCCGGGACTACTTCAAGCTGCGCCGCCCGCTCGAGAGGCGGCTCTACGAACTCGCTCGCAAGCATTGCGGCCGCCAAGAGTCTTGGCGGGTCTCGGTCGAGGTGCTGCACAAGAAATCAGGATCAGCATCGCCCCGCCGCGTCTTCCGCGCCATGCTACGGGAAACGATCGCGGCCGACACGCTCCCAGATTATCACCTGAGCGAAGACCCCGGCGACATCCTGCGCGTCACGCCCCGCGACGCGGTCATCGAGGCAGCAGGGCGCCCCGTCCTGCACGCCGATACGCTGGCAAAAGCGCGCACGATGATCCCAGGCTGCGACGTCCACTCGCTTGAGGCAGAGTGGCTCTCCTGGTGGGCCTCCACCGGCCGTCCCCGGCTGCGCTCGGCTGACAAGGCTTTCTTGGGGTGGGTCTCAGGCAAGGCGGAACGCACCTCCAAATAGCGTCGCAACAGACTGCCCTATTGCGTGGCTTGGACGAAACGTTCGCAAACTGGTATTTCTAAAATTACATAAGATAAAATCGATCAGGTTCTGATTTCTTTTTCGCTGCACGATCACTTGGCGGCGAGCGAAAACAGATAGCTCCAATATCCCTTGGCGAAGCTCGGTTTCTGTGCGACCTCCTCCCCCTATGTGGGCTTCACATTGCATCGCCATTCATGTCCCGGTCTATGTTGACGGGCCACGGGTACTTGCCGCTTCGGAATGGCGGCGCGCGCTTTATCTTCTGCGCGACAGCATGGCTGGACGGTTCGATCGCTTTATCCTGGTCGCGCCGACGCGATCTGCGGCGGATCATGCGGGCCGTCTGACGCTGGAGCCCTTGGGCGGGGCAGAGGATGACGGCTTCGAAGGGCACTGTCAGGTTGATGGCGTCATGGAAGGCCGGTAGCTCGCTTGGATGCTGAACCTCAACGATCTCTCCCGCCTCAAGGGGTACCGCTTTCCGCGCACCGTCATCGGATACGCCGTCTGGGCGTACCACCGTTTCGCCCTGAGCCTGCGAGATGTCGAAGACCTTCTGGCCGAGCGGGGCGTCGCCGTTTCCTATGAGACGATACGGGTGTGGGTCGCGAAGTTCGGGACGCAGTTCGCCGCGAAGATCCGACGCGATCGGCCCTGGCCAGCCGACAAGTGGCATCTCGACGAGGTCGTACTCAAGATCAACGGCACGAAGCATTGGTTGTGGCGGGCAATCGACGCGAAAGGCGACGTCTTGGACATCCTCGTGCAGTCATGCCGCGACACCGCGGCCGCGAAGCAGTTCATGCGCAAGCTCTTCAAGAGATGGGGCCTGCCGCGGGTGATGGTGACCGACAAGCTCGGATCCTATGCGGCGGCCAAGGCGAAACTCGCACCCGGCGTAGAGCACCGTCGCCACAAGGGGATCAAC
>NZ_CYPR01000024.1 GCF_001408515.1 Jannaschia seosinensis | reverse complement strand
GTACCAGCGCCGAGCGGAACTTGATCTTGCTCCCATCTTCATTGCGGCCGCGATCGCGCACGCGCGGGACCTGCACAGGAATGGTCCCGATCCCGGTCATCATCTCGCGCTCGGGCAGAAAACCATGGCGCACAAGACGCTGGCGGCCCTCCTCGTCCAGAAGATGCGCATGCTCGGCGAGGAAGGCGGATACCTCCGCCTGAACCGCCGTTCGCAGAAGCTCCTTGGCCCCAGCTTGGATTACCTCGGTCAACGGATCCGCAGAAAATTCCGATGGCAGTTCGAACGGGACAACGGTAGATTTGGCCATGGTGGCATATCCTTTCTCTTTTGAGACTGACGGCGCGTGAACACCGCCATGATATGCCGCCTACTTCAGGCCATCACCAACTTTCGGGCATAACTCCCGGTGCGCTTCTCGACCGAGATGAAACCACACAGGTATCGCGCTGCGAAAGCCGACTGTCAGGCTTGTCCATTGAAGGCCCAATGCTGCCCGAATAGCGAAACGCGAAGCCTGCAACGCGGCAAATACGAGATCGTGCGCGACTTCGCCCGAACCTGCATGGCGTCTGCCTTCAACGCGACGGCCTCGAGGCGGCGCAAGAAGGTTGAAATGCTCTTCGCGCATCTGGGACGTATCCTGGGGCTCAGCCGACTGCGACTGAAGGGGCCATTGGGAGTGAAGGACGAGTTCACACTCGCCGCCACCGCCCAGAACCTCAGGAAATTGGCCAAGCTCTGCCCGACAAACGCCCCCGCGATGCAAATCGGCTGAAAAAGCCGATCATGCCGACGTCAGGCGTGGAAGGGCCGCTCCAAAAACATGCGCAGAATTGCTCCCGATTAAAATCAACTGCGAGTTTTTCTACAGCATCGGCTCTCTGCAGACCGTCGCTGCAGGCTATCTGGACGACCGCTTCGTGCCCCCGCGAGGCTTTCACGCTCAACCCAAGGTCTTCAAGCTGCGCAACCGACGTTCTCGAAGATCATTTTCACCGTCGCGGCGCTCGTCGCCCCGCTGCCTCTGAGCAGAACCACCTCTCCCCGCGCCGTGTGTCGATACGCGCCCGATCCTACCGGCACGTGATACCACAGCAGAGGTGTTTGACCCGCCTCGTTCTCGCCGGTTGCCGGCCCGATAATTCCAAGGCATCATAAACCGGCCGCGCCAGAAACATATTTTTGTGGCCTTCGCCACCAATTCCTCGTCAACGTAGGCCATTGAATACTGTCGACAGGCCGTTGCCCAGCCTTCCCGCACCATGTGAGCGTTCAGCTCCTCTCCGGTGGCGCTCACGATGCAGGTGCCGACCACACGACCGTAGCGATCAGTGTCTTCACGTCGGCAGGCGACGGTGCGTCTGCCTATGAGGTTGTCGAGCGCATTCGCAGCCTGACCGCCGCAAGGGTAAAGCCCGCCGGAAGCGTCTTCACGAGCTTGGCCAGACTCTAGGGCATCGATACCTTGAAGGCGGATTCGTATATTACCAATCCGTATCGTGCCCCCATCTATAACTCTTGCTTGACCTACCGCATCCGGGAAAGCGGAGCGGCCGGCACCTGCGTCGGAAAACTCAACCCCAACGCGCCTGCCGCCAACACGAGCCCGTTCGAGATAGTCGTCGTACATCCAACACGCGAATTCCATCGCGCAGCCGCACGTCGGACCATGCGCCCTCCTGCCTGAGAACATAGACGAACTCACCTCGTGTAGCGCAAGACTGCGCCTCTCTCCGCGGCCGGAGTCATCTTCCTCTGGGTGCTGGCGCTGCGGGAATAGGACCCTTTCCACCTGCTCGACCACTTGGCGCTCTAGATGGCCGCCGCCTACTTAGCCCGGATAATTCACGAGAAGGCGGCGGAGGTGGCGTAACCGTCTGAAACTCTGTATTTTTTGGTTATCGACGCCAAAGATTCAGATTTCAGCAGGACGACCTCCGCCATGACCCAGTCTACGTGCTCCACGCCCCGCCTGTCACCCCTCAATGGCAAGCCGGTCCTGCTCGGGTTTGACGGCGCCGACATGAGCTCCGACGCCGGACTGACCCTGCTGCGCGAGATCGAGCGCAGGGCGGGTCTGGCGCAGCGGCTCG
>NZ_CYPR01000023.1 GCF_001408515.1 Jannaschia seosinensis | reverse complement strand
CAGCGTCGGTGCCAAGGGGAGTGTGAGAAGCCGACGACCTGAATGGGCGCAACGATCGAACAGATCTGGAATGGGGAAACCAGTAGTTGGCTCAGAGCCAAGAGCTCGTTTTGGAGATTTGGCCCCGCTCCGCAGATCACCATATCGGCCCGCGGCTTCTGGAAGTGCCGCACATCGAGGCCTTAAAGAAGTTCGCACTCGATCACACGTCAAAAGGGTCAAAAGCTACTTGCATCACGGGCGGCAGCCAAAGAAGCCGTCTGCCCGGCCCGCGCGACCGGCGCCGCGCTTGTCATGCCCTACGCCAACACAGGTGCGATGAGCGACCACCTCGCCGAGATCGCCCGGCACGTTTCGCCCGGCGCGCACGCCATCCTCGTCGTTGACGGCGCCGGCTGGCACAGCTCCAGGGAGCTCGTCGTGCCGGCGAACATCACCCTACTGACGCTTCCGCCCTACAGCCCCGAGCTGAACCCGGTCGAAAACATCTGGCAATTTCTCCGCCAGAACCACCTCGCGAACCGCGTCTTCGAGAGCTACGACGCCATCGTCGGCGCCTGCTGCGAGGCGTGGAACGCGCTCATCGCAATCCCGGAGCGGGTCGCCTCGATAACCTCCCGAGATTGGGCGAAGGTCAGCGGATGATGCCGTTGGTATTATGCGGGTTAATTGCCCCTCAACGCTTTCCGATCTTTATCGGAACGTCACGGTGGACAGGGGCGGGTGCGATGCGCGACGCTCGTGCTGCTTCTGGAAGGATATCGCAATGAAACGTTTCGCACTGACGCTCGCCGCCGCGCTTGGTCTGGCAGGCATGGCCGCGGCCGATCCAATCGAGGGTGTCTGGCAGACCGAGGTGGACGATGGCAGCTTTGCCCATGTCACCATCGCGCCCTGCGGCACGAATTACTGCGGCACGATCACTCGCACCTTCAACAGGGACGGCGAATATCGGTCGGAGGGTATCGGCAAGCAAATCGTCCGCGACATGAGCCCCGTCGGCGGCGGGGCCTATGAGGGGCGGGTCTGGCGGCCGTCGAACGACAAGGTCTATCTCGGCAAGATTGCGCTGTCGGGCGACCAGATGGCACTGCGCGGCTGCGTGGCCGGGGGGCTCATCTGTGCGCGTCAGAACTGGGTGAAGGTTCAGTAGGCGGGGTCAAGGCGTCCAGCGCAGGAAATTGCCGATGAGGCGCAGGCCGGTCCGCTGGCTCTTCTCCGGGTGGAACTGCGTGCCGATCACCGTGTCGCGCCCGACGATGGCGGTGACGGGTCCGCCATATTCCACATGGGCAAGCCTGTCGGCGGGTTCGTCGACCTCCATCTGGTAGGAATGTACGAAATAGGCGTGATCACCCGTTTGCACGCCTTCCAACACCGGATGCGCGCCCGTGACCACGAGGTCGTTCCAGCCCATATGCGGCACCTTGAGCGTCCGGTCGTCCGGCTCGATCCGCCGAACGGTCCCGCCGATGGCGTCGAAGCCCGCGACTTCTTCGTATTCCAGCCCACGCGTGGCGAGCATCTGCATGCCGACGCAGATTCCCATGAACGGCCGGCCATGCCGGTCGATCGCTTCCAGCACCGCCTCGTCGAGGCCTTCGTATCCTCGCAGCCCGCGTCGACACGCCGGGAAGGCGCCGTCACCGGGAAGGACGACGCGGTCCGCACGCGCGACGTCTTCGGGGCGGGACGATACGAGGATTGCGCCAGCATCCTCCTCCCGCGCCATACGTTCGAAGGCCTTGCGGGCGGAATGCAGGTTGCCGCTGTCGTAGTCGATCAGAACCGTGAGCACGTCAGAGCGATCCCTTCGTGGATGGAATTGCGTCGGCTCGGCGCGAATCGGTCTCCAGCGCATCGCGGAGGGCGCGCGCGACCGCCTTGAACGCGGCCTCGGCGATGTGATGGCTGTTGATCCCGCGCAGCCCATCGATGTGGAGCGAAATTCCCCCATGCGTCGAGAGCGCCTGGAAGAACTCCCGCACGAGCTCCGTGTCGAATCCCTTGATCTGCGGCGCGGTGAACGGAACCTCCCATGCGAGGTAGGGGCGTCCCGACAGGTCGAGCGCCGCACGTACCAGCGCATCGTCCATCGGCAGCAGGCACGAGCCGTAGCGCCGGATGCCCCGCTTGTCGCCAACGGCTTGGGTCAGCGCCTGTCCGATGGCGATGCCGACATCCTCGACGCTGTGATGGTCGTCGATATGCGTGTCGCCGTCGCACCGAACCTCCAGGTCGATCAGCGCGTGGCGGCCGAGCTGATCGAGCATGTGATCGAAGAATGAGACCCCTGTACGAATGTCGCACAGGCCGGTGCCGTCGAGGTTCAGCGCGACCGAAATGTCGGTCTCCGCGGTCTTTCGGGTCAGGCTGGCTTTGCGCATCGAAATGGTCTCCGGCGGGGTTGGATGCGCTTCGTCTAGCGGGCCTGCGGCGTGCGGGGAAGGCCGATTGCCGACGCTCGGAATGCGAAAACCCCCGACCGTTAGGTCGAGGGCTTTTCGCATGTCATACGATCCGAAATGGAGCGGGCGATGAGATTCGAACTCACGACCCTTACCTTGGCAAGGTAATGCTCTACCCCTGAGCTACGCCCGCCCGCTTCGGTGACGCGGAAATAGGAAAACGGCAAAGCGGGTGCAAGTGAAAAACGCAGCCTTTCGGCGAGTATCTTGCACCTGACGTGCGGTCAGGCGCCCGCGCCCGTCTCGGTGGAAGAATTGTTCAGGCCGTCGTCGATCCCGAGCGCCGAGAAGTTGTCGACCGCGAAGGATTCGTTGTCTGCGCCGGTGCTCGTATCGCTGCCGAAGCCGATGCTGACCTGACCGGAGCCGTCGTTGCCGATCGTGACCTGAACGGCGGTGCGGGCGTCGGGCGCGGAGCCCCCGCCAAGGTTCACGCCGCTGTCGATATTTTGCGTGCGCACAGAGATGTTGCGCTCCGCGTTCCCCTCGGAGGCGGTGAAGGTGGCGTGGCCGCCGGAGACGCTGATGGAGCCGACGGCGGCGCCGTTGATGTAGATCGTGCTCGAATCGTCGGCTTCGAGCTCGTCCATCCCGAGCATGTCGAACTCGAACGAGACGTCCGCCGCGTCGGGATCGGTGAAAAAGGTGCGGCTTGTCGATTCGGCCCCGCCGGTGCGTGGCAACGGGCCCAGCACGTTTCCGATTCCGGGAATGTCGGAGACGCGGCCATTGTCCCAGCCGCCGGCGCCGTGATCGAACCCGTCGGTATAGGTGGTGCCGGCGGTGGCGTATTTCTTGCCGCGCAATTCGCTGTCGACGGTTCCGGAGAGGGAGAGGAAGCCTTCGTTGATGACGGCGCTCATCGCGAGGCCGAGCCCCGTGACGGCGCCGGCAAGGACGACCCACTCGACCGTGACGGCGCCTTTTTCGTTACCTGCGAAACGGCATACGGCTTCTGGAACGAATGACATGGCAGTCCTCGCAATCGTGCGTTTCCACGACCGCTAACCTCACTCTGCGTCACTTGGACGGAGATTCCGGGGCCAGAACAAGGCGCTGTGTCCGCGAACCGGCATTAGTTCATGCCGGTTCGCTGCATCGTTCCGCAGATGAGTCCGTCCAGACGCTCAGCCCAGTTCCACGAGCAAGTCCTTTGCGTCAATTTGGGCACCGGGCGTCACATGAACGCCCAAAATCTTAGCGTCGCGGTCGGCGTGGATCCCGGTCTCCATCTTCATCGCTTCGATCGTCACGAGGAGGTCGCCCTTCTTGACCTGTGCGCCGGGCTGAACCGCGACCGATGCGATGACGCCCGGCATCGGGGCGCCGACATGCGCGTCGTTGCCCGGTTCGGCCTTCGGGCGCTTGGCCGCGGTTCCGGCGACGCGCCGGTCCGGGACGCGGATCGTGCGCGGCTGGCCGTTGAGCTCGAAGAACACGCGTACTTCGCCATCCGGGTTCGTTTCGCCCCGCGCGACGCAGCGGATCTCCAGCCGCTTGCCGGGATCGATCTCGGCATGGGTCTCGTCGCCCGGCTCCATCCCGTAGAAGAAGACCGGCGTCGGCAGCGCCCGCACGGGGCCGTAGGTCGCATGCCGCTCCGCGTAGTCGCTGAAGACCTTGGGATACATCAGGTAGCCGTTGAGGTCCTCGTCGTCGATCTCGCAATCGAGCTTCTGAGCCACTTCGGCGCGCACGGCCTCCAGGTCCACGGGCTTGAGATGCTTGCCAGGCCGGTCGGTCAGGGGCTTTTCGCCCTTGAGGACCTTCTTTTGCAACGCGCTCGGCCATCCGCCCGGCGGCTGGCCCAGATTGCCGCGCATCATGTCGACCACGCTGTCGGGAAAGCTTACCTCGACCTTCGGGTCGAGCACCTGATTCACGGTCAGGCCCTGCGCCACCATCATCAGTGCCATGTCGCCCACCACCTTCGAGGAGGGCGTGACCTTCACGATATCCCCGAACATCCGGTTCACGTCGGCATACATCTGCGCAACCTCGTGCCAGCGCTCCTCCAGCCCCATGGAGCGGGCTTGCGCCTTGAGGTTGGTGAACTGGCCGCCGGGCATCTCGTGCAGGTAGACCTCCGAGGACGGCGCCTGCAGTCCGCTTTCGAAGGCGAGATACTGCGCACGCACCGCATCCCAGTAGGTGTCGAGCCCGCGCACGGCGGCGATGTCGAGCCCGGTGTCGCGTGCGTCATCCTTGAGCGCAGAGACGATCGTGCCGAACGTCGCCTGCGACGTGTTGCCGGAGAAGCTGTCCATCGCCACGTCGGCCGCATCCACGCCCGCTTCGGTCGCGGCGAGAATCGTCGCACAGGCGATGCCCGCCGTGTCGTGGGTGTGAAAATGGACCGGTATCGACAACTCGTCCTTGAGCGCGCGGATAAGAAGGCGCGCCGCCGCCGGCTTCATCAGGCCCGCCATGTCCTTGAGGCCCAGCACATGCGCCCCGGCGGCCTCCAACTCCTTGGCCATGCCGACATAGTATTTCAGGTCGTATTTCGCCCGGTCGGGGTCCAGCAGGTCGCCCGTGTAGCAGACCGTCCCCTCGCACACGCGGCCCGTCTCGATCACCGCATCCATTGCGACGCGCATGTTCTCGACCCAGTTGAGGCTGTCGAACACCCGGAACACGTCGATCCCGGTATCGGCGGCCTGATGTACGAAGTTCGTGACGACGTTGTCGGGATAATTGGTGTACCCGACCCCGTTCGAGGCCCGCAGCAGCATCTGGGTGAGCAGGTTCGGCATCGCCGCGCGCAGATCGCGCAGCCGCTGCCACGGACATTCCTGCAGGAACCGGTAGGCCACGTCGAAGGTCGCGCCGCCCCAGCATTCCACGCTGAACAATTCGGGGAGGTTCGTGGCATAGGCAGGCGCCACGCGGACCATGTCGATCGAGCGCATCCGCGTCGCCAGAAGCGATTGGTGCCCGTCGCGCATCGTCGTGTCGGTCAGAAGCAGCCGGTCCTGCGCCAGCATCCACTCGGCCAGCGCCTTCGGCCCGCTGCGCTCCAGAATCTGCTTCGTGCCGTCGGGAGGCGTGTCCACCAACCGCTCGGGTGGCCGGGGCGTACGGGCGTCGCGGGCGGGGCGGGGGCGGCCTTCGGTCTCGGGATGGCCGTTGACCGAGATGTCGGCGATGTAGGTAAGGATCTTCGTCGCCCGGTCACGTTGCACGGGGAAGTCGAAAAGCTCCGGCGTCTCGTCGATGAACTTGGTCGAGTATTCGTAGCTCAGAAACTTCGGATGCTTCAGCAGGTTCACGACGAAGGGAATGTTGGTCGCCACGCCCCGGATCCGAAATTCCCGCAGGGCGCGGTCCATCCGCTTAATCGCCGCCTCGGGCGTGCGCGCCCAGGCCGTGACCTTGGTCAGAAGGCTGTCGTAGTAGCGGGTGATGACGGCGCCGGAATAGGCCGTGCCGCCGTCGAGACGGATGCCCATGCCGGTGGCCGAACGGTACGTGGTGATCCGGCCGTAATCGGGAATGAAGTTGTTTTGCGGATCCTCGGTCGTCACCCGGCATTGCACCGCGTGGCCGTCCAGCGTGACGTCGTATTGCGAAGCCACGCCCGTCGCCTCGGTCAGGGATTTGCCTTCGGCGATCAGGATCTGTGCACGCACGATGTCGATGCCGGTGACTTCCTCGGTCACCGTATGCTCGACCTGGACGCGGGGATTGACCTCGATGAAGAAGAATTCACCGGAATCCATGTCCATCAGGAACTCGACCGTTCCGGCGCATTCGTAGTTCACGTGCTCGCAGATCTTGCGGCCCAGGGCGCAGATATGCTCCCGCTGCGTCTCGCTGAGATACGGGGCGGGTGCGCGCTCCACGACCTTCTGGTTGCGCCGCTGGACGGAGCAGTCGCGCTCGTAGAGGTGGTAGATGTTGCCGTGGCTGTCCCCGAGGATCTGCACCTCGACGTGGCGGGCGCGCAGGATCATCTTCTCGAGATAACCCTCGCCGTTGCCGAACGCGGCCTCGGCCTCGCGGCGGCCCTCAAGCACCTTCTCCTCAAGCTCGTCCTCGGACCTGATCGGGCGCATGCCCCGGCCGCCACCGCCCCAGGATGCCTTGAGCATCAGGGGATAGCCGATCTCGCCGGCTTCCTTGCGGATGGCATCCATGTCGTCGCCGAGCACTTCGGTCGCCGGAATGACCGGCACGCCGGCTTCAATGGCCACCCGACGTGCGCTGGCCTTGTCGCCCAGAGCGCGCATTGTCTCGGCCTTCGGGCCGATGAAGGTGATGCCTGCGGCGGCGCAGGCATCGACGAAATCGGGATTTTCGCTGAGCAGGCCATAGCCGGGGTGAATCGCATCGGCGCCCGACGCCTTGGCCACCCGGATGATCTCCTCGATCGACAGATAGGCCGCCACCGGGCCCATGCCCTCACCGATCCGGTAGGCCTCGTCCGCCTTGAACCGGTGGAGCGACAGCTTGTCCTCTTCGGCATAGACGGCGACGGTGCGTTTCCCCATTTCGTTGGCCGCGCGCATCACGCGGATTGCGATTTCGCCCCGGTTGGCAATGAGGATTTTCTTGAACTCGGCCATCTGGTCCCTCCCGTCGGTTCCCGATTGGTAGACTCCGTGCTGCGACGCGGCAAGATCGGGGGCGGATCATTCGCCAATGATCGGGCTTTGTGGGCGATTCGGCTTGCGTCGTGCGATGGTCAGGGCGGCCGTCCGCGTCGTCTGTGCGGCGAGGCTCGCCCGCGCGTGGACGGCGGTTCGTCGCGGCAGGTGAACGCAAGGGGAACGCGGGGTTCCATCTGCTCCGCGCCCGCTCTATCTGTCGCCGTATGGACGAGTACGAATCCGACCCGATGGAGGCCGCGAGCCTCTCGGCCCGCGCAATGGCCTCGCGGCCGGCTCCCTATCTCGACGGTCTGAACGCTGCCCAGATGCAGGCGGTGCAGCGCCTCGACGGTCCGGTCCTGATGCTGGCAGGTGCGGGTACAGGCAAGACCCGCGCCCTGACTGCGCGGATCGCGCACCTCATGGCGCAGGGCAAGGCGCGCCCGAACGAGATTTTGGCCGTGACCTTCACCAACAAGGCCGCGCGCGAGATGCGCCATCGGGTGGGTGCCATGATGGGCGAAGTGGCCGAGGGCATGCCTTGGCTCGGCACCTTCCACTCGATCTGCGTCAAGCTGTTGCGCCGGCATGCGGAACTTATCGGCCGCACGGTTCCCGATCCGCTGCTCGAGACGGGGACGCGCGACCTGCATCTGAAGTCGAACTTTACCATTCTGGACACCGACGACCAGAACCGCCTCCTTCGGCAACTGATCCAAGCCGCGGGCATGGACGAAAAGCGGTGGCCGCCGCGGATGCTCGCCGGGATCATCGATCACTGGAAGAATCGCGCCTGGACCCCCGACAAGGTGCCAGCCCACGAGGCGGAGGCGTTTGACGGGCGCGGCGTGCGGCTTTACCGTGAGTATCAGGACCGGCTGCTGACGCTCAACGCCGTCGATTTCGGTGACCTGTTGCTGCACGTCATCCAGATCTTCCAGACCCACGACGATGTTCTGGCGCAGTATCGCCGGTGGTTCCGCTACATCCTCGTGGACGAGTATCAGGACACCAACGTCGCGCAGTACCTGTGGCTGCGGCTTCTGGCGGGCGGGCATCGCAACATCTGCTGCGTGGGCGATGACGACCAGTCGATCTACGGCTGGCGCGGTGCGGAAGTGGGCAACATCCTGCGCTTCGAGAAGGATTTCGAGGGGGCGGAGATCATCCGGCTGGAGCAGAATTACCGCTCCACGCCTCATATTCTTGGCGCTGCTTCGGGCGTCATCGCCGGCAACAAGGGCCGGCTGGGCAAGACCCTCTGGACCGTCGCGGAGGAGGGGGAGAAGGTTCGCCTCATCGGCCATTGGGACGGTGACGAGGAGGCGCGCTGGATCGGCGAGGAAGCCGAGGCGATGCAGTCGGGCACGCGCGGGATGAAGCCCTTCGCGCTGGATCAGATGGCGATCCTCGTGCGGGCCGCCCACCAGATGCGCGCATTCGAGGACCGGTTCCTGACGATCGGCCTGCCATATCGCGTGATCGGCGGCCCCCGCTTTTACGAACGGCTCGAAATACGGGATGCCATGGCGTATTTTCGCGTCACGATCAGCCCGGATGACGATCTCGCCTTCGAGCGGATCGTGAACACGCCCAAGCGAGGGCTCGGCGAAAAGGCGCAGCAGACGATCCAGCGTATGGCGCGCTCCAACGGCGTGTCGCTTCTGGAAGGGGCGAAGCTTTGCGTCCGCACGAAGACGATCGGCGGCAAGGGGGGCGCGGCGCTCAAGGAATTGTGCGACGGTTTCGATCGCTGGCGCGCGGAACTTCTGGACGGGCGCGACCATATCCGCCTTGCCGAGGAAATCCTCGACGAGAGCGGCTATACGACCTTCTGGCAGAACGAGAAGACGCCCGAGGCGCCGGGCCGGCTGGAAAACCTCAAGGAGCTGATCAAGGCGCTGGAGGGGTTCGAGAACCTTCAGGGCTTTCTGGAGCATGTCTCGCTCATCATGGACAACGAGCAGAGCGAGGGCGAGCCGCAGATCACGCTGATGACGCTTCACGCCGCCAAGGGCCTCGAATTCCCGGTCGTCTTCCTGCCCGGTTGGGAAGACGGCCTGTTTCCGTCACAGCGCAGCATGGACGGAAGCGGCATGAAGGGCTTGGAGGAGGAGCGCAGGCTCGCCTATGTGGGGATCACCCGCGCCGAAGAGGTCTGCACGATTTCCTTTGCCGCCAACCGTCGCGTCTACGGCCAGTGGCAATCGGCGATGCCGTCGCGGTTTATTGATGAGCTCCCCGAGGAGCATGTCGAGGTTCTGACGCCGCCGGGTCTTTATGGTGGTGGGTTTGGCGCATCTGGCATGGCCGCGGCGCAACAGGCCGCCATGGGAGGCGGTGTCGAGAGCCACCTTCAGGAGCAGGCGGCTTCGGCCGACGTCTACAATTCGCCGGGCTGGCGGCGCCTGCAGTCCCGCGGATCCCGGCCCATGCGCCAGCCTGCGGAGGCCAAGAACCTCGTCATCGATGCCAGCGCAGTGAGCGCCTTCGTCGAGGGGGACCGGGTGTTCCACCAGAAGTTCGGCTATGGCGAGGTCATGGGGGTCGAGGGCGACAAGCTCGAGGTCGAGTTCGACAAGTCCGGGACAAAGAAGATCGTCGGGCGGTTTTTGCTTCCGGAGGATCAGGCTGACGTTCCGTTCTGACGAATCGAGTGGATGCCGGTCGGGACGGTCTGCGTCACCTGCGGTACGGCCCGTCAACGACATCGCTCCGCTCACCTGCCGGATGACGGGCAGGGCATGATGCAGAAGCGTCAGTTCATTCACGGGGTGCGGAACAGAAAACGGCGACGCTTAAGGGAGGAAAAGCGCCGCCGTCTCTTTGATCGAGGTCCGCCTCTTGGGAGGAAGGGCGGCCTCGGGGATCGCGTCACGGCCGAGGGAGGAGAGACCGCTTCGCGAATTTCGTTCGGGCGACCGTAACGGGTGGCAACCGGAAAATTTCCAAAGGTTCCGACGACGCCCCTTATTGGGAGGAGAGGGGCGCCGCCGGCCTTCGTTCTACCGGAAACCCCAAGGGAGGAGAGGGGTTCCGGTACATCCTGGCCCAATGGGAGGAAAAGGCCAGGAATAGGTGCGGCGGTTGGATCGGGAGGAGATCGCCGCCGCGTTACCCACATTGCCCAAGGGAGGAGAGGGCAATGCGGGAATTCCGTCAGGCGCCGTAAGCCGCCTCGTAGGCCACCGCGCGGATGCCGGACCGGCTCATGCCGAGATCGGCCAGATCGCGGTCCGAAAGCGCCGACAACTCGTCGTGCGTCCGACGATAGGTCCGCCAGCGGGCGTGGTTGGCGCGGGCCGTGGCGATACGTGCCGCAAAGCTTTCGCGGAGGGTGGTGATGGCGGTGGCGTTGCCGTAGGTCGTGGTAGCCATGATGTCTTCCTTTCATCAGGGCCGCTTTGGCCCCATGCGATCCAGCCCCATTGCCGGCTCGCGTCTCGTTTCGTTGGACTGAACATGGCCTCGTCGCCGCAGGTGCACAATCCTTCGAGCGGACAATGCCGCTATGCAGCATTTGCATGGCGGGGAGCAGAAGCTTCTAATTTTAAACATATTTCGGCCCAGCTTAGGGTCGTAACACGGCCTTACGTTGCGGTACGTGCATGAGTGCACTCTCCCATATCGGCTTCCGTGCGTACTTCTTCGCTGCAATTCCCTTGGTCCAGGCGCTCTGGGCGCAGCGAGTCACTCTGGGATGGCTTGCGTGGGAGGTTTCGGGCTCGGCGCCTTTCGTCGGGCTGGTCGCGGCGCTGGGACTTGCGCCGATGATTTTCGCGGGGCCGGTCTTCGGGGTGCTTGTGGACCGCGCCGACATCCGCCGTGCGCTGCTGTTCACTTCCGGTTCGATGGCGGTGCTGCTGGCGCTGGCCGCGCTCGTTGCCGGCGGGCCGGGCCTGGGGCGGTGGGGGCTGATCGTCGTGGCGATTGCGGTCGGACTTGTCACCGCGGCGCATCATCCCGTGCGCATGTCGCTTGGGCCCCGTCTTGTTCCCCGACCCGACGTGCCCAATGTCGTCGCGCTGTCGGCGCTCAACTTCAACCTGGGGCGGATGACGGCGCCGGTGCTGACGGGGCTCGCGCTGGCTTCCGTGGGCGCGGTGGCGACGCTGTGGATGTCGGCGGCGCTTTATCTACCGATGCTGGTCGCGGTGCATTGGATGGATCCTCGCCCCCTGCCGACACGTACCCGTGCTTCGGTTCGCGAGGGACTGGCGGAGGCTGCACGCTTCCTCGCCGCCACGCCGGTTGCGCGACAGGCATTGATACTCACGGCGGCGATGGCGATCCTCGTGCGCGGCTATCTGGAGCTTCTGCCCGTCATGGCCGAAGGCGTCCATCAGCGTGGTGCCGAGGGGCTCGGCATCCTGACCGCTGCGGCGGGGGCGGGTGCGCTTGTGGCCGCGCTGGCCAAGACGGTCGGTGCCGGGCAGGGGGGAATTCCGCCGCTGACGCGCGCGGTTCTGGTGGCCGGCGTCGCCGCGCTTGCCGCGCTGGGTCTATCGGAGAGTTGGGCTGGCGCCCTCTTCTGGACTGCGGCGGCCGGCTTCGCGTCGACCTTTACCGGCGTTTCGCTTCAGGCCGCCGTGCAGGAGGCGTTGCCCGACGATCTGCGTGGCCGCGTCATGTCCTTGTGGGTCGTGGTGGGTATCGGTGCGGTGGCGGTGGGCTCCGGGCTTCTCGGCTGGCTCGCGGGCCCCTTCGGCTTGCCCGCGACGCTGACGGTCGCGGGGGCGGCGGGGGCGGTGCTGGCCGCGTGGTTGGTCTTGCCCCGCCGCCGATCCAGGTCCAGTTCGGTGACAAAGGAGCCTTGACCATGACAACCCGCGACGCCGTTCTCGCTGCACTCGACACCATCCGCACTCCGGATGACGGCACGCTCGTCAGTCGCGACATGATCCGCGCGCTTGCGGTGGAGGGCGATGTCGTGCGCTTCGTCGTCGAGGCGCCGTCGGCTGAGATCGCCAAGGTGATGGAGCCGATGCGCGCCGCCGCCGAGGCGGCCGTGGCACGCGTGCCGGGCGTGGCGCGGGTGCAGGCCGTCCTCACCGCGCCGACCTCCGAGAAGGCGCCTCCGTCGCTCAAGATCGGCGGCCATCCCAAGCCGCAGGAGGGGCCCCTCCGGGTTCCCGGCGTCGCGCGCGTTATCGCCGTGGCATCGGGCAAGGGCGGGGTGGGCAAGTCCACGCTGTCGGCCAATCTCGCCGTGGCGCTTGCGCGGCAGGGGCGGGCGGTGGGGCTGTTGGATGCCGATATCCACGGCCCCTCCCAGCCGCGAATGATGGGGGTGTCGGCCCGTCCCGCCTCGCCGGATGGAAAGAGGATAATCCCGCTCTCGGCCCACGGGGTCACGCTCATGTCCATCGGCCTGATGGTCGATCCGCAGAAGGCCGTCATCTGGCGCGGGCCGATGTTGATGGGCGCGCTTCAGCAGATGCTGGGGCAGACGGATTGGACGCATCATGCGGGCCGTGCGCTCGATGTCCTGATCGTCGATCTGCCGCCCGGCACCGGCGATGTGCAGCTGACGCTCGGCACCAAGACGGTGGTGGATGGCGCGATCGTCGTCTCCACACCTCAGGATGTGGCGCTGCTTGATGCGCGCAAGGCGCTCGACATGTTCGCCACACTCAAGACGCCGGTGATTGGACTGGTGGAGAACATGAGTACGTTCCACTGCCCCGCCTGCGGGCACGAGGCGCATGTGTTCGGGCATGGCGGCGTCGCCGCCGAGGCGGAGCGGCTGTCACTGCCGTTCCTTGGTGCGCTGCCCATCGATCTGGAGACACGGCTGTCCGGCGATGGGGGCGTTCCGATCGCGGCGGGGGAGGGGGCGATGTCCGAGGCCTTTGCCGATCTGGCGCGGCGGCTGGTGGAGAACGGCCACGCCTGACCGGGAGGTGGGCGGAGATTCCACTTCGTCCCCCTGCGCGCCGGAAGTTGGGCGCGCATCACACCCGGCACGCCACGATTCGTCGCGACGGACGCACCGTATCGATTCGGAATCGCCGGGAATTCGGCTAAGCCCTTGATGGCACGAGATCCGCGTGCGGTGCGGTGGCCTGCCGCAGGTTGGGGCACCTGTAAAGTGACCCCCGAGACCCCCTGCGGAACGGCTGTGGGATGTGGAGGATCGGCCACGTTTTGCCGATCGAAACGCCCTGGGGGAAGGCCATAAACCTGCGGGAAGCCTTGTTTTGTTCGCACCACATCTGGTGGTTTTAGTCTGTTTTCCACAAATCACCCACAGGGTGTGGATAAGATTTGTGGGGCAAGGTGGCATAAAGTGGGTGACAGGCCCGTCTGCTCATGGCATCACATCCTCACAGAGCACGGGGAGGCAAGAGGCGAAGACCTCAGACCCCAAAATGAGGCAGGTCAAAACAGGCAACCCCCCAAGGACGTCTCTGTAGACGATGAAAGATCCGAACCGGCGCGTGTTGAGCAGCATCCCCCCAGGTGACCACGTGCCAAGAGGACGCCCGCCCCGATCTCTACGGAGGTCGGGGTGGGATCACAGGGCGGATCGGGATTGGCAGACTCCCGATCCGCCCTTCTTCGTTCCGACACCCGAAACGGGGTCGGGTCCGGCGGGGGCCACATCCGGCGGGCCCACCCGCCGCCGCACGGGGCCAGACGTTGGAGCATCGCTTTCGAGGTAATGACACCCACAGGGTGGACGCGAAGGGACGGGTCTCGATCCCGGCCGATTTCCGGCGCGTTCTCGACGCCTGCGATGCCGACCGCGATGCCGGCACCAATCCGCGCGTGACGATCTGCTACGGCGATGACCGCGTGCCCTACTTCACCTGCTATTCGATGAAGGAGCTCGAGGAGATCGGCAACCGTATCGAGATGCTCGACGAAGGCAGCCCCGACCGCGAGGCGCTGGAGGAGCATTTCTATACGCTGGCCGTGACGCTCAGCATCGACGATGCCGGCCGTCTTTTGCTGTCTTTACCGCTGCGTCAGCGGATCGGCGTGACCGATCAGCTTACATTCGCGGGTCGGGGCACGTCCTTTCGCATCCACTCCCCCGAGGCGCCGGTCGCGGCCACCAGCCGCCTGCGCGCGGTTCTCGATGAGTTGCCCGAGGGCACACCAATCACGGCCCGTCTGCCCAAAAAGCGTCCGGCAGCGGAATAATCGCCATGTCTTTGCCGCAAAGTGAGTCCTCACAGCCACATCTGCCCGTTCTTCTCGATGCGATCTTGCAGACGCTCGCCCCGATTCGCGGGACGTGGTTGGATGGCACCATGGGCGCCGGCGGATACACGCGGGGGCTGCTGGAGGCGGGCGCGGATCGGGTGATCGGTCTCGACCGCGATCCGCTGGCTCACCTCATGGCGGCCGATTGGGCGGGCGATTTCGCGGACGGGCGGGTCATATTTGTGAAAAACGTATTCTCGAAGATGGACGAGGCGGCCGAAGGCGTCGGTGTCCGCGTCGATGGTGGCGTCGTTCTGGATCTCGGGGTCAGTTCGATGCAGCTCGACCGTGCCGATCGCGGCTTCTCCTTCATGCGCGATGGCCCGCTCGACATGCGCATGGGCGATGAGGGGCCCACGGCGGCCGACCTGGTCAACGAGATGGAGGAGAGCGCGCTCGCCGACATCCTCCACCGCTACGGAGAGGAGCGCGCCGCGCGTCGGATTGCACGCAATATCGTCCGTCGCCGCGACGAAACTCCTTTTATGACAACCCACGACCTTGCCGAGACCGTCGCCGCCAGCCTGCCGCGCCCGAAGCCGGGCCAAAGCCACCCCGCCACGCGCACGTTCCAGGCCCTGCGCATCGCGGTGAACGACGAGTTCGGGGAATTGGCCGATGGCCTGCAGGCGGCGGAGCGGACGCTCGCTCCCGGGGCGTGGCTTGCGGTCGTCACTTTCCACTCGATCGAGGATCGTGCGGTGAAGCGCTTCCTCGCCGACCGTGCCGATACCGGCGGGGGCGGATCGCGCCACGCCGCGCCACGGGCCGCCCGGCTGCCCGCCTTCGACGCCTTGCAGAAGCCGATCGCCCCGAGCGAGGCGGAGATTGCCCGCAACCCCCGCGCCCGCTCCGCCCGTCTGAGAATCGCGCGCCGCACGGACGCCCCCTCCGGCGGGATCGAGCGCCGTGTGCTGGGTCTGCCCGAACCTGTCAGACTGGGGGGGCAGAGATGAGGGCCGTACTTTACGCCGCATCCATCGTCGCGCTGGTCGGGCTGGCCTACTGGGCCTACGATCAGGGCTACGAGACCCGCGCGACGGAACGTGAGGTTGCCAAGCTCGAACGCCGGATCGGCGCGCTCCATCAGGAGATGTCGATGCTGCGTGCGGAATGGGCCTATCTCAACCGTCCCGACCGCCTGCATGCGCTGGCGGAGATGAATTTCGAGCGTCTGGGCCTCATGGCGCTGACGCCCGCGCATTACGCGTTGGCCGAGCAGGTCGGCTATCCCCCGCTCGCGCCGCCGCCCCCGCCCGAGGCACCGTCTGCCGCCGATTGGGCGGATGTCGAATTGGGTGACGAGGTCGACGGTGTCATCATCATGAACCACGTCTACGGTGCCAATGCCGCCCCGCGCGTCATCACGCCGCCGACGCTGGCCGGAGATGGAGAGCAACTTCCATGAATCTTCTTCGCCTCTTCCGCCGCCGCAGGGCCACCTATGCCACCGATCCGTTCGTGCGCGTTCAGGGACCCGCCGCACCGAGGCCGGAGCCGGCAACGTCCGCGCGCCGCGAACCGCCCGAGCGGGTGCGCGCCCGCGCCGAGCGTCGGCTCAAATTCACCGCCGCCTGCTTCGTCGCGGGCTTTGCGGTGGTCGGTCTCAAGATGGGCACGATCGCCGCTTCGGATGCGCAGGAGCCCCGGACGGGGAGCCGCGCCGGCGCCGCCATCGTCAACGATCGCGCCGACATCACCGATCGCGCGGGCCGGGTTCTGGCGACCAATGTCGACGCGCGTGCGCTTTACGCCCAGCCGCACCTGATGGTAGATCCCGTCGCCGCGGCCCATGGTCTGGCGGCGATCTTTCCGGACATGGATGCGGACACGTGGGAGAAGCGCTTCACGTCGGATCGCAAGTTCTTCTGGATAAAGGGGAACATCTCGCCGGAGCAGCAGCAGGCCGTCTTCGATCTGGGCGAGCCGGGACTTCTCTTCGGCGAGCGCGAGATGCGCGTCTATCCCAACGGCCCGGTCATGGCCCACGTCCTCGGCGGCGCCCGCTATGGCGCACAGGACGTGCGCGCCGCCGAGATCATGGGCGTGGCGGGTGTCGAGGCTGTGTTCGACGACTATCTCTCCGACCCCACGCATGAGGGGGCGCCGCTGCGCCTGTCGCTCGATCTGTCGGTCCAGACCACCGTGGAGCGGGTGCTGGCTGCGGGCATGAAGCTGACGGATGCCAAGGGTGCCGCCGCCATCATCATGGATGTCCATACCGGCGAGATCGTTTCGATCGCGTCGCTGCCGGATTTTGATCCCAATGAGCGGCCGCGCCCCGCGATCGAAGGCGATCCGGGGGACAATCCGCTCTTCAACCGGGCGGTGCAGGGTGTCTATGAGCTGGGCTCGACGTTCAAGATCTTCGCGGCCGCCCAGTCTTTGGAACTGGGCCTGACCAACGCGAACACGATGATCGACACGTCGCCGCTTCGGGTGAACCGGTTTCCGATCCGGGACTTTCACGATTACGGCAAGCAGCTTTCGGTGACGGACGTGATCGTGCAGTCCTCGAACCGTGGCACCGCCCGCATGGCGCTGGCCATCGGTGCAACGCGGCAGCGGGCTTTCCTCGAATCGCTGGGCTTCTTCGAGCCCTCGCCTGTGGAGCTGACTGAGGCACCCGGTGCCCGGCCTATCACGCCGTCACGCTGGCCCGACATCACCACCGCGACCGTCTCCTACGGCCACGGCCTCTCGGCTTCGCCGCTGCACCTCGCGACAGCGTATGCGTCACTTCTCAACGGCGGCACGCGGGTCGTCCCCACGCTCCTTGCCCGCGAAGTGCCGCCCGCGCAGGGGTCGCGCATCGTCAGCGACCGCGTCTCGGCTGGCGCGCGCCAGATGCTGCGCCAGGTGGTCACGCGCGGCACCGCCTCGCTGGCCGAGGTCGAGGGCTATCAGGTGGCGGGCAAGACCGGGACCGCCGACAAGCCCAGCCCGACCGGCGGCTACTACGAGGACAAGGTCATCACCACGTTCGCAGGCGTTTTTCCGGCGCAGGATCCCGAATATGTCATCGTCGTCACGCTGGACGAACCGGAAATCTTTGCCGCGGGCGAAAACCGCCGCACCGCCGGCTGGACCGCCGTGCCCGTCGCGGCCGAAGTGATCCGGCGGATCGCGCCGCTCATGGGGATGCGGCCCGATTTCGGGGCGGAGGCCGAGACGCTCGGTGCATATCTGACACAGGCCGCGCTGCGGTAAACGGACAGGCCGATGGACGCCGTGAATGGCCGGGCGTAGGGCCTGTGCGGCACAGACCGGTCGGAGGACAGCGCGATGCAGAAAACACTCGGCGAGCTGGGCCTGACGGGCCCCGTGGCGCAGGATCACGCGGATCTCGGCGTCACCGGGCTGGCCGTCGACAACCGGCATGTGCGGCCCGGCGATCTGTTTGCCGCGCTACCCGGCAGTAAGGCCCACGGCGCCCGCTTCGCTCCCGACGCCGTGGCGCGCGGGGCGGCTGCGGTCCTGACCGATCGCGCGGGGGCCACCATGCTCGACGCGGTCGCGGCTCCCGTCATCGTGGCCGAGGATCCGCGCGCCGCGCTCGCCTTCGCCGCCGCGCTCTTCGCGGGTGCGCAGCCCGAGGTGGTCGTCGCCGTCACCGGCACCAACGGCAAGACCTCCGTGGCCAGCTTCACGCGCCAGATCTGGGACCGGCTGGGGCTTCAGGCGGTCAATATCGGCACAACCGGAGTCGAGGGCGCCTTCCATGCCCCCGCCGCCCACACCACGCCCGAGCCGATCACGCTCCACCGCCTGCTGGCGGAGATGGCCTCCTTCGGCATCACCCATGCCGCGATGGAGGCGTCGTCCCACGGGCTCGACCAGCGGCGGCTGGAGGCGGTGCGGCTTGCCGCGGCCGGGTTCACCAACCTGACGCAGGACCACCTCGATTATCACGGCACGATGGAAGCCTATTTCGAAGCCAAGGCAGGGCTGTTTCACCGGCTGCTGCCCGGGGACGGTGTGGCGGTCATCAACCTCGACGATCCGCGGGGGCCCGACCTTGCCGCCGCCTGCGAGGCGCGGGGCCAGGAGGTCATCGGCATCGGCGCGAACGAGGCGGCGCGCATCCGCCTGACCGGACAGCGCTTCGATGCGACGGGGCAGGAGGTTCTGTTCCGTTGGCAAGGCCGCGCCCGATCCGCGCGCCTCGGGCTGATCGGCGGGTTCCAGGCCGCGAATGCGCTGCTGGCCGCCGGTCTCGTGATCGGTGCGGGCGAGGAGGCGGAGGCGACGTTTTCCGCGCTGCCGACGCTGATAGGGGTTCGAGGACGCATGGAATTGGCCGCCACGCGCGAGAATGGCGCGGCGGTATTCGTGGACTACGCCCACACGCCCGACGCGGTCGCCACCGCGCTGCGCGCGCTTCGCCCGCACGTGATGGGCCGGATCGTGGCACTGATCGGTGCGGGCGGCGATCGCGATCGTGGGAAGCGTCCGTTGATGGGCCGGGCCGCCACCGAGAATGCCGAGGTGGTGATCGTCACCGACGACAACCCCCGCTCCGAGGATCCTGCGGCCATTCGCGCCGCCGTGATGGAAGGCGCGCCAAATGCGGTCGAGATCGGCGACCGGGCCGAGGCCATCCTGCGCGGTGCCGGCATGCTGGAGCCGGGCGACGCGCTCCTCGTCATGGGCAAGGGGCACGAGAGCGGCCAGATCGTCGGCGACATGGTCCTGCCCTTCGACGATGCGGAGCAGGCGTCGCTTTCCGTCGCCGCATTGGAGGGGCGGGAATGACTTTGTGGACGGCATCGGACGCGGCGGCGGCGACCGGGGGGCGCGCTCATGGCGTTTGGACGACCGGCCCGCTCGCCATCGACAGTCGCGCGATCCGGGGCGGCGAGATGTTCGTCGCCCTCAAGGCCGCCCGCGACGGCCATGACTTCGTGCGCGCCGCGCTGGATGCCGGTGCTGCTGCCGCGCTCGTCTCCCACGTGCCGGAGGGCTGCGCGGATGCTCCGCTTCTGGTCGTGAACGATGTTCAGGCCGCGCTGGAAGCGCTGGGTCGTGCGGGCCGGGCCCGGACGCAGGCGCGGGTCGTCGCCGTTACCGGAAGCGTCGGCAAGACCTCCACGAAAGACATGCTGCGGCACTGCCTGTCGCGGCAAGGTCGGACGCATGCCGCGATCAAGTCCTACAACAACCACTGGGGTGTGCCGCTGACGCTGGCGAATTGTCCGCCCGACGCGGACTTTGCCGTGATCGAGATTGGCATGAACCACCCTGGAGAGATTGCCCCCCTCACCCGTCAGGCGCGGCCGCAGGTTGCGGTGGTGACAAATGTCGCGCCTGTCCATCTGGAGGCCTTCGACGATGGGCTGTCCGGCATCGCGCGCGAGAAGGCCGCGATTTTCGAGGGTCTGACGCCGGATGGATGCGCGATCTGGAACGCCGATCTGGAAGTTGTCGACATCCTCGCCGGGGCCGTACCCGAGGGGCGAACGCGGATCTCCTTCGGGCGAGCCGAGGCGGCCGATTGGCGCCTGATCGATGCGCGGTCCGGTCCCGATGGCACGGCCTGCGCCGCCGAAACGCCGCTGGGTTCGATCATGTACCGGGTCGGGGCGCCAGGTGCGCATTTCGCCGTCAATGCGCTCGCCGTCCTCGCCGCGACGCACGCGCTTGGCGCGGATGTGGCAGAGGCTGCGCTGGCGCTGGCCGACTGGACCCCGCCGGAGGGGCGCGGGCGCCGCCATGCCGTGCGTCTGCACCCCGATCGCCCGGCTCTCGACCTGATCGACGACGCTTACAACGCGAACCCGGCATCCGTCGGCGCCGCGCTCGACCTGCTGGCTGCGGCGGAGGTGCCAGTCCGCGCGCGCCGAGTCGCCGTGCTGGGGGACATGCGGGAACTTGGTCCCACCGGCCCGGATCTGCACGCGGCACTGGCCAACCATCCCGCGATGGCGGGCGTCGACGTCGTGCATACGGTCGGGCCTCTGATGCAACACCTGCATGACGCGCTGCCGCCGGACCGGCGAGGCCATCATGCCCCGGACGCCGAAGCAATGGCGGCCGCGCTGCGGGACGCGGTCGCGCCCGGCGATGCGGTTCTCGTCAAAGGGTCGCTGTCGATGCGCATGGGCGTGCTGGTCGACGGGCTGCGGGCGCAGGGCGATAAAGGATAAACGCGATGTTCTACTGGCTTTCCACCTTTTCCGACCCCGCTGCGGGCGGCCTGCTCAATTTGTTCACCTACATCACCGTGCGCGCGGGGGGCGCATTCCTGACGGCGCTCCTTTTCGGGTTCCTGTTCGGCCCGCCGCTGATCGACCTGCTGCGCCGACGGCAGGGCAGGGGGCAGCCGATCCGCACCGACGGTCCCGAGACGCATTTCGTCAAGGCCGGCACCCCCACCATGGGCGGCGTGTTGATCCTCGGGGCGGTGACGGTCGCGACGCTGCTGTTCGGGCGGCTCGACAACCCGTATGTCTGGCTTGTCCTGATGGTGACGATTTCCTTCGGGGCGATCGGGTTCGTGGATGATTACGCCAAGGTCTCGGCCGGCAACCACAAGGGCGTGCCCGGCCGGGTGCGCCTTGCGGTGGGTTTCGTCATCGCGCTGGTCGCGGGGGTTGTCGCGCTCGTCACCCATCCCGAACCGCTTTCCGCGCAGCTGGCCTTCCCGTTTCTCAAGGATGTTCTGCTGAACCTCGGCTGGTTCTACGTGCCTTTCGCGATGCTCGTCATCGTGGGGTCGGCCAATGCGGTGAACCTGACCGATGGCCTCGATGGGCTGGCCATCATGCCGGTGATGATCGCCGCAGGAGCGTTGGGCGTCATTGCCTATGCGGTGGGGCGCGTGGATTTCACCAACTACCTTGACGTCCATTACGTGCCGGGAACCGGCGAGATGTTGATCTTCGCCGCGGGCCTGATCGGAGGGGGCCTCGGGTTCTTGTGGTACAATGCACCGCCGGCGGCGGTGTTCATGGGCGATACCGGGTCGCTCGCGCTGGGCGGGGCGTTGGGAACGATCGCGGTCATTACCAAGCACGAGCTTGTCTGGGCGATCATCGGCGGCCTGTTCGTGGTCGAGGCGCTGTCCGTCATCGTCCAGGTCCTCTACTTCAAATCCACCGGAAAACGTGTCTTCCTGATGGCCCCGATCCACCACCATTTCGAAAAGAAGGGTTGGGCCGAGCCGCAGGTCGTCATCCGGTTCTGGATCATAGCCCTGATCCTCGCGTCGATCGGGCTGGCGACGTTGAAGGTGCGGTGATGGAGGAACCTATGGCGGATACCACAGCAATGATCGCGAACATGTCGCCGCGCAGGATCGAGGGGACGTTCGTTTTCGCGACGTCCGAGGATCCGGACCTGCGGGAGGCGGCGATCGCCACCATGCGTGAGACGGAGGGCATGTCGCTGATCCTGCCGCTTTCGGCGGCGCGGGCGGCGGGGCTCGATGCTTCGGCGCCGTTGGCTTGGATCGCGCTCGACGTTCACTCTGCCCTTGACGGCGTCGGGCTGACGGCGGCCGTGGCCGATACGCTGGCGGGTGGCGGCATCGCCTGCAACATTGTGGCGGGGCACCATCACGACCATATTTTCGTCCCGGAGAGAGATGCGGAGCGCGCGGTGGAGCTGCTGCGTATACGTGCGGCGGAGGAGGCGCCGGATGCCTGATGCCGTGTTGTCGGCGGCTCTCTGCGGGCCCGGTTTCTGAGATGATGATTGGTTGCGCTTTCGACGTGCGCATCGCACGTCCCCGTCCGGTCCCTGTGGATCGGGGGGGACGAGCGACGAGCCCGGTGATATGCCCGGCCCCTGCCTTGCATGATGGTGCGTCATCCGTGGGCGTTTCGAGTGTGTTTTGGATGCACCTGATCGATGGCGAATCCGGAGCGTCCCAATGATCCCCGTTCGGGGCTTTGTCGGCGACACCGTCGCCGTCCTCGGCCTCGGCCGCTCCGGGCTGACGGCGGCGCGTGCGTTGCGGGCCGGGGGGGCGGAGGTCGTCGCTTGGGACGACGGCGCCAAGGGGCGTGAGGCGGCCGAGGCGGAGGGCTTTGCGCTTCGCGATCTGACGCGAGCGGGGGCGTTCGATGGCATAGCCTGCCTCGTCACCTCCCCCGGGATTCCGCATCTTTATCCGGCGCCGCATCCCGCCATTCGCGCGGCATGGGATGCGGGGGTGGCCGTGGACAACGATATCGGCCTGTTCTTCCGCTCACTGGGTCATGAGGGGGAAGCGCCGCGCGTCGTCGCGATCACCGGGTCGAACGGCAAATCGACGACTGCGGCGCTGCTGCATCACGTGCTGATCCGTGCGCATAAGCGTGCGCATCTGGCAGGCAATATCGGGCGCGGGGTCCTCGACCTCGACCCGCTGGGCGAAGCGGATATCGTGGTGCTGGAGTTATCCAGCTACCAGACCGACCTTGCCCGTTCGCTGACGCCCGATATCGGCGTGTTTACCAATCTCTCCTCCGACCATCTGGATCGCCACGCCGGCCATGGCGGTTATTTCGCGGCCAAGCGCCGGCTTTTTGCCGAGGGGGGACCGGAGCGGGCAGTGATCGGCGTGGACGAGGACGAGGGCCGCTACCTCGCCAATCAGCTCTCCGAGGCGACCGGGGATCCGCGCGTGATCCGGGTGGCGACAGGACGGATCGAAGCACCGGGCTGGCAGGTCACGGTGCGCAAGGGTTGGCTGGCGGAGACGCGGATGGGCCGGCAGGTAGCCTCGGTCGATCTGCGCGATGTGCCCGGCCTGCCGGGACGGCACAACCATCAGAACGCCTGCTGCGCCTGGGGTGCGGCGCGCGCGCTGGGCCTCGGGCCGCGCGACATCGAGGCGGGGTTACGCTCCTACCCCGGTTTGCCCCACCGGTCGCAGCGGATTGCGGAGCGCGGCGGGGTGGTCTTCGTCAACGACTCGAAGGCGACGAATGTGGACGCCGCGGCGCAGGCATTGCAGGCTTTCAAGGACATCCGCTGGATCTGTGGCGGCTTGATGAAGGAGGGCGGGCTCGACGCCCTGCGCCCGCATCTCGGGCGTGTGGCCAAGGCCTATGTGATCGGGCGTGAGGCGGAGGGGTTCGCGCTGGCGCTTGGGCCGGGGATCGAGGCGGAAGTCTGCACCGATATGGCGACCGCGGTCGCGCGCGCCGCCGCCGAGGCCCGTCCGGGTGAAACCGTTCTGCTCGCCCCCGCGGCGGCCAGCTTTGACCAATACGACAGCTTCGAAGCACGGGGGCAGGACTTCGCCGAGAGGGTGGCTGCGCTGGACGACTGATCTGCGCGGCGTATCTTGTCGCTTAGCAAGAAAGGAGAAAATCATGCCGCTGTCCACTATCCAGACCGAAGACGAGGTCTTCATCCGCGACGGCGAGACCGGTGTCGGTGCGGTGCGCATGGTCCGGCCCGACACGCTTGTCGTTCATTTCGAGGGCTACGGCGAAGTCGAGATAGGACCCGATCAGATCGCTTCGGCCCATGACGGTAAGGTGATGGTCAAGCCGGACACGCTGCCCGGGGACCTTCAGGCGCGTCTCGACCACATTCACGACGGCGAGTTTCGGAACCCTTCGGATCAGGGCGGAGCGGCCTGAGCCGCATTCGGCAACGCGTCTTGGATTATGCTGAACACGCCGTTCCGCGCGCGAGCGGCGGGTCAAGGTTCAAGAGCGTTGCCGACTGATCCCCCCTGAACGTCATACTCTATAACCGTCGAGTGGCAGCAAATGGCGTCGCTGCCGGTCGACGCTGTAGGGGTGAGTACACGCTGGACGTCTATGCCGCTGAGCGACGTGGATGTCTGGCGTCCCCATTTCGATGCGGACGGACAGAGTTCTGTCTTGGAAGGATCAACCCGGTAGCTCTTGGTCCTCGATCAGCCTGCGCCGCCGCCAAGACCTATTGCGCCGCCGTGTCGAGGTCGGGAATGACCGGCGTGCCGTCCGCCTTCCTGGCTCCCGGATATACCAGACCTGCCGAGATCACGAGCTTCGCCGCGTCCTCGACGGTCATGTCGAGATAGATCACGTCCGATTCCGGCACGAACAAGAGAAATCCCGAAGTCGGGTTCGGCGTGGTCGGCAGGAAAATCGACATCATCGGCACCTCGGCGCGGGCTTGGATTTCGCCCTTTGCGTTGGTCGATACGAACCCGATCGCCCAGATGCCCTGTCGCGGATATTCCACGAGGCAGGCGCGCTCGAAGCTTGACTGGTCCTGTGCGAGGATAGTTTCCGCGATCTGCTTGAGCCCGCTGTAGACGGAGCGCACGATGGGCATGGTCTGCACGAGGTTCTCGGCGTAGCGCAGGATCGACCGGCCGATGAGCCCCTTGGCGACCCATCCCACGAGCAGCGTGAAGATCAGAAAGAACGCCACTCCGATGCCGCGGATGTCGAGGTCGAGGCCGAACTGGTCCAGAAGCCAGATATCCGGCCGGTAGCGGAACGGCACGAAGGGAAGAACCCAGCCGTCGATCCAGCCGATGACGGACCAGATAAGCCAGAACGTCAGACCGATCGGCGCGATCACGATGAGCCCGGTCAGGAAGTTGTTTCTGAGCCGCCCGATGAAGCCGGGACGCTGCGGTCGCGGAAGCTGATCGTCGCCAAGTTGCATTGCGGGCGGTCCATGCGGGGAGGTTCGACCCGACATAGGACGCTGGATTGATGGGAACAAGGCGCAGTCCGGGATGGGCATGCGGGCGCAATGTGCCTGAAGAGGTTCCGGAGAACAGGTCCGCGCGGATGAGCTACGTTGCTTACTGGATTACGCTCGCATGCACGTGGTCAGTAGGTGTCGCCGGACACATAGGTTGCGGCCGCTTCGCAGGCGCGTTCGAGCGCGGCGTCCGAACTCGCACCGCTCGCTTCGGCGGCGATATGGGCGGCCATGAACGTGTCGCCCGCGCCGGTCACGCGCGTGACCATAACGCGGCGTGGGTGTCGTGTGACGGTGCCTCCGGGGCCTGCGCAAGCGGCGAGGCGCGGGCCATCGGTAACGATCGCACGATAGAGGCCACGCGCGCGCATCGCCTCGGCGGCGGTGATTGCGTTGGCTTGTGGTGCATGCAGCAGCAGCCCTGCCTCCTCAAGATTGACGTAGAGCGTGGCGGCCGCATGCGACAGGAACGGGATCAACCGCTCCGCCTTGCCGGGGGAGGCGGGCGCCACGCGCAGATCGGTGCGGGCGAAGGCGGGATCGGTCGCGATCCGGGCCAGCAGGTCCAGCGTCAGGTTCCCGTCCAAGGCAATCGGCCCGGACCAGTCCGGCATGTCCGCGAGGGGTGACAGGATCTTGTCGCCCGCCGCTTCCAGCGAATGGGCGTCGGCAATGGCGGCGATCAGTCCGTTCGCACCTTCGACGGCCATGTAGACATCGGTACGCAGGTCATCCGAGCGGTAGAGGGTGTCGGTCAACAATCCGAGCCGCGCGCAGGCGGCCACGAGGGCATCGCCCTCCGCATCGCGGCCCACGACCGACAGGAGCGTGGGCGTCATCCCGTAGGCTCGCGCCGCCATCGCGATGTTGAGGGCCACGCCGCCCGGGATGCGGGTGATGCGGCCGGGCACGTCGGAGCCGCGCTCCATATAGGCGTTCGAGCGGCCGATCACGTCCCACAGGACGGCGCCGATGCAGAGAAGGTCTGGCGTCATGGAATGCAGAGGTGCCCGACCTGCGGCGCGGCGGCAAGGGTGTCCGGTGTCGGCGTGGAAAATCTGGAGCGGGCCGGGGCGTTAATCGTTTTTCAACGATTGCGGCGCAAAGAGGGCCGCGCGGGATAGGCTGCAAGGTCCATGCCCGCGCAAGGAGACGCCCCCGAGTTTCCTGCCGGCGCCCCCGCCCGGACCCTCTATCGGGTCGTGACGGGGGCGTCGGCCTACGAAGCCTTCAAAGCGACATCTGAAAGTTTATTGATCCGATCCTGATGTCAGGACTGTGCGGACAGCCCCCACTTGGCCTCGTTCGCCTCGATCGCGGCGATGCGCTCGTCGGTCTTCGGGTGGCTCATCAGCCATGCGGGCATGCCATGTCCGCCCGTGCCAGTCAGATGCGACAGCTTTTCGAACATGCTCTTCTGCGGTTGCGTACCAATCCCGGCCTTGACCAGAAGCGCACTGGCATAGGTGTCGGCCTCGTACTCGTCCTGCCGCGACAATCTTGCGGCGACGAGCGAGGCGAGCGCGTTGGCGATCCACGGACCCACGCCGGGAATGATGCGGCCCAAGACGCCCGCCAAGGCCACCCGGATCGCGTTCTGTCCCGAGAAGTCGATCAGCCGCCGGCGTGCGTGGCCGAGTGCGACGTGGCCGAGCTCGTGAGCAACGACGCTCGCCATCTCGTCGGCGGTGACCTCGCCGGTCTCGAACTTGCGCAGGAAACCGCGCGTCAGGAAGATGCGGCCATCGGGTGCGGCAAGGCCATTGACCGGGTCGACCTCATGCACGTGCACGCGAATGCGCTCCACTTCCAGTACCTGCGCCATCCGCGCAAAAACCGGTTCAAGCCGGGGATCGGCGAGAGGGGTGGAGGACTCATCCATCTGGCGCTTCAGCCGCCAAGCGGAAAAGACCCACATGACGAGTCCGTAGCCGATGGCCAGGAGAAGGGCCGGAAATTTGATCATGCGGATAATGTGGGGATCGCGCCGCCCCGCGTCCAGTTGGATCGAAGGTCAAAATAAAGTGCGGCGGCGCGGGAACCTCGCGGTCGCTGCGGCGTCCAATAGAAGATGAGGCTGCTTTTTCCGACGGAGGTCCGGATGTTTACATGGCTCCATGGGCTGTTCCGCAAGGCGGCCGCGTCGCAACGGACGAACGCCGAGATGCGTTTGCGCCTCGCCTTGCGGGAGACGAACCTGCGCTATCTCCTTCTCTCCGCGTCATCGGATCGCTCCGCGCCGCGTTAACCGGGGAACCGCAGCGTCGCGCATGCGTAAGATGGCATGCCTGACTGGATGACAATTCTTCTCGACGCCGTGATTCTGCTGCCGGCGCTGATGCTTTTCGTGCGCATCGCCGGCCTTCGCAGTTTCGCCAAGATGTCGGCGCACGATTTTGCCGTAACGGTCGCGACCGGTTCGGTCGTGGCGTCGACCGTTGTGAACCCGTCGACGCCTTGGTCAATGGGCCTTCTGGCGTTGGCTGCGCTCCTCGCCGTGCAGACGGCGATCGGCGCGTTTCGCGTGCGCGTGAAGCGGGCGCAGCATTGGACCGATAACGAGCCGTTGGTCCTGATGCGCGACGGGCTGGTGCGGGAGGAAGCGTTAGTCGAGGCGCGCATGACGCGCGACGATCTGCGCCAGAAGCTGCGCGGAGCGGGTGTGACGCGCATGGCGGATGCCGCCTTGGTGGTTCTGGAGACGACGGGTGATGTCAGCGTCCTTACCGAGCCTCCGGAGGACACGCTTGTGGCCGAACTACGCGGGATCGGTGCGCCGCCGCCCGGCCCGACGGGCAGCCTCTAGCGTCAGGTCAGCAGCTTCATCCCCTCGGTCAAACCGGCCAGCGTCATCGGCACCATGCGCTCCTCGAAGATTTCGCGGATCATGCGGGTCGAATGGGTGTAGTCCCACTGCTCCCGGGGCACCGGATTGATCCAGACGTTCATCGGCCATTGTGCACGGGCCCGCTCCAGCCAGACATGACCGGCTTCGGCATTCCAATGCTCGTTGGCGCCGCCGGGATGCGTGATCTCGTAGGGTGACATCGCGGCATCGCCGACGAAGATGCAGCGGTAGTCGGGGCCGTAGGTGTTGAGCACCTCCGACGTCGAAGTGACCGCCTCCCAGCGACGGCGATTGTCGCGCCAGACGCCCTCGTAGAGACAATTGTGGAAGTAAAAATGCTCCAGCGTCCGGAATTCGGTGCGGGCGGCCGAGAACAGCTCCTCCACCACGCGCACATGCGGGTCCATGGAGCCGCCGACATCGAGAAAGAGCAGGACCTTGCTGGCCAGCCGCCGTTCGGGCCGCGTGATGACGTCGAGATAGCCGTTCCGGGCGGTTGAGCGGATGGTGTCGTCGAGGTCCAACTCGTCTGCCGCGCCCTCGCGAGCCCAGGCGCGCAGGCGTTTGAGCGCGACCTTGATGTTGCGGGTGCCGAGTTCGACCTCGTCGCCGTAATCGCGGAACTCTCGCTTGTCCCAGACCTTGACGGCGCGCCGGTTGCGGCTTTCGTCCTGACCGATGCGGATGCCTTCGGGATTGTAACCGTAGGCGCCGAAGGGAGAGGTGCCGGCGGTGCCGATCCACTTGCTGCCGCCTTGGTGACGGCCCTGTTGCTCGCGCAGCCGCTCGCGGAGCGTCTCCATCAGCTTATCGAAGCCACCAAGTGCCGAAAGCCCGGCCTTTTCCTCATCGCTGAGGAGTTTTTCGGCCTGCTTTTCCAGCCAGTCGGGCGGAAGATCCATCGCCTTGAGAACCTGCTCGGGCGTGACGGCATCCAGCCCGTCGAAGGCGGCGGCGAAGGCGCGGTCGAAACGGTCGATATGACGTTCATCCTTCACCAGCGCGGCGCGGGCGAGGTAGTAGAACGCCTCAACATCGTGGGTGACCAGATCGGCGGAGAGGGCCTCGAGGAAGGTGAGATGTTCGCGCAGGGAGACGGGAATGCCGGCTTCGCGCAGCTGCTCGAAGAAGCGCAGAAACATCTAGAGCCGGGCGATGAGGACCGACAGGAAAAGCCCGATCAGCCCGCCAATGATCGCCCAGACCACGGCCCACTGGGCAATGTCGAACCCGTTCCCCTTGCGGCGACGGGCGGTGAATGCGCCAAGGATGGCGCCGAGCGTGGCGAGGACGATAGGCAACATGAGGGCCGTCTACGCGTCCAGACGCAGCCCCGCAACCTCGGCGGCGCGCAGGGTCACGAAGCGGTCGCCCCAAGCGTGGCGGCCCCAGGACAGCGCCTCGCGCCGGAGGCCCGCGGCCTCGTCCTCCGCACCCTGCAGGTGCGCAGCTCGCGCCCGCAGCATCAGCAGCGTCGACAACCGCGCCGCATTCTGCGCGCCCCTGGCCGTCGGGATCGCGCTGTCGAGGAGAGCAATGGCTTCATCCACCTCACCTGAGCCGAGCACGAGGACGGCGAGATGGACGGTAACCTGCGCCGATTGCAGCGCTCCGGTGCCATGGAGGTTGCGGTAGATTCTGGCCGCGTCGAGGAACGAGGTGACGGCGATCCGGGCATTCTCCTCGTCCGGTCCGGTCATCGCCGCACGACCGAAGGCCAGAAGTGACATTGCCAGCCGATCGTCTTGCCACCCTTCGGCACGGGCGATGCGGACGGCCTCCCGAGCGCTGGTGCGGCGGACGGCCGCTGCCTGGCGAAGAGCGAGCGCTTTGCCGATCGCCATGTTCCAGCCCATTGGGGATTCGGCGACCGGACGCGTATCGGCACGATGACCCCGCGGGTTGATCTCATCGAGGATGGCCGGAAGAGGTGCGGCGACTTCGGCACGAGTCACGCCAGAGTGCAGGTCCCGATGGTAAATTGCGCGCAGGACGAGCATGTCGAAATCGGTCAGGACGGAATGAACGTTGTCGTCGTTGAAGACCGAGTTCGGGAGCCGATAGAGGTCGTTGAGGGGGCCGAGCGCCTGCGCCAGCTCTTCGTGCAGGCAATCGCGCAGCTCCTGCGGGCTGACATCGGCGGGCAGAAAGATGCTGGCCCGGTTGCGGGTCTCCAGCGTGGTCCAATCCGTATCCGCGCCGGGCCGCCGCAGGTAATCGCGCCAACCCGCCACACGCGGCACGGCGAAACAGGCGGCACCGCAAGCATGACGCTGCAACGTCGTGCGGGGCAGCGCGCATATGGTGATTGAGCCCATTTCGCCAAGCCGGGTGCGGCGCACATCGATCCCGGCCTCGCGGCGCAGGCGGTCGAGCAGGTCGGCCAGATCGGAGGCAAGCGTTTGCGGGGGAGGGGCGCCCACCGACTCGACTGAAACCGGAATGGGTCCTTCGAACCGGGTCAGAATTGGCAGCTTTGGACCCGTCTCGAGCTGAAAGGTCAGCGCCAGAATATCGCGTGCAAGCTGTCCATTGGGGTAGACGGGTTCTCGCAAACGGGGTGGACCGTCGAAGCGGCGCATTGGCAGAAGGTCGACGGCCATGGCGGCGGGCGTGGCACGCGCGACATCGGGGCCGCTGCTGGGCGCCACGTCCGCGGGCGTGCATGCAATCAGCGCGGCAAGGATGAGCGAGGCGAAGAGCCTGCCCATCACTTGACGCGTCAGCGGTTGGCGGATTTCCTATCTCCCCCTGCTGCGCGCCATGAAGGCCAAGCGTTCGAACAGCGCCACATCCTGCTCGTTCTTCAGCAGCGCACCGTGCAGCCGGGGCAGGGTCGTGCGGGGGTCGGCCTTGAGGTCTTCGGCGGTCAGATCCTCCGCCAGAAGAAGTTTCAGCCAGTCGAGCATCTCCGACGTGGACGGCTTCTTCTTGAGGCCCTGCTGATCGCGGACGGCGAAGAATTGCGTCAGCGCGGTCGCGAGCAGGGTCTGCTTGATGTCGGGGAAGTGGACTTCGACGATCGCCTTCAGCGTGTCCATGTCCGGGAAGCGGATATAGTGAAAGAAGCACCGCCGCAGGAACGCGTCGGGCAGCTCCTTCTCGTTGTTGGAGGTGATGATGACGATGGGCCGGTGCCTGGCGCGCACGGTCTCGCCGGTCTCGTAGACGTGGAACTCCATCCGGTCGAGTTCCTGCAGCAAGTCGTTGGGGAATTCGATATCGGCTTTGTCGATCTCGTCGATCAGAAGGACGACGCGCTCCTCCGCCTCGAAGGCCTGCCAAAGCTTGCCCCGACGGATGTAGTTGGAGATGTCGTGGACACGCTCGTCGCCAAGTTGGCTGTCGCGAAGGCGCGAGACGGCATCGTATTCGTAAAGACCCTGCTGCGCGCGGGTGGTGGACTTCACCGCCCATTCGAGCATCGGAACACCGAGTGCGGCGGCGACCTGGCGGGCCAGTTCGGTCTTGCCGGTGCCCGGCTCGCCCTTGACCAGTAGTGGCCGCTGAAGCGCGATGGCGGCATTCACCGCCACGTTCAGGTCGCCGGTCGCCACGTAGTCTTTCGTTCCCTCGAACCGCATCGCTTCGTCCCATCCGCGTGTGTTTCGCACCGATTAACAGGCGGATGACACTTCGCCAACATAGGGGTCGCAGGGCGTGACAACTCGCCGGACGTAATGTAAGCGCGCCGCCAGAGACCGGCGTAGGGCGGCTCCGCAGACACCGTCCTGCCTGCAACCTGCCGGTATAAGGGAGCCCCGATGAAAGCCGAGACCTTTCTTCCGAACGATTACACCCCAGCCGAGGACGAGCCCTTCATGAACGACCGGCAGGTGGAGTATTTCCGCCGCAAGCTGCTGGCCTGGAAGGCCGAGCTTGTCGACGAGACGGAGCGCACGATCGAGGGGCTGCAGGGGGCGGCGCGCAACATTCCCGACATCACCGACCGCGCCAGCGAGGAGACCGACCGTGCGCTGGAGCTGCGGACACGGGATCGGCAGCGCAAGCTGATCTCCAAGATCGACGCCGCGCTCCGGCGGATCGAGGAGGGGGAATACGGCTATTGCGAGAAGACGGGCGACCCGATTTCGCTCAAGCGTCTCGACGCACGCCCGATCGCGACGATGACGGTCGAGGCGCAGGAAAAGCACGAACGTCGCGAGAAGGTCCATCGCGACGAGTGACGTCACCGTTCTGGGTGCGGGCATCGCCGGGCTTGCCTGTGCGATCGCCCTGCGCCTGCGGGGGCGTTCCGTCGAGGTGATCGAGCAGGCACCCGCGCTGACCGAGGTGGGTGCAGGGTTGCAGATCGCGCCGAATGGCGGGCGGGTGCTCGATGCGCTGGGGGTCGCGCCGCGCGCCTTGGCGTCGCGGGCCGTCCATCTGATCGACGGGTCGACGGGGCGAAACCTGATCCGCATGCCGCTGGGCGAAGGGTTCCGGTTGGTGCACCGGGCCGATCTGATCGATGCGCTCGCTGCCCGGGCGAGGGAGGTCGGCGTTGCGATCCGGCTGGGGCGTCGCGTGGCTGCGATCGGGGTCGATCACATTACGTTTGAGGATGGCGCTCTGCACCCGGTCAAGCGCCTGGTGGGTGCCGATGGCGTACGGGGGGTGGCGCGGGAGTATGTCGCTCCTGATCACGCATCCCGATATACCGGCCAAGTTGCCTGGCGGACCATTGTGCCGGTGGAAAACTGGCCGGCAGAGGCGCAGGTTCATGTGGGGGCGGGGCGACATCTTGTCCTTTACCCGCTGCGCGATGGATCGGCCCTGAATGTCGTCGCAGTCGAGGAGCGGTCGGATTGGGTTGTCGAGGGGTGGTCGACTGAGGACGACCCGGAGAATTTGCGTGCGGCTTTCGCACGCTTCGACGTGCCGATCCGGGAGATCCTGGCGCGGGTCGAGTGGGTGAACCTTTGGGGCCTGATGGACCATGGCGTTACGCCGCAATGGTCGCGCGGGGCGGTGACGCTGATCGGGGATGCGGCGCATCCGACGTTGCCGTTCCTCGCGCAAGGCGCGAATCTGGCGCTGGAGGATGCTTGGACGTTGGCCGCTTCCCTCGACGAACCCGCCAGATGGGAGGCCGTGCGTCGGCCCCGTGTGACGCGTGCGCTGCGGGCTGCGGCGAGTAATGCGCGAAACTATCACCTATCGGGGGTGTCGCGGGTTGTCGGGCATTCTGCGTTGCGTGCCATGAACCGGGTCGCGCCGGATGTGCCGCTCAGGGGGCTCCGCTGGCTCTACGATGCGGATGTGACGGGCGACTGAGGGGTTTCAGCTTTAAAAGGCTGCTGCCTGCGCCGATCGGTCGGGATTGTGGTGCTGCTGGAGAGAATTGAACTCTCGACCTCTCCCTTACCAAGGGAGTGCTCTACCTCTGAGCTACAGCAGCGTCCGGGGCGCCGATTAGACCGGATGGAACGGTCCCGCAACCCCCAGATTGCAGCGTTCGGGTGGACCGGGTGATCCGGTCCCGCTATGTGGACCAGCGGCAACGGGAAGAGGCCTGTCAACGATGGCGAAAGAGAAGACGCCGCCGCCCGCACGTGAGGATCGCCTCAAGGCGGCGCTGAAGGCGAACATGAGCCGACGCAAGGCGCAGAAGCGGGCGCGCGATGCCGATGCGTCCGACCGGGATGACGGGACGAAAGGGGACGAGGAATGAGCGACGACGCCAGTTTTGCAGACAGTGCGGGCGCGGGACCGTTACGCCTCTGGGCGACGGAGGCGGGCGACCTGCAGGTAATTTCCGCTCTGGTTCAGGATGCGGTGCTCCCTGCCTCGGAGATGCGCTGGTCCAAGGGGCGGCGGGAGGTGGCATTTCTGCTCAACCGCTTTCGCTGGGAAGGCCGCACCCGACCGCCGCAGCGGGTTCGTTCTGTCCTCACGGTAACGGAGGCGCGCGGCGTGCGCGGGCAGGGCGTGGTGCCGGGGGATGCGGAGACGGTTTTGTCGCTCCTCGCGCTTGAATGGCAGCCTGGCGCGGATGCCGAAGGTCAGTTGCGGTTGACCTTTGCCGGTGACGGTGTGGTGGAGATCGACTGCGAATGTCTGGACGTGACGTTGCGCGACGTCACTCAGCCTTACCTCGCGCCCTCGGGAAAGGTGCCGGACCATCCGGAGTGAGCTTGAGGCGCCGCGACCCGCAGGGTAGCCGACCTTGAGGCCGAACGATCGGCCTGCAGGAACCCGTTGCAACCATCGAAAGACGGCCCGCTGGGCCACAGAGGGCCATGCCGCAGTTTCTCGACGCCAAGGACGCCGATTTCGAGGACCGCTTCGCCGCGCTCCTGACGATGAAGCGGGAGGATGCGCCCGACGTCGACGAAGCCGTGGCCGCGATAATCGCGCGGGTTCGTGCAGAGGGGGATGCGGCGGTTCGCGATCTGACTGCGAGATTCGACCGGCTTCAGGTGGCGGAGGGCGGCTTGCGCATCCCGGATGCCGAAATCGACGAACATGCAGCCCGTGTGCCCGAGGCGGAGCGCGAGGCGCTGGAACTCGCCGCGTCGCGGATCCAAGCCTATCACGCGCGACAGATGCCGTCGGACGAATCCTGGACGGACGAGGCCGGTGCGACGTTGGGCTGGCGTTGGACGGCCGTTTCGGCGGCCGGGCTTTACGTGCCCGGCGGCCTTGCTTCCTATCCATCGAGCGTCCTGATGAACGCCGTTCCCGCGCAGGTCGCGGGTGTGGAGCGGTTGGTCATGTGCGTGCCGACGCCGGACGGGGTGGTGAACCCGCTAGTCATGCTGGCCGCGCGGATCGCGGGGGTTCACGAGGTGTATCGCATCGGCGGCGCGCAGGCGGTTGCGGCGATGGCCTACGGGACCGAGAGCATCGCACCGGTGGACCTGATCACCGGGCCGGGCAATGCCTATGTCGCCGCGGCCAAGCGACGTGTCTTTGGCCGGGTTGGCATAGACATGATCGCGGGGCCGTCCGAAATTTTGGTGATTGCGGATGCCGATAACGATCCCGATTGGATCGCGCTGGATCTGTTGAGCCAGGCAGAGCACGACGAGAGCGCGCAGTCGATCCTGATCACGGATGACGCGGCCTTCGGGCGCGCCGTCGCGGAGGCGGTGGAGGCCCGGCTGAAGACGCTGGCGCGACGGGCCATCGCGGGGGCGTCCTGGCGCGATTTCGGTGCGGTGATCGTGGTGCGCGATCTGGCCGAGGCCGCGAGCCTTTCGAATCGAATCGCGCCGGAGCATCTCGAACTGGCCGTGGCCGATCCGGACGCGCTTGCGGCCCGGATCACGCATGCGGGTGCGATCTTTCTGGGGGCCTGGACCCCCGAGGCGGTCGGCGACTATGTCGGCGGGCCGAACCACGTACTTCCGACGGCGCGGTCGGCGCGATTCTCGTCTGGCCTGTCGGTTCTCGATTTCCTCAAGCGGACGACGCTGGCCCGGATGACGCCGGAAAGCTTGCGCGCCGTGGGCCCGTCGGCGGTCGCGTTGGCCGGATCGGAATCGCTCGAGGCGCACGGGCTCAGCGTGCAGGCGCGACTGGACCGGCTCAACCGCTAGGCCATTGCCGAGCGCGCCGCATTGCGGCATCAACGGGACATGAACGCCCGCATTGCCCGTATCGACATCGACGCGCCCGACCTGCCCAAGCCCACTCCCGAGATCGAGCAGGAGCGGGCGGTGGCGATCTTCGACCTGCTGGAGGACAACCGCTTCGCGCCTCTGGCCGAGGGGGCACCGGACGGACCCTATTACCTGACTCTGGCGATTCGCGACGGTCGTCTGGTGTTCGAGGTCGCTACGGATGCTGGCCTGGCGGGGGCGTTTCACATGGCGCTCGGTCCCTTCCGGCAGGTCGTGAAGGATTATTGGCAGATTTGCGAAGCCTATTTCGACGCGGTGAAGAAGTTGCCGCCGAGCCAGATCGAGGCGATCGACATGGCCCGGCGCGGTATCCATAACGAGGGCGCCCGCATCCTAGTCGAGCGGCTCGAGGGCAAGGCGGAGGTGGATCATCCGACGGCGCGCCGGCTCTTCACCTTGATCTGCGTGCTCCATGCCGGCGGCTGAAGGCAAGCCGCAGGCGGTTCTGTTCTGCTGCGATCACAACGCCGTTCGATCCCCCATGGCGGAAGGCTTGATGAAAAAGCGTCATGGTCATTCGATCTACGTGCAATCCGCGGGAGTGATGAACGACCTCGAGATCGACGGGTTCGCGATCGCCGTCTGCGCCGAGATCGGGGTGGAGTTGTCGCGTCACCGAACTCGCAGCTTTGATGAAATGCGTGATCTGGGCGACGATCTGGAGCAGTTCGACCTGATCGTGGCGCTGACCGCCGCGTCGCGGCGTGTAGCCCGCGAATTGGCGCGTCATGCGCATGTCGAAGTTGAATACTGGCCGGTCATGGATCCGACCGGTGTGGGCGAGACGCGGGAGCAGAAGCTTCGCAGCTACCGCCAGACGCGCGAACAGATCGCGGAACGGCTGGAGCGGCGCTTCGGTTGAGCGGGCGCATCAAGCCTGCCGCCGGGGCGTGCGGGATCTGTTTGCCGCAGCCTCTCACCTTGACCCTTGAAGAATCCAGAAATCTGCACCATCTACCCGCATCCGCCGCCTCTTTTTTGGCGGCCTGACATCAGGAGAGACCATGGCCAAGGAAGAGATGCTCGAATTCCCCGGCGTCGTGAAGGAGCTCCTGCCGAACGCGACATTTCGGGTCGAACTCGAGAACGGCCATGAGATTATCGCGCATACGGCAGGCAAAATGCGCAAGAACCGGATCCGAGTCCTTGCCGGCGACAAGGTGCAGGTGGAGATGACCCCCTACGACCTGACCAAGGGACGTATCAACTATCGCTTCAAGTGACGTGCCTTTATCGGGCAGGCCGCGCCTGATCCTCGGGTCGGGTTCGCCGCGCAGGCTGGAATTGCTGGCACAGCTCGGTGTGGTGCCCGATGATGTGCGGCCCCCCGACATCGACGAGACGCCCCGGAAAGCGGAATCGCCGCGTGTTTACTGCGAGCGGATCGTGGTCGCGAAGCTTGCCGCCGTCACAGCAGAGGCGGAGGACGTGGTGTTGTGCGCCGATACGACCGTCGCGGTCGGGCGACGTATCTTGGGCAAGCCACAGGATGCACAGGAAGCTGCTGCATTCCTTCGGCTTCTCTCGGGGCGGCGGCACAGGGTTTTCACCGCAATCGGTGTGCGGCGGGCTGGGCAATCCTGGCGTCGCACCTCAGCGACGAGCGTGAAGATCAAGCGGCTGTCCGATGCGGAGATCGAGGGGTACCTCGCGACGCAGGATTGGCATGGCAAGGCCGGGGCCTACGCGATTCAGGGGCCGGCCGGTGCGTTCGTGACCTGGATCGAGGGGAGCTATACCGGCGTGATGGGACTTCCCGTGCATGAGACGGCGAACCTGCTGCAGGCGGCCGGATTGGAGATATGGCAATGAAGGGCGTGCAGGTAATTCTCGGCCGCCACGAAGGTCGAACGGCGGCGGCCCGGATGGTCGATGGGCGGCTCGATGATCTGCTGATAGATGCCGATGATGACCTGCCGGTCCCCGGCACGGTGTTCCGTGCGGTTTGCGACCGGCCCGCAAAGGGGCAGGGTGGCATGTTCGTCCGGTTGAGCGACGGGCTTACGGGCTGGCACCGCAACGCCAAGGGAATGGCTCCGGGGCAGGCACTTCTGGTGCAGGTGACGGGCCATGCTGAACCGGGCAAGGCTGTTCCTGTGACCGATCGTGTTCTCTTCAAGTCGCGCTTCTGCATTGTCACGCCCGATGCGCCGGGGTTGAATGTTGCGCGGTCGTTGACCGACGATGCGGAGCGGGATCGCTTGTTGGAGATCGCGCATGACGCCGTTCCGGAACGGGGGGCGCATGGGATCATCCTGCGGACCGCCTGCGACGGTGTGGAGGCAGATGTAATTGCCGAAGACGTCGCGGCGACGTGGGACTTGGCGATGCGGGTAATCGGAGACGAGGGAGACGGTCCGGAGCGGCTGGTCGATGGACCCGATGCCCAGACTCTTGCATGGCGCGACTGGGATGCGGATTCGGTTTCCGAGGATTGGGACCTCGTCGCCGATCAGGTGGACGCGCTGCGTTCGCCGGAGGTGTCGCTCGGGCAGGCCACCGCCTATGTCGAGCCGACGCGGGCCCTGGTGGCCGTGGATGTGAACACACCTGAGGGTGGAGCCGGTGGATTGAAGGCCAATCTTGCGCTGGCCAAGGCGCTGCCGCGGCAGCTTCGGCTACGTGGTCTGGGGGGGCAGATCGTGCTGGACCTTGCCCCCATGCCCAAGAAGGACCGCAAGACGTTGGAGGCCGCGCTTCGGGCCGCCTTTCGCGCCGATCCGGTCGAGACGTCGCTGATCGGCTGGACCCCGTTGGGCCATTTCGAGTTGACCCGCCGACGTGAACGCCGACACCTCGAGGACCTGCTGTGACCTGCCCGATCTGCGACCGCGAGACTGATCTGAAGTATCGCCCTTTCTGTTCGCGTCGATGCGCGGATATTGATTTGGGCAAGTGGTTGACCGGCAGCTATGCCGTACCTTCCGCCGATCCGGATGATGCCGACGAGGTCATCGATGCTTTAGAACGCCGCGCCTCCGAGGAGGATGAAGGCGGACCGACGCGTCATTGATTTTTTTCGGTGTCGCGCTTGTGCGCCTATTCGGGCGGGTTGTCGGAGCCGTCGGGCGCAGCCTCCGAGTCACCAACACTGCGGATGGCCACACCGGGTGACCAAACCTGCATTTGACGCGCAAAACGGTCTGGACAGTTCCGCATGCGCATCCTAGACGATCACCACCCCAGCGAAGCCGACGGCTTCGCGATACGTGCCCGGGTAGCTCAGGGGTAGAGCAGCGGATTGAAAATCCGCGTGTCGGTGGTTCGATTCCGCCCCCGGGCACCACTTATTTCGCGCAACACTTTGAAAAGTCTCAGCTAAACTGATTTTTAGCCAGAGGCGTAGAACATGGCGGAGTACATTTCAGCCCCCCCACACGTTTACGAAGGGCGGGGGCTCCTATTTTGTGCGGCGCGTTTCACTGGAATTGCAGAAGCACTATACGTCCGCAAAAATATCCTAGTCACTTCGGACGAAGTCGCGGACTGTAGCTTCTGCGCGCGCCATCCGTGCCGCTGGTCAGTTGGAAGAATACTGGTTTCACCTGAGGGCGAGAGATACTGACTTGCCGGGCAAGCATATGCTCCGCTTGAACGGGGGAGGGTTCTCACCGTCTGCGCAGGTCGGTTCAAACGATGTCAACTCTGCATCTCCAACACTATCGGAGGCAGTCGTGACTTACCTCCGCCTCAAGGGGAGCGGGAAGCCGGAGACGTTCCGACGTGCGGCGGAACGTTCCTGCGGTTACGCTATCGACGTGTGCGGGGATAAACCGCTGACGACGTATACTCGAAAAGATGCAAACGCCTTCCGTGATGCTTTGGTCGCCCGTGGCATGGCTGGTAGCAGCATCACCAAGCTCTTTGGGATGGGAGCGTTACGTAACCAACTTCTGAGAACGGCGGTGCAAAAGTCTGCCACGGTAGCGGCGGGATGAGCCTGCTGCGGGCGGCGTAAAAGTCGTCCACCTTTACCCTCTCTGGCGGCAGGGAGGGCGGGAGGATTTTCACCGTGGACTTGTATCGTAAGGTGCGATTGGCCTGTGCGGAGGGCATGAGCCAGCGGGCGGCGGCGCATCACTTCGGGATTTCGCGCGACAGCGTTCAGAAGATGTTGGCGTTCTCGATTCCT
>NZ_CYPR01000022.1 GCF_001408515.1 Jannaschia seosinensis | reverse complement strand
GAAAAGTGAACCATTCCTGACCGATGAACTCACGATCCGCCAGCAGCATCCGAACGGTTGAGGCGTCGAAATACGCGAGATACCGCTTCATCAGCGCGATGCGCTGAGCGGTCGTGCTGTTGCCGGAATGCGGGAGCATGGTCCACATCAACGGGACACGGAACCTGGCCGTGATGACGGCCAACACGAGGACGTTAACGTCGGTCTTGCCGATCTTCCAGTTGGTGCGGTCAAGACACAGATGCCAAGGGCGAGGGTTGCCGAGCAGCGAGATCACGATGCCCACGCTCCAATCCTCGGGCAGGCACACGTGTTGGAAGAAGCGTTGCAGACGGCGATAGGTCGATGCAACCATGGCGCGACTTGGCCGCTCGCTCGCGATATGCGTCAGGTTCACCGTTCGGGCGCTGATCATGCCAAGCAGGATCATGCAGAGCGTCTCGAGCCGTGACTTGCCCAACGGCACATGCGGAGTTAGCGTTTTCTGGAGATCGGCGAGAGCACGGATATTCAAGGGACCGTTCCTTTGGCGAGGTCGAGTCCACCAGAAGAATCTCTCTTGCCGGTCTCGGCCACCCCAAAAACGGCTGTGTCGTGTAGTCTGGCCTTCTCGTTAATTATCCGGGTTAGCTCGGCGACGTTCTACAAGTTCAAGGCACGCTGTGGCGGCCTGGAGGTGTCGGATGTCAAGCGGCTGAAGGCGCTAGAGAACGAGAACGGCAAGCTGAAGAAGCTGCTCGCCGAAGCGATGCTTACCAAAGCAGCCGAAGCGTAGGACGAAAAATTTATTATTTTACGAAATTACAACATAGCGACGAACGGTTGAGACTGCCACCAAGCAACTGCGCCGCGGGTGCTCCACCGGACCGAAGAAATGGCCCCTCCGGTCGGGATCAGAATGGGCAATCGAACCACACGCTTCGATCAGGGCGCGCCCCTCTGGCCCCGGCTAGTCCGCTCCTTGATGCACTGGTCATAGACGGCGTCCAACAGCGCGATCTTCACGTCGTCGGAAATCGATGGGGCGTCACTCTCGTCATGGCCTCCGATGGCTTCCAGAACCTCGATCCGCCGCTCGTCACTCAGCTTGCCGTAATACCGCTCGGTGGTCTGCTCGTTCTCGTGCCCCATGTTTTGGGACCAGGCCTTGCGCTCTAGCTGTGTCAGGGCGCGCTCGTCTCGCTCCGCGCCGATCGTGTGTTTTACGGCATGCGGTGTGAACTTCCTTTCGCTGTCGCGGCACGCGATCTCGAACGCCTCTGTCACGGCATGAGTGGTCGTCATGACGGGAACAACCTTTCTTCCGCTCCCGGACAGAGCGGGCCGATGCTTCAGGTACTTCAGGTCCGCGAAGAGGGCATCTTCTTCTGTAAAGCCGAGCTGGCGGAGCCGGTCCATCCATTCGACGACGATGGTCTTGAACAGCGGTGGAAGCGGAAACCGGAAGATGTCGATGCTCTTGCCCCCTTTAGCGCGAACAACGCTCGCGTCCTGAAGGATCAGACGGTTTGCGATGTCAATGTTCTTGACGCGCAACGAACGAGACGAGTGTGTCCACACGAAGGGCGCCGAGGAACGCGAGCGCGAAGAGGGCATGGGCACGTTCATCTTTCAGCGACCTTGCCGGCATGGCTTGCAGCAAGGCTTCAGCCTCGGAGAGGGTAGGGTAGTCCCGGAAGCTCGTGCACGCGGCAGCAGCCGTGACCGCCTTGGGAAGTTCGAGATAGTCGGCCAGATCCCTGGGCAGCCGGCGGAAGCCGTCCTGCTTCTGGAGCCAGCCCAGAAACGCGACGAGATGCGACACGGTGTGTCGGATCGAGGAGGAGTAGGACAGGTGATCCGGAGCAGTCATGCTGGACCGCCGCTTGAGGTCGTTGCAAATCCTGGACACCTTTTTCGTGGAGAGCTTGTCGAACGGCATCCCGCCCGTCAGGGAGTCGAGATAGCGGATCGGGGCAAGATGCCGGTCGATCGTCTTGACGCTGTAGCGGCCGGCATAGGTGAGCCACGCATGGGTGGTTCTATCGTTCGCAAACGACAGCTCGGGGTCATGAGAGTCCGGCTTGATCCCAATACCACCGGACCCTGATCTGCCTCCTTCGTGTCTCCACCATTTGCGATATCGGTTTAACCCGGATAACTCACGAGAAGGCGGCGGAGGTGGCGTAACCGTCTGAAACTCTGTATTTTTTGGTTATCGACGCCAAAGATTCAGATTTCAGCAGGACGACCTCCGCCATGACCCAGTCTACGTGCTCCACGCCCCGCCTGTCACCCCTCAATGGCAAGCCGATCCTGCTCGGGTTTGACGGCGCCGACATGAGCTCCGATGCCGGACTGACCCTGCTGCGCGAGATCGAGCGCAGCAGGGTCTGGCGCAGCGGCTCGCAGATTGCCTGCACGATCCGCGTGATCCGGCGAAAGTTCAGCATAGCCTGTGCGACATCATCCGTTTCCGGATCATGATGATCGCGGCGGGGTATGAAGACGGCAACGACGCGACCGCCCTGCGGAACGATCCCAGCTTCAGGATCGCACTGGAGCGTGGCCCGGAAACAGGGCCGGCCTTGTGTTCGCAGCCGACGATCTCGCGCATGGAAAACCTGCCCGACGCCCGCGCCCTTATCCGCATGGGCCGCGAGATGGTCCGGTTCTACTGCCACTCGTTTGCGCGCGCGCCAAGCCGAATCGTGCTCGATATCGATGATACCTTTGACGCGGTGCATGGCCACCAGCAGCTGCGCCTGTTCAATGCGTTCTACGACGAGTTCGGCTTCCAGCCGATCGTCGTCTTCGACGGCGAAGGCCGGCTCGTCGGGACACTGCTGCGCCCGGCCCGCCGCCCCAATGGGGCCGAGAGCGCGGCCCACATCCGCCGGTTGATCCGGCAGATTGCCAGGCATTGGCCCGAGACAGAAATCCTGCTGCGAGCCGACAGCCACTACTGCACCCCGCAGGTTCTGGACCTGTGTGACGGGCTCGGGCTGCGTTATGTCTTCGGTCTGTCGAAGAACGGCCGTCTGGCGCGGAACATCTCGGCATTGGAGGCATCGACAGCGGCGCGCTACGCCCGAACGCCGGGCCAGAAGCTGCGCCGGTTCAAGACCTTCTCCTACGCAGCCCGCTCGTGGTCGAAACCCCGCCGCGTCATCGCCCGCGTCGAGGTTGGCCCCATGGGTCGGGACACCCGCTACATCGTCACCAACCTCGAGGGCGGTCGCGGCAAGCACCTTTACGAGAAGCTCTATT
>NZ_CYPR01000021.1 GCF_001408515.1 Jannaschia seosinensis | reverse complement strand
ACGGCGTCGAGCCCTATGCCTACCTACGCGATCTCTTCACCAAGCTCGCCAACGGCCATCTCGACAAGGACATCGACGCGTTGATGCCATGGGCTTACGCCGAGGCGTCCCACCCCTCACAATGAGCTCATCCGGGAGTCCTCAGTGAGCTCACTCTGAGCGCGCACAAGGGCGAAAGCGGCAGCCGGATACGCCGAGCGATCCCGACCGCAAGCGAAAACCCAATGGGGCCGAGACGGCGCTTACGAAGCTCCTTGGCCCCAGCTTGGATTACCTCGGTCAACGGATCCGCAGAAAATTCCGATGGCAGTTCGAACGGGACAACGGTAGATTTGGCCATGGTGGCATATCCTTTCTCTTTTGAGACTGACGGCGCGTGAACACCGCCATGATATGCCGCCTACTTCAGGCCATCACCAACTTTCGGGCATAACTCGAAAGGTCTGCCGAGAGCTTAAGATCGCATGTTTTAAGAACTCGCTCGCATGTTGCAACGCTGAATTATGACCCGCTTCTCTATGCCGCTTTTGCAGGTACCGCTGTTCTGAGGGGCTTCTCCTGCCTAATCGATGGATTCAACCAATCATTCGATCCATCGAACATGAAAAGGTATAACAATAGTAAAAGCGCTTTTTATCTTCATCTCCACGGTTCTCCTTTGTTCTACACAAACGTTAGGGGAGAGATCAAAAAACACTCAACTTATGATTTATCGAGGCACAGGGGGATCAACACAGGCCATCTGGTTTTGTCTCACTTCAAGCACAAGCCCGCCCTTATATCGTCGTCGCCGCTACTGTCCACCTACTGGGATTGCTTGGAAGAGGCTATGCAGGAAACCAAATCCATTATACTGTTCGGATATAGCGGCGCTGACTTGCACTTGAACAGATTAGTTTCTGTAAGTTACAATGGTAATGGCGACCAAGTTTTTGTGGTTGAGCGGAAACAGCAAGGTGCAGACCGTGAGTGGGAAGTAAAAAGGGAGATTAGGTGGTCTGATCTTTTGCCGGGCTGTCGGGTGAAGGTTGTGTGGCTTCATAAGATTACAGATTTCCATGACTGGGGGGTCAACTTGGATGCGTAGCAGAAACGCTGAGAAAAAAGTGTTATGACACTCAATCTCACCGTTCTAGGTCTCTAGATATGATCGTTCTCTCCCGCTTCCACGACGCCCAAGCCCGCAACTATGATACTGCACTGACCGAGCTTCGGCAGGGGCGGAAACGGACGCATTGGATCTGGTATGTCTTTCCTCAATTGCGGGGCCTCGGACGATCCGAGACGGCGCAATATTACGGCATCCGCGATCTGGCCGAGGCGCGGGCCTATTTGGCCGATCCGGTGCTCGGGGCGCGGCTGGCGGAGGCGGCGGAAGCGTTGTTGCGGCACGACCCGCCGATCGAGCGGATCGTGGGCGAGGTGGATGCGATGAAGGTCCGCTCGTCAGCCACGCTGTTCCGTGCGGCGGGGGCGGACGGTTGGGCGCAGGCGGTGCTCGACCGGTTCTATGAAGGTGCGGCGGACGAGACGACGCTGGACATGATCGACGGCTAGGTCCTCAGCCGATCGGTCACGCTGCCCCAGATCATCCCCGCCTGCGCCGCCAGCCCGCCGAGCCATCGTCCGCCCGGAAGCGCGGGCACCGGGAGCGCGGCGATTAGATCGAACCGCGCGCGCGCACCCTGCATCGCCTCGACCGCCAGCTTGCCGAACAGGCCCGCGAGCGCGAGACCATGACCCGAATAGCCTCCGGCCGCGAACACGCCCGGCGCGACTTCGGACAGCCAGGGCAGGCGGCTCGCCGTCACCGCCAGGGTGCCGCCCCAGGCATGGGTGAGTTCGACCCCGGCCAGTTCGGGGTAGACCCGGGCGAGGTTGGCACGGACGCGCCCGCGAATGTCGGAGGGGAAGCGTTTGCCGTAGCTTTCGCCGCCGCCATAGACGAGGCATCCGTCGGCGCTCCACCAGAAATAGTTCACGACGAAGCGGCTGTCGGCCACGGCAAAGACGGTGCGGTCGCCCGCGTCCGGCACCGGCGCGGTGGTGGCGATGAAGTTGTTGATCGGCAGGACGCGCGCCGCCGTCGGCCGGGTCAGGCCGGGCGTGTAGCCGTTCGTCGCGTGCAGCACGAAGCGCGCCGTGACCGTGCCGCGCTCTGTGCGGGCGGCGGTGCCGTCGAGGGCGCGCACCTCGCTCTCCTCGTGGATCGTGACGCCCGCCGCCACGCAGGCCTGCGCGAGGCCGAGCGCATAGGCCAGCGGATCGATGCGCCCCCCCGTCCGGTCGAGCATTCCGCCCGCATAGGCGCGCGTGCCGATCGCCGCCTCGATCTCCGCGCGGGTCAGGCGGGCGCGGGTGGTGCCGAGGCGGGCATCGGCCCAGGCGGCGTCCTCTGCCATCTCGGCGACCTCGGCCTCGGTGAAGCCGGCAGACAGGATGCCGGGGCGGAACCGCGCGCCGCCCGCATGCGTGTCCGCGAGGTCGCGGGTGAGGCGCACGGCCTCCTCCGACAGGCGGTGGAGCGCGGTAGCCCGGTCGTCGCCGAGCCGCGCGGCCAGCTTGCGCGGCGACCAGTTGAAGCCGGGCGAAACCTGCCCGCCATTGCGCCCCGATGCGCCCCAGCCGACGCGCTGCGCCTCAAGGAGGGTGACGCGCATCCCCGCCTGCGCCGCATGCAGCGCCGCCGACAGGCCGGTGATGCCGCCGCCGATCACGCAAAGCTCCGTCCGCGCATCCCCGTCGAGCGGGGGGAAGGGGGCGGGCCGATCCGCGCGGCCCGCGTAGAACGTGGCGGGCCAGATGCCGGCGTCGCCGTTCGCGTGCAGCCAACTCATACGTTCAGCAGCAGATGCTCGCGCTCCCAGGGGGAGATGACCTGGAGGAAAGCATCGACCTCCATCCGTTTCACGGCACCGTAGATCGAGACGAAATGCGGGTGCAGGACGTCGTGGATCGGCGACGGAGCCTCGAACCGGTCGAGCGCGGTGGTCAGGTCGCGGGGCATCCCCTCGGCGGAGTTGTACGCGTCGCCGGTGAATTGCGGCTGTGGTGCGATACGGTCCCGAAGACCCAGATAACCACAGGCCAGCGAGGCGGCGAGGCCGAGATAGGGATTGCAATCCATCCCCGCGATCCGGTTCTCGACGCGCTTGGACGCCGGATCGGAGATCGGAACGCGCAGGCCCGTCGTGCGGTTGTCGCGCCCCCATTCGAGGTTCACCGGCGCCGCGAAATCCCGCACGTAACGGCGGTAGGAATTCACGTAGGGCGCCAGAAGCGCGATCACGGACGGCATGTGCGCCTGCATCCCGCCGATGAAATGCAGGAACGCCTCCGTCTCGGATCCGTCCGGGCCCACGAAGATGTTGGCCCCGGTTGCCCGGTCCACGACGGAATGATGGATGTGCATGGCGCTGCCCGGCTCGTCTTGGATCGGCTTGGCCATGAATGTGGCATAGCAATCGTGGCGCAGGGCCGCCTCGCGGATCAGGCGTTTGAAGTAGAAGATCTCGTCGGCCAGTTTCACCGGGTCGCCATGGCGCAGGTTCATCTCGACCTGGCCCGCGCCGCCTTCCTGCAGGATGCCGTCGATCTCCAGACCCATGGCTTCGGCAAAATCGTAGATGTCGTCGATGACGCGGCCATATTCATCCACCGCGGACATCGAATAGGCCTGCCGCGCGGCGGCGCGCCGGCCGGAGCGGCCCATCGGCGGCTCCACCGGCTTGGCGGGGTCGATGTTGCGGGCGACGAGGTAGAATTCCATCTCCGGCGCGACGACCGGCTTCCACCCCTGCGCCTCATAGAGGGCCACCACACGCTTGAGCACATTGCGGGGCGCGACGGGGACCGGCTCGCCGGATTGGTCGCGCATGTCGTGGATCACCTGCATCGTCCAGTCGGCGGTCCAGGGCGCGGCCGATGCGGTCGAGAAGTCGGGCGTCAGAACCATGTCGGGCTCAAGAAACGCCGCGTCGCCGTCATCGGCCCAGTCGCCGGTGATCGTCTGCTGGAAGATCGAGTTCGGCAGGTAGAAATGCGACTGCGTTGCGAATTTTGCCGCGGGCATCGCCTTGCCGCGCGCAATGCCGGACAGATCGGCGATGATGCATTCCACCTCGTCGAGCCGCCGCCCGTCGAGAAAGGCGCGGGCATGCGCCGGTGCTTGAGCGAGCCAGTCAGGCCGGGACATCGACAACCCCCGTCTTGAAAAAGTCGCCGATGGCGCGGGCCAAGGCCGCGCTGTCGTCAGGCAGGGCGGCAGACTCGGCGGCGCGGTCCATCAGATCGTCGGGATAGGTGCCCGTTCCTTTACGAAGGGCGACGAAATCCGCGATCACGTTGCCGTCGAATTCGGGATGCGGCTGCACGGTGAAGGCCCGGTCGCCATAGGTCAGCATCGCGTATTCGCAAAACGCGCTGCGCGCGATCGGCTTGGCATCGGGGGGCAGGTCGCGCACCTGATCCTGGTGCCACGCGTTGAGGCGTATGATCCGGCCGTCCGACATCTCGTAATCCTGTCGCCCGAGCGCCCAGCCCTCGGGATGCTTCACCACCTTGCCGCCAAGAGCCTGCGCGACGATCTGGTGACCGAAGCAGATGCCGACGATCGGGATGCGGGCGGCATAGGCCTGCCGGATGAATCGCTCCAGAGGCGGGATGAAGGGATGGTCCTCGTAGGCGCCGTGCCGCGATCCGGAGATAAGCCAGCCGTCGGCCGCGTCGATGCTTTCGGGAAAGACCATGTTCTCGACATCATAGCTGTCGAATTCCAGCCCTTGCCCGGCAAGCAGGCGGGTGAACATCGCGTCGTAATCGCCACGCAGGGGTTGCAGCGGGTCCGGCGCGTGTCCGGTGAGAAGAAGGCCGATTTTCATGAAATTCCGAGCGGTTTGTTGCGCGTGCAGGCTATGGCGGCCACGACCCGGCTGCAAGATCGTCCGGTTTAAGAGATTGTTAGATCACCGGTGGCACACGCTTCGGAGCAACGCGAAAAAACGACACCGGAGCCGTAATCATGATCCTGAAGAGCCTCACCCTGATGCTGGCCCTCGCCGGGCCGCTCGCCATGCCGGCCGCCGCCGAAATCTCGCAAGACGCCTTGCGCTACGCCTCGCAGCAGCGGGAGCGGGCGGGTCTGCCGCCGTTGCGCTACGATCGCAAGCTTGCCCGCGCGGCCGAGGCGCAGGCGCGGCATCAGGCCGCGACCGCGAAGATGCGCCACGACGGGCCGCGCGGCTCGCGCCCCTTCGACCGGATCCAGGCGACCGGCTACAAAGGCTGCGCCGGGGCGGAAAACGTCGCGTTCGGTCAGAACGATGCGCGCGAGGTGACGGTTGCGTGGATGAACTCCGCCGGACATCGCCGCAACATCATGCACCCCGTGATGCAGCATGGCGCGGTCGCCGCCGCGCGCGGGGCCGACGGGCGGCTCTACTGGGCGATGGTTCTCGGCGCGAGGAATTGCCGCCGCTAACGCCTCAGCGCAGCATCTGCGGAAACATCCGAGGCCGCCGCTCCGCCGCCTGCGGCAGGTGCCGGTTCAGGCGGCGGTTCACCAGTCCCATCAGGCCGATGATGCACAGCGTCAACAGGATGAAGTAGCCGGCCAGGATCGGGTAGGGAACGAAGGGATTGAAGGTCTTGTCCGCGAAATATTGCGCGTAATACAGCCCGTCGCCCCGCTGCTGCGCTGCCGGAAAGCCTGACAGGAAGACGAGCGTCGTCGCGTGGAACAGGAAGATCGCCTCGTTGATATAGGCCGGCCAGGCGAGGCGCAGCATGGTCGGCCAGGTGATGCGCCGGAACCTGCGCCACCCGGTCAGCCCGTAGGCCGCCGCCGCTTCGGTATCGCTCTTGGGAACGGACATGAGCGCACCGTGGAAGATCTCGCCCGAATACGCGGACGTGTTCAGGAACAGCACCACCAGTGCGCCGACCGATGCCGCGGCGAACGGCTCAAAGAGAGGAACCTGCTGCTTGAGCGAAAGGAACAGGAAGTAGCCGAAGAAGAACTGGATGAAGAGCGGTGAGCCGCGGAACAGGAAGACGAACCACTCCGCCGATTTGCGCGCGAGCGGGTTCGACGCGGCCTTGCCCAGTGCCAGCAGCGTGGCGAGGCAGAACCCCGCAAGCAGCGCCAACACCCCGAAATAGACGTTCCAGATCATGCCCGAGCCGATCAGGACGATCTGGTCGCAGAGCGTGAAGTCCGAACGGGGCAGCAGCCGTTCGCCGATCCCGAGGCTGCGCAGAGCATAATCCTGCACCGTCTGCCAGCAACTCATGCGACCGGCCCCGCCGGCAAATCGGCGCGGCGCATGGCCTCGCCCCCCGCGGTTGCCTGTCCCCGGCTCAATCGCCGCGTCACGCGCGTCAGCACAAGCTCCGAAAGGCGTGTGAAGAGGAGGTAGAAGACGAGAAGCGCGAGGAAGTACCACATTCGCCAATCCGGATGCGGGTAATCGGTGAACCGCGGCGTCTTCGCCGAGCCAAGGTCACGTGCCCAGTAGACGACATCTTCCACGCCGAGGAGAAACAGAAGCGGGGTCGCCTTTATGAGGATCATCCAGAGGTTGCCCAAGCCAGGCAAGGCGTAGATCCACATCTGCGGTACGGTGATCCGGCGAAAGGTCTGGCGCGGCGACATGCCGTAAGCCTCGGCTGTCTCGACCTGCGCACGCGGCACGGCCCGCATGGCGCCATAGAGGACGTTGGCCGCGAAGGCGCCGAACACGATGGCGAAGGTCAGCACGGCGAGCGCGAAGCCGTAGCTTTCATGCACCCATTGCGGCGCATTGCCGAGCGGCATCTTGGCGGCCGCACAGACGACGAAGTCGCTGCCCTGCCGCACCGGTTGGTCCCAGTCGGGACACAGGACCTGATGGCGCAGGTACTCGATCCCCTGATCGAGCGCGATGACAAAGAACAGAAAGAACACGATGTCGGGAATGCCGCGAACGATGGCGATGTAGGTCTTGCCCAGCCAACGCAACGGCGACACCCGCGACCTTGCCGCCATGGCCCCGCCGAACCCGAAGGCCAGCGCGGTCGGTGCCGTGATCGCCAGCAGCAGCAGAACCGTTCCGAACGCGCCATAGAACGCCATGTGCTTGCCGGTGGTGAGGTAGCAGGCGAGCCAGGCGATGCCGTCGAGCGTGGCCGGGTCGGAGCAGAAATCGAACATCGCTCAGATTGCCCTCCGAGGCGGCCGCGGCCTGTGAAAAAGGGACGGCGAGCCGACCGGCGCACCTGTGGCCGAGCCGCTCGTTTCGCGGAGGATCAATCCGAACGCTGAAGCCAATGCGTTACGCATGTAGATCACCCATACCCGCCCCCTGCCGACATGGCGCGCCGCCTGTTCGGGGCCGCGACCGCGTCGGCAGGAAATCACCCGGGCAAAGATGGGCAGGGGCCGCAACCAGCGGCGCAGGCGGACAAGCGGCCCCCACATCTCTCACTCGAAGGTATCGGCGTCTTCGCCGAACCACTTCACGATCAGCTCGTTGAGCGTGCCGTCCTCCTTCATGGAGGCGATGGCGACGTCGAACTGCTCCCTGAGTTCGGTGTCGCTTTCGCGCAGGCCGATGCCGATGCCGTCGCCCAGCGGCACGTCGTCGCCGACGAACATCAACTCACCGCCCGAAGCCTCGACCGTCGGTGCCAGCGCGTCCTTGTCGGCGAAGACCGCGTCGGCCTCGCCCGAGCGCAGAGCGGCAACCGTCTCGTCATAGGTGGCGAATTCCAGAAGCGCCGCGCCGGACTCGGCGACGTGGCCGGCCTGGATCGTATTGGCCTGCGCCGCGACGACGCCGTTTTCGATATCGGCATCCTCCGCCATCGCCGCATAGGCGGAGGCGGCGGGCGGGAAATAGTTCTGCGTGAAGTCGATCACCTCTTCGCGCTCGTCGGTGATCGACATGCCCGCGATGATCGTGTCGTAGTTGCCGGAGGTCAGGTTCGGGATGATCGAATCCCAATCGGTCGTCACCCACTCACAGGTGAGGCCGGCACGCGCGCAGGCCTCGTCGCCCACTTCGCGCTCGAAGCCGGCGACCTCGCCCGAATCGTCGAGGAAGTTGTAGGGAGGGTAGGCGCCTTCGGTGCCCATCCGGACGACGCTGTGCGTTTCGGCAAAGGCCATCGTGGTGGTTGCGGCAAGCGCCGCGAAGGTCAGGATCAGCTTCATTCTCTCTCTCCTGTTGAGCCGTCCGGTTGATCCGGCCGGCGGGTTATGCAGTGGCGCTGAGAAAGCCGCGCAGGCGTTCGCTGCGGGGCTGGTCGAAGAGCGCGTCGGGCGCGCCCTCCTCCTCGATCAGGCCTTTGTGCAGGAAAATCACGTGGTCCGAGACGTCGCGCGCGAGGCCCATGTCGTGGGTGACGATGATCATCGTGCGCCCTTCCTCGGCCAAGGCCTTGATGACGCGGATCACCTCCTGCTCCAGTTCCGGGTCAAGCGCCGACGTCGGCTCGTCGAAGAGCAGCGCCTTCGGCTCCATCGCCAGCGCGCGGGCGATGGCGGCGCGTTGCTGCTGGCCACCCGAAAGCTGCGCGGGCCATGCATCGGCCTTGTCGCCGATCCCGACCTTGTCGAGGTATTGCCGGGCCTTCTCCTCAACCTCCTTCGGGTCACGGCGCAGGACCTGAATCGGCGCTTCCATCACGTTCTGAAGCACGGTCATGTGCGACCACAGGTTGAAGGACTGGAAGACCATCGACAGGTTCGTGCGGATCCGGGTGATCTGCCGCGGATCGGCGGGACGGCGGTGCGGGCCCGTGCCGCGCCAGCGCACCGGCTCCTCGCAGAACAGGATCTCGCCCTGCTGGCTGTCTTCGAGAAGGTTGGCGCAGCGCAGAAGCGTGGACTTGCCCGATCCCGAGGAGCCGATCAGCGACACGACCTCGCCCTGCCGCGCGACGAGGTCGACGCCCTTGAGTACCTCAAGCTGGCCATAAGCCTTGTGCAGGTCACGGATTTCAATGACGGGCGGGGCAGGGGCCACGGACGATCCTTCGCATTCGGTCGGGGGTTTACGCCGCAAATTCCCTGCGAATGCAAGCGGAACCCCGAGTCCGGGGCGGCCGGAAACGCTCTGCGCCCGGTTTTCAGCCGCGTACGGACGGTACGCCGCTGACGTCGCGCTGAAGCTCTGCGCGATAGGCGTCGTCCGGCATCGCCTCGATCCCGCGCAGGCGGCTGGCGATGCGGTCTTCGCGCGACTGCGCCCGGATCGCGCCCGCAATGGCGTCGCGCAGAACCCCCACGAGGTCGGCGCGCGCGGTGACGAAGGGCGTGGCGGGCGTCGGAGGCGTGGTGACGCGGACGCGGAGATCGGGATGCGGCGCGATCGCCCATGTCACGACGTCGATTGCGGCAAGATCGGCGCGGCCCTCGGCCACCGCCGCCATCGAGGCCGCGTGACTGCCGGTCAGAAGGCGCGGGCCGTCCAGCCCCGCCGCCACCAGCGTGCCCCAGCCCGACTGGCTGTCGCCTGCATTCACCGCGAGCCCGCCGCGTGCCGCGACGCCCAACGGCCGCGTCTCGTCCGCCCGCGTCACGATGTGCGAGCAGTAATGGCCGCGCGGCAGGGCGGGCAGGTCGGGCACGTCCCAGGCCGGCGCGCCAACGACATGAACGTGGCGGTCCAGCCCAAGCTTCATCGGCAGCGCGCAGGTCATCGACAGGAGCAGGTTCCGGTCGCGCCAATGCGCCCGGAAATCCTGCGGCCAGATCAGCCGCTCCGGCACGCCGTCCAGATCGTCGGGAAGGCGCGCGCGGATACCGTCCCACAGCGCCTCCCAAGCCGGCGCGGCGGCCGGATACCAGGCGAGGCTTGCGATCACCCGCGCGCCTCTGCCCGCTGCCGGGCCTGCGCGCTCTCCACGTCCGACACGCCCAGAAGGTTCACGAGGAGGCGCAGCAGCGTGTCCTCCTCCGAATCCCGCGTCCCGTCGGCCAGCGCGACGGACCACAGCGTCTCGATCACCGCCACCCGATCCTCCAGCGCGACCGCATCCTTGATCGCGCGGGTGAAGCGGACGGTGTCGGGCGCCTCGGCTTCCAGCCCCTCCGCCTCGACGCGCAGGGCCTGCGCCTCGGCTTCGGACAGGTTGTGGCGCTGCATCAGGCACTTGTCGATGCGCGCCACCTCGGCCGGGGCGTAATGCCCGTCGCTGCGGGCGACACGCACCATCAAAGCTGCCAGCGCCACGCGGGCATCGGCTTCGGGGAGACGTTCGGGGTGGGAGGCCGTCAGGCGGCGGATCAGATCGGTAAACATGACATGCGACATAGGAGGCTTCGTCAGCCGTCCCACCCCTCCGCGATGACAAGATCGGATTCGCTGATCCCGTGGCGCAATGCGATCGCATCCTGATAGGCCGGGCTCTCGTAGCAGGCGACGGCCGCCTCGTAGGAGGGGAACTCGATCACAACGCTGCGGGGCTTGGCATCGCCCTCGCGCAATTGCCGCGCGCCGCCGCGGACCAGAAACCGGCCCCCGAACTCCGCCAGAGGGGCCGCATTGGCGGCGCGGTACAATTCGTAGCGTTCCGCATCGTCCACGCGGCCGTGCGCGATCCAGTATCCCTTGGGCATCTATTTCTCCTCGAAGATTGCGCTGAGCGCCGGCAAAGCCTGTTCCAGCCCCCAGGGCGGATTGACCAGTGCCAGTCCCGACCCCTGCATCCCGTGGCCCGCGCGCGCGGGTGGAAAGCGAACCTCGTGGAGGGTGACGTCGGGGATCGCCTCGCGCAAGGCGCGCGTCATCGGCCGGTGCCGACCGTCGGCCAAGAGCGGATACCACAGCATCAGCGCCCCCACCCCCCATTTGCGCCGGATCGCCGGCAGCAGCGCGGCCATGCGTGCATAATCGTCGCGCAACTCCCAGGACGGATCGATCAGCATCAGGCCCCGCCGCGGGTCCGGCGGCGTCAGGGCACGCGCCATCTCCACGCCGTCGCGATGATGGGCCCGCGTGTTCGGGCTCTCGGGCAAGGCGCGCTCCAACGCGGCGAACTCCGCGGGGTGCAGCTCCGCCATGTCGATCCGGTCGAACCGGCGCAGCAGCGTCGCGGCCAGAAGCGGCGAGCCGGGATAGGCGTCAGGCCCGTGCGCCGCCCGGACGCGCGCCAGCGCGGCGGGATAGGGGTGATCCGCCGGAAACCGCTTCAGAAGCCGCCCGACCCCCTGCGCCGCCTCGCCCGTCTTGGCCGCGGCCGGGTCCGAAAGGTCATAAAGCCCGCGCCCGGCATGCGTCTCCAGATAGCTCAGCGCCTTGTCCTTGCGCGCGAGGTATTCGAGCGCTGTGCAAAGTGCCGCATGCTTGTGCACGTCGGCGGCATTTCCGGCGTGATAGCCGTGCTGGTAGGACAACATGTCGCGTGGCTATCGGGGGTGTGGCGACTGTGCAAGATTTGAAGGAACTTTGGTTTCGTAGTTCGGTTCGGTCCTGCTAACATCGTTCCGACTGCCAGAATGGAATCGTCTATGCCGCGCATTATCGCTCCCCTTGCCGCGCTCCTCGCGCTGACCACCGCCGCGCACGCTCAGGATGCGGACGGCACCGCTCTGCGCGCCCTTGGCGATCCTGTCATGGCGACGCAGGCGCGCGGCGGTCCCGCGATCGGCTTCACGCTTGGTGCGGGCGTGTCGTCCAAGCCGGAATATTTCGGCGCGGGCGACAACGAAGCGGGGGCGGCCCTCACCGGAGAGCTGAATTACCTGCGCCTCGGCGGCTACACTTTCGGCAATCCGGACCCGCTCTTTCAGCCGCAAGGCTTCGGCGTCAGCGGCTCCTTCCGCTATATCGGCGAGCGTGACGGCAGCGATGAGCTGGCGGGGCTCGACGATGTCGATGCCGCGCTCGAGATCGGCGCGGGGCTGAGCTACGCGACCCCCGTCTACGAAGTGTTCGGCAATGTCCGCTACGGCGTCATCGGTCACGAGAGCTTTGTGGGAGAGGTGGGCGCCGACCTCTTCGCGCGTCCGAACGACCGCCTGACGCTCAGCCTCGGACCCCGGGCGCTGTTCGGCGACGACGGATACGCCGAGACCTATTTCGGCGTCGCCGCGGACGAGGCCGCCGCGTCGCGTTACAACGCGTTCGATGCCGGTGGCGGGCTAGTTTCGACCGGGGTGGAGTTCGGCGCGTCCTACCGCCTCAACGAGACATGGGGCGTGGATGCGAGCGTGACCTACGACGTCCTGCGCAACGATGCCGCCGACAGCCCGATCACCGACGATGACGAGAGTGTCAGCGCCTCGATCGGGATCACCCGGCGCTTCACGCTGGGCTTCTGAAGGGGGAACCCGCATGCGGTGCCGTGCGATGACGTCGCATGACCGCACGCTTTCTTGCCGCCTTTCTGATCGCGCTCTTCCCGTTCCGCCTTGCCGCCCAGGAAATATCCGTGGGCGTCATCGCCTCGCCGCCCTTCGCCAACGAGGCGCGGAACGGGCTGCATGACGGCCTCGCCATCGACCTGTTCCGCCTGACGGCCGAGGCCGCCGGGCTAAGCTACCGGTTCACCAGCCTCGCCCCCGGCAGCGATCCGGCCGCGGCTCTCGTCGGCCACGATATCGTTCTGCCTGTCGAGGCCGATGCCAAGCTGGAGGAACGGGTCGATATCTCGCACCCGTTCTACACCGCCACGCTCGGCATCGCCGCGCCCGAACAGCCGAAGATTTTCAAGGTTCTGCGCGGGTTTCTGACGCTGGACTTCCTCCGCGTGATCCTGTCGCTCTCCGTCGTACTCCTCGCGGTCGGAGCGATCGTCTGGCTGGCCGAGCGGCGCCGGAACGCGGAAATGTTCCATCGGGACGCGAAACGGGGTCTAGGTGACGGCTTCTGGTGGGCCGGCGTGACGCTGACGACGATCGGCTATGGCGACAAAGCCCCGCGCACGTTCCTCGGCCGAACGGTGGCAATGCTGTGGATGCTTGTAGGCCTCGCGGTGAGCGCGGCGCTGACGGCGGCGGTCGTCACCCTTGCGGGGGGCGAAGGGAAGAGCGGGGACCTGCCCGAAGCGGTGATAGGCAAGCGGGTCGCCGTGCCCGCAGATGGAACGGCGGAAGCTTTCCTCGCGGGGCGGGGCGTCATTTCAACGGTCGTGCCCGATGCCGCCGCCGCATTGACGGCCGTCGCGCAAGGCGAGGCCGATGCCGCCGTCGCCTCTGCTCCTGCCTTAAGCTTTGCCAACGAACGCGGTGGTCACGGACTCAACATCACGACCACACGCTGGGATCCGGTTCTGATCGCGATGGCATTTCGCGAGGCGGACCCGCTGGGTGAGCGGCTGAATACAACACTCCTGCAGGTGCTCGCCTCGGAGGCGGGTCAGGAGGTCGTGCGCCGTTGGCTTCCGGACGAGTACTGAAATAATATGTCTTTACTTATCATTGCGTTGCGACAATTACCCATGGGTAATTCACACTACACGACTCCGCAGGGCTTTCGTGCTTCTGGGTTGATCCTCTGCCACGACGCGATGGCGTCGAGGGGATCGGATCTGAGGCGGTTTCGGATGTGGTCGAAGCCGGTTCGAAACCAGGATCTGGCGTAGTGGCCGTGGCTTTTGCGCGGCGGCGCGCGCTTGCCGAGAAGGTCTGCGGCGGCGCGACCGGCCCAGGCAAGGGCAAGCGCGACAAGGGACATGAGCAGAGCGAGTTTGCGTGGATCGGTGAGACGTGTGTCCTCGAGGTTGAGGCCACGCGTCTTGGCATCGCCGAACAGACATTCGATCGCCCAACGTTTGCGGTAGGTTTCGAGCGCGGTGCGCGGCGCGACGTTGGTAACCACGTCAACCACTCTCCCTTGAGCGGCTTGGCCGCGACGTTCAGGAGCGGCATATTGCTGGCGGCTGCGTCCTCGCGTGTGCCGAGGCTGGCGCGAAAAGCCCGGCCACGGCGGGCCAGGCGCAGCCTTGCGCGCAAGGTAAGGTCGTGACCGTCCTCGGTCGTAATGCGAAGATTTCCCTTACGCGGATAGCAAA
>NZ_CYPR01000020.1 GCF_001408515.1 Jannaschia seosinensis | reverse complement strand
TGCGGAACGCCGGGGTGTGGCTGCACGAGGGGGGGGTCGACGTCAGCCACGAGACGGTGCGCTTCTGGTGGCATCGCTTCGGGCCGCTACTCGCCGGTGAGATCCGGAAGCGACGCATCGAGGGCCTGAAATCGAGCCGCTGGCGCTGGCACCTCGACGAGATGTTCGTGAAGATCAACGGCGAGCAGCACTACCTCTGGCGGGCGGTCGATCATGAGGGCGAAGTGCTGGAAAGCTTCGTCACGAAGACGCGGGACAAGAAGGCTGCGCTGAAATTCCTCAGAAAAGCAATGAAGAAGCACGGCCGAGCAGATGTCCTCGTGACGGACAAGCTTCGCTCCTACGGTGCGGCTCTGAAGGACCTCGGCATGGCGGACCGGCAGGAGACCGGTCGGTGGCTGAACAACCGCGCGGAGAATTCGCACCTGCCGTTCCGACGACGCGAGAGGGCCATGCAGCGCTTCCGGCGGATGCGAAGTCTGCAGAAGTTCGCCGCCGTCCACGCCTCCGTCTCGAACCACTTCATCCAGGAACGCAGCCTCTCCAGCCGAGACATCTTCAAGACCAACCGCACCGCCGCTCTCGCCGAGCGGCGCGGTCTTTGCGCAGGATAATGGCCAGGCCCCCTGCCCTTCCTGAGACTGGTTCGTATTAGTCTGCCAGCACCCATCGGACCTCGAACTCGGTGCGGGAAGCGGCCATCGGGCGGTACTGCGTGATGCCCGCATCATGCACTCCGAAACGGAAGTCCGACCGGGCGCGAGCCCAGAGCTCGACCGACGGCCAAGTCGGAAGGATCGCTGCCGCCCATCGCAAGGGCACGACCGTTACCCGGTTAGGCGATCAGCGGCCAGCTGCGACGGCGCTGCCGCCGACGGCCGTCAGGTGCGAGCCTCACCCTATGCATCCCTCGACCAGCGACCGCTATTCGTTCATCCTGCGGGCCGCGGCGATCGATCTTTCCGCCTCCTCGAGGTCGCCCGCCTCGAGCGGCGGGGCGTTCTGCCGGTCGGCGAGATCGGGCGCGAGACACAGCCCCGCGAGAACGGGGGCATGGTCCGAGCCGAAGGATGGCAGCACCAGCCACTTCGAAAGGGCGAAACGGTCCTCGAACAAGACCTGGTCGAGCGGCCAGGACATTAGCCAGCTTTGCACGTCGTAGGTCGGATAGAGCCCGCGCCCCACCCTCGGATCGAGCAGTTCACCGATCCGCATCGCTCGGCGCAGGGTCCGCTCCCATGGGACCGCGTTCAGGTCGCCGGCAACGACGGTCGGCGCCTCGCTGGCGCGCGCCTCCAGGGCGGCCGTCAGCAGATGCGCGTCGCGCATGGTCGTCGGCTGGCTCCAGTAGAGCGGCGGACGCGGGTGCACGGCCACGACCTGCACCGGAGCCCCACCGGGCAGCGCGATGTCCGCAAGGATGGTCGGCGTGTCGTTTCCGAAGTAGAAAATCGTCTCGGAGCCGATCAGCGGATGGCGCGATAGCAGGTGCATACCGAAGGCGCCGGTATCCTCGCCCTCGGGCACGAACTGCGCCTTGTAGGGAAAGCGGCCGTCCATCTCGGTCAGCGCCGCGTCCCACCACGGGTCCGTCTCGAGCACGACGAAGACGTCCGGGTCGACCTTCTCCACCATCCTGAACAGCGCCTCCGAGGTCTCGTTGCTCTGCTGCACGTTGGCCACCATCAAGTCGAGCCGGTCGCCCTCGGCGCAGACGGGCTCGGCCTCGGCCATCGGCGCGACGAGCGTCGTATAGGGATGGAGCTTGTAGGCGTGATAGCCGAGCGCGGCTAGGCCGAGCACCACGGCGACGAGGCCCCATGCCCGCCTCGCACCGCCGGTGGCGATCAGCAGGGCCGTGAGGACCAGCAGCGCGACCGCGAACTGCACGCGGGGAAAGTCGAGGTAGCGCACCCACCAGACGTTCGTCTCGACCAGCGGCAGGAACGAGGCCGCGACGGCGACGAACAACGTCAGTCCTACGAGGAACCGGGCCGCCCTCACTGCGACCTGCCTCCTGTCACGCTCATCCCTGCATCTTCGGTCAAAGTCTTCGCTCCTGTCGCGAGGTCTCACGCGCCGCTTCAGCCCTGGCGGCGACGGGTTCGATCGGCCTGGGGTGAAATATCATCTACGGCGGTGTGCCGAACCGACTGGCCTGATCCAGAAACGCCGTGCGGGGTGGTCTGTTCCGCGATCGGTTGTCCCGAGCGGTCGTCGAGACCGGTGCAACTGCAAGGCTCCCCGGCAGCAGGTCGGCGATCTTGGGGGAGGGTTAAGGGAAGGAGCATTTGGCCGAGCGTCCGTTTCGAATCACACCGGGAACCGAGGGGAGGGTCTTGTCAGAAGAACTTCGCTTGAGGCGGAGCGGGCGGCTGGCTAGGCTCCCCGCGTGACCAAGCGCAGCCCCTTCAAGTACTTCAAGACCAGTTCCGAGATCATCCGGCTGGCGGTGATGATGTATGTCCGCTTCCCGCTGTCGCTGCGGAACGTCGAAGATCTGCTGCACGAGCGCGGCGTCGACGTCAGCCACGAGACGGTGCGCTTCTGGTGGCACCGCTTTGGCCCGATGTTCGCGGGCGAGATCCGCAAGCGTCGGATCGAGGGCCTGCAATCGAGCCGATGGCGCTGGCACCTCGACGAGATGTTCGTGAAGATCAACGGCGAGCAGCACTACCTCTGGCGGGCGGTCGACCATGAGGGCGAGGTGCTGGAAAGCTTCGTCACGAAGACGCGGGACAAGAAGGCCGCGCTGAAATTCCTCAAAAAAGCAATGAAGAAGCACGGCCGAGCGGAGACCCTCGTGACGGACAAGCTTCGCTCCTACGGCGCGGCCCTGAAGGACCTCGGCATGGCGGACCGGCAGGAGACAAGTCGGTGGCTGAACAACCGCGCGGAGAATTCGCACCTGCCGTTCCGACGACGCGAGAGGGCCATGCAGCGCTTCCGGCGAATGCGAAGTCTGCAGAAGTTCGCCGCCGTCCACGCCTCCGTCTCGAACCACTTCAACCAGGAACGCAGCCTCTCCAGCCGAGACATCTTCAAGACCAACCGCACCGCCGCTCTCGCCGAGTGGCGCGGTCTTTGCGCAAGATAATAGTCAGGCCCCCTGCCCTTCCTGAGACTGGTCCGTATTAGTCTGCCAGCACCCTTCAGACGCGTGATGGTCGAGGACGACAGCCCCTCGGCATCAGGTCCGAGGAGCGCCGCCAGTGCCTCGCTGAAGTCGCCCGTCGAGATGCCCTTCAGGTACAGCCAAGGTAGCAACTCCTCGACCGACTTCGCCTTGCGCAAATACGGCGGTACCAGCGCCGAGCGGAACTTGATCTTGCTCCCATCTTCATTGCGGCCGCGATCGCGCACGCGCGGGACCTGCACAGGAATGGTCCCGATCCCGGTCATCATCTCGCGCTCGGGCAGAAAACCATGGCGCACAAGACGCTGGCGGCCCTCCTCGTCCAGAAGATGCGCATGCTCGGCGAGGAAGGCGGATACCTCCGCCTGAACCGCCGTTCGCAGAAGCTCCTTGGCCCCAGCGTGGATTACCTCGGTCAACGGATCCGCAGAAAATTCCGATGGCAGTTCGAACGGGACAACGGTAGATTTGGCCACGGTGGCATATCCTTTCTCTTTTGAGACTGACGGCGCGTGAACACCGCCATGATATGCCGCCTACTTCAGGCCATCACCAACTTTCGGACATAACTCGCGGGCGTCGACCGGACGCTCTACGCGCTGCGCAACCTCGTGGAGCGCTGCTTCGGCCGCCTCAAGAACGCCCGCCGCGTCGTCACCCGCTACGACAAGACCGTCGCCAGCGTCCTCGGCTTCGTCGACGTCGCCTGCATCCGCTTATGGACACGGCGTTTTGTCAACACAGCCTAGTACAGATATAAAAGTTTCCGTTTGTCGGCCCCGTTGTCCAAAGCACCTGCCCGGGACATTGCCAGATGACCGACGGAACGGCTGCGATATATCCCCGGAATTCCCTGGCCCGGGAACAAATTTCAAACAGTTCTCCTCCTAAACGTCCTACTGCATGAGTCGGGCACTCTGATGGTCCGGCTCGACTAAAGGTTGACTCAGAGCTACGCCGTTGGGCAGTAAGTCAATATGGATGCGTGCCGACGGTCAAAGACACGTCGGAAACCGACCATGCCATTTCAATCTTGAACCGGCCAGCTTCAGGAACAGTTTGGATTTCTGTTGCGAATTAACACCGCATGTAGAAACCACTAGAGAATTCGATACACTGCGGCTGCCCGCGCAACAATTAGACAATCTAAAGTTCGCCAACATGCCTGGTTGACCTCCTCTAGCGACACGCCATCTGCTAAATCCGGAGGAATCTACTAAAGTCCTTTTTTGTCGAGCTTCGAAGTCAACTGTTGCCGGGTCCTGTTGACAGAACGTTGTGTCCAGAGGCGGATGCAGGCGACGTCGACGAAGCCGAGGAAGCTTTCGATGGTCTTGTCGTAGCGGGTGGCGACGCGGCGGCTGTTCTTGAGCCGCCTGACGCAGCGCTCGACCAGGTTGCGCAGCGCGTAGAAGGTCTTGTTCACGCCCGCGCGGGCCTTGCGGTTGCGGCGCATGGGGATGACGGGGATCGCGGGCCTCGGCCCAGTCGCGGATGCGGTCCGCGTCGTAGCCCTTGTCGGCAAGCAGTTCGCCCGGCGCGGGCAAGGCATCGTCCTTGACGAGTCAAAGCCTCTGTCGTCCGAGGTCTGCCCCCCCAAGTTCGACAGTTAATCGCGTAAGGTGTTGTTATTGCTAACGCGGAGCAGGCGTTTGTGTGACTACGCGAGGCGTCAGGTCGGTTTAGTCAGGCTTAGGGCGTCAAAGAGGTCGAGTTGCTCCGGAGTGGTCTTGCTGGTTCCATGGAATGATCTCTCGCCGATATGGGCGGTGTGTTTCTGGATGCGCGCGAGCAGATCGAGAGCAGTGCGTGGGCTCGCGCTGTGGCCGTGAGTCTTCAGGCGCATCCGCATCACGCGGTAGAGCACGAGGGCGAGAAAGCAGATCATCGCGTGTGCCCGGATGCGCTCTGGCAGGCGGTGATGAACCGGCGCGATCTCGATGTCGGATTTCAGGACACGGAAGCCACGCTCGATGTCGGCGAGGGCCTTGTAGCGCGCAATGGCCTCGGCAGGCGCAATGTCGGGGGCATTGGTGAGGACTGCCAGCTTGCCGTCGAAGAGTTCGGCATTCCGGATCGCCGCCTCGTCAATGGTATGGCTGAACCTGTCCGAGTGCAGATCGGGCTTGATGAAGCGGGTCAGCTCTGCGTCGGCCACGGTGCGGGCGAACCTGCTATAGGCACCGCGATCGGAGGCGCGGCGTCCGCGGGCCGTCTGCCCCTCGTCCTGGGCATCGAGTTTGCCCACCATCCGCTCCGCCATCGCCTCCAGCTCGCCGATGCGGGCCCGACGCTTGTGGGATTGGTCTTCGGCCCGCAAGGGATCATGCGCCACAATGAGCCGGTGACCGGCGAAGGTGGCTTCTGCGACGCCCTCGTGGAAGGCGAGGTTCTGGAAGGTCTCGACCAGGTCGACATGGCGACGGGCCGGCACTGCCAGGATGAACTCCAGCGTGCGCTCCGACCGTTCAGCGACCGAGGTCAGTTCGGCGATGTTGTCGAGGCTGAGCAGGCCGCGGTCGGCCACCAGCACCACCCGCTGGATCGGGAAGCGCGCGAGCACCTTCTCCAGCATCCCTTGCAAGGTCTTCGTCTCGGCGACGTTGCCGGGGTGGACCGTATGCAAGAGCGGCAATCCTTCTGCGGTCTGGACCACGCCGAGGACGAACTGCCGGGCGATGCCGCCGCGTTCCTTGTTCATGCCGAAGGCGCGCAGATCGTCGGCAACCTCCCCCTCGCCGTGAATGCGCACAGTGGTCAGGTCGTAGAACACGATCGAAAGGTCTCGATCGACCAAGGGGCGGAATTGGCGGCTCAGCGCGGCCTCGACGGGATCAAGGTTGTCCATCAAGGCGTCCATGGCGCGCAGGAGCTGCTGGTGTGTCGGGGTCTGCGGCATCCCGGGCATCGCGACCGTCTCCAGCCACCGCAGGCATCCCAGCTTCGACTCCGGCGCGCAAAGCCGGTTGAACACCATCGCCCGGATCAGCGCCTCGGCATCGAAGCCGCGCCGGGATGAGCGCAGGGCCTGCTGCAAGGCTTTGTCGATCCCCAGGTCGCACCAGAGCTCGTGAAGGGCGAAGACGTCGCCATACGTGCGGCCGGGCTCCTGGATGACCTCCGAGGCGGTATTCTCAGCGCGGCCAACGGCCCGGTTCAGGCCGTTGATCAAAGGATCGAGCGTCGAAGGGGTAAGCTTGTCGAGCCGCCCAAGGTTCGCGACCACGCGGACGCGGGACTGCCCGCGGTCATTGCGGTAGGCCTCGACGAGTTGGAGATACTGGCGGCCGCCGGTCTTCGTGATGCGCGTATACATTNTGTAGCGATGATACCTGAGCCGAAGCCCCAGAGGAAATGGGTAATACGNCCGCATCGTGTGACTACACCGGCCATCCATATCGACCTCGGGGCGTCCACTAAATTATTGAAACTACGTCATCGGCCAAAGCAGATGATCATGAAACCGCCCCTGAAGTGTCGAACTTGGGTGCCCCGAGAGGAAATCAGCAGATGCAGCGGGCCCTTGGGCCCGGCGAGA
>NZ_CYPR01000019.1 GCF_001408515.1 Jannaschia seosinensis | reverse complement strand
GCTCGGGCTGAACCCCGAGGACATGAGCGAGGCGGCGAAGGTCAAGCGGGTGCTGCGTGGGCTCGCCGATCTCGACGGGATCAGTTTCGTCGCGAAGATCCAGATCGAGCCGAGCCGCAACCCCGCCTACAAGGACGCCAACAAGCTCGACCATGTCGTGCTGCCCACGGCGCCCGAATGGCAGAAGGTAATGGCGGGCGAAACCGTGCCCGCGCAGCCGTCGAACAAGCCCCGGCCCGCCGCCGCAGCCGCGCAGCCCGCGCCCCCGGCATGGGGCCAGCCGCAGTCGGCCTCCGCGCCGGCGGCGCCTGCCTGGGGCGCGCCGTCGGCTCCCGCCCAGCCCGCCACCCAGACACCGCCCGCCGCCAAACCCGGCAACGGCCCAGCCTGGCTGAACCCGTGAGCCCGGACGAATGGCAGGCGCATGTCACCACGGAGGCGGCACTGGCGATGGGACGCTGGCTCGAGGCGCGCGGGCGTCTCGACCGCCCCATCGCCAGCCTGACCCGGCGCGATCTGGAATGCATGGCCTCGAACGCCATCAGCCGGTTCATCGTGCTGTCCTCCGAGCGCCGGACCGCCGCCCCGGACAAGGAGGAGCGCGACACGCTGGACCTGCTGCTCATGGGGTGAGCGGCGTCTCGGAAAGGCTCCGGGGGAGCGTTTCAGCCGCGAACGGGCGGAGCCCTCCTTCACGCGCGGACCTCGCCCGGCGCGTGCCCTGCGCCCAGTGCGGTCGCGAGGCCCGGGGCTTTGGCTACTGCCACGGCCTGCGCTGGGATCACCACCCTCATTACCGCTTCTGCTCGATGGCTTGCCTGATGGCGGGCTCGGCCAACGCCAAAAGGAACCACGGCATGATCGACAAGACCGACATGGAGACGCGCGCCATCGTGGAGGCCCGCCGGATGCTCGCCGAGGCGCTGACGGAGCTGGGCCTGATGGCGCCCTTCTTCGACCGCCCGGCCGCGGACATCGACCGCGTGATCGAGGCCTGCGTCGACGGCTTTCGGGCCTCGATGCAACGCCAGTCCGACAATGGCGACGTGCCGTTCTGAAGGGGTGCGGATGCTGGTCGATTTCAATCACGGATCGGGCTTTGTCTATGGCCGCGGCACCTCTGATCCCGAACCACTGGGCGCGCGGATCAACTCCCGCATCGATGCCGCGCTGGTCGCCGAACGCGAGGGCCAGCGCCCGCGCGACTATCTGGGCGCGAGCCGCATCGGCGAGCCCTGCGCGCGGCGGCTGGTCTACGAGGTTACCCGCACGCCGCCCGATCCGGGCAAGGATTTCGAGGGGCGCGTTCTTCGCATCTTCGCTGCCGGGCATGTCTTCGAGGATCTGGCGATCCGCTGGCTCCGGCAGGCCGGATTCGATCTGCGCACGCAAACGCAAGCTGGCGGCCAGTTCGGCTTCGAGACGGCGGGCGGACGCATACGCGGCCACGTGGACGGCGTGATCGTCGGCGGCCCGGAGATCGGCCTCGAATGGCCTTTGCTCTGGGAACACAAGGCGCTGAAAGCCTCGTCCTGGTCCGACACCGCGAAGAAGGGCGTGCAGCTCTCGAAGCCCGTCTATTTCGGCCAGATGCAGATCTACATGGCCTACATGGGCCTCGGGTCCGCGCTTTTCACGGCGCTGAACAAGGACACCTGCGAGATCTACCACGAACATGTGCCGTTCGATCCGGCCGCCGCGCAGGCGCTGTCGGACAAGGCGGTCGACGTGCTGCGCGCCGCGGACGCGGGCGATCTTCTGCCCCGCATCGCGACCAGTCCCGACTTTTTTCTCTGCCGGTTCTGCCCGTTCGCAACCCGCTGCTGGGAGGACCGCGTATGACCATCACCCTTTCTGATACCCAGGGCCGCGCCATCGCCGCCATCCGCGACTGGTACGAGACGCGGCGGCACGACCAGCAGATCTTCCGCCTCTTCGGCTATGCCGGGACCGGCAAGACCACGATCACCGCCATGGCGATCGAGGCGCTGGGGCTTGAACCGATGACCCCGGGCGGGCTTGGCGGCGTGCTCTTCGCCGCCTTCACCGGCAAGGCGGCGCTCGTCATGACGCGCAAGGGAACGCCCGCGCAGACCATCCACAGCCTGATCTACCGCGTCTCCGAGGCGACGCCCGAAGAGATCGCGCGCGCGACCGAGGATCTGCTGGCGCTGCGGCGCGACCTGCCGCGCATGGGCCCGGCCGAGCGCGGTTTCGCGATGACGCGCATCGCCCAGCTCGAACTGCGCCTCGAGGACATCCACCAGCCGAAGTTCCTGATCAACGAGCAGTCGATCCTGCGCGACGCGGACCTCCTGGTGCTCGACGAGGTGTCGATGGTGGGCAAGGAGATGGCCCACGATCTCATGGCCTTCGGCAAGCCGATCCTCGTGCTGGGCGATCCGGGGCAGCTGCCGCCCGTCAAGGACACGGGCTTTTTCACCGAGACCGCACCGAACGTGATGCTGACCGAGGTGCACCGCCAGGCGAGCGACAGCGCCATCCTGAGGCTCGCGACGCTGGCCCGTGAGGGGCTGCCGATCCCACCCGGCGCGCATGACGACCATGTCTGGAAGATGTCGCGCCACGAGGTCGGTCCCGCGCAGATGCTGCAGGGCGGCCAAGTGATCTGCGGCACCAACGCGACGCGGCGCTGGCTGAACACCGCGATGAAGCGCGCGGCCGGGTTCAGCGCCGATTATCCGACAGGCGGCGGCGAGAAGATCATCTGTCTCAAGAACCGCCACGATCTCGGGCTGATCAACGGCATGTTCCTGACCCTGACCGAGGTGCGGCAGGATCCGGACGACGCCTTCGCCTTCAGCGCCATGGTCGAGACCGAGGACGGGGTGAGCCTCGGCGGGCGACAGAGTTTCTGGCGCGGCGAATATGCCGATCATGTCGCCTACGACCCCGAGCGTGGGCGACGGGAGTGGCAGGTCCGGCGCGGGCTGATCGAGTCCAGCTGGGGCTATGCGATCACCTGCCACAAGTCACAGGGCTCGCAATGGGAGAACGTCGTCGTGTTCGACGACGGGTTCGGGCGCAGCGCCGCCGACCGCAACCGCTGGCTCTATACCGCGATCACGCGGGCCGAGAAAGGTCTGGTGATCCTTGCTTGACCTCAACGACGCCAAACCGCTCGGTGGCGAGCCTCTGCGCTACGATCTCGATCTGGTGGTGGCGCGCCTTCGCGAGACCGCCGAGATATGGGTGCCACGCCTGTTTCCGCGCGGGCGCAGGTCGGGCGACGAGTGGCGGCTCGCCAACATCCGGGGCGACGCGCCGCGCAATACCGGCTCCTGCGTCATCACCCTGCGCGGCGCGCATGCTGGCGACTGGATCGACTTCGACGGCAATCAGGGCGGCGGTCCGATCAGCGCCATCGAGGAAGCGACCGGGCTCGACGGCCGGGCCCTGATCGTCGAGGCGGCCGAGATCGCAGGCATTGCGCCCGGCGCGCCGGAACGTCGCGCTCCGCCGACGCCACCCCCATTGAAGCGCGATCCCGCGCTGGAGATCGCGCACATCCTGACGGGTGCGGAGACGATCACGGGCTCTCCGGTCGCGCGGTATCTGACCGGACGCGGCCTGACCGTGCCCGAGGCCGCCGATCTGCTGTTTCACCCCGACCTTACCCATTGGGAGACGAAGACCGGCTATCCGGCCATGCTGGGACAGGTCCGCGACCGCGATGGCGCGGTCATCGGCCTGCACCGCAGCTACCTCGCCACCGATGAGGTGGCGGTCACCAAGGCGCCGCTCGACAAGGCGAAGAAGATGCTGGGCCGAGTGGCTGGTGGCGCGGTGCGTCTCGCCGATCTCGGCGACGGTGATCGGCTTGCGCTTTCCGAAGGGATCGAGACCGGGCTCGCGGTGATGACCGCATGCCCCGATCTGCCGGTCTGGGCGACGTTGTCGACATCGGGCCTCGAACAGGTCGATCTACCGCCTGGCGTCCGGCGCGTGCTGATCCTGGCCGACAATGACACCTCCGGGGCCGGTCTGCGGGCCGCCGAGGCCGCCGCCCGGCGCCTGCGCGCGCAAGGGCGCGACGTGGCCGTCGTCTTGCCGCCCGAGGAAGGCGAGGATTTCAACGACCTGCTGCTGCGCGAGGGGCCCGAGGCTATCGCCGCCCTGATCGCAGATGCGGAGGCCATCACCGAGGCCGAGCCCACGCTGCTGATCGGGCAGCACAGGCCGGTCAACTATCAGGGCAGCGGCGAGGCCATCCCCACCTTGCGCGCCGACGAGGGCGATCTGGCCCGCTCGGTCGAGCGGGTCTGGAGTCTGCTCATGGCCTCGAACCGGACGCCATGGGTGTTCCGCTTCGCCGGGCAGCCGACATGGGTGGTGCCCGACGACGAAGGCCGCCCGGTCGCCACCGCGATCACCGAGGAACGGCTGCGTCACATGCTGGCGCGGCTGGCGCACTGGAAGAAGCTGAACGGCAAGGGCGAGTTGGTCGCGGCCCCGCCGCCGATCGCCGTGGTCAAATCCGTGCTGGCCACGCCCGACCCCGCGCTGCCCGTGCTGGTGGGCATCGTCAACACACCCGTCTTCGGTCGCGGCGGCACGCTGCTGACCACGCCGGGATATCATCCCGATGCGCGGCTTCTCTATGCCCCGACTCCCGGCTTCGTGGTGCCGACCATTCCGGCCAAGCCGTCAGCCGCCGAGGTTGCCGCCGCCCGCAGCCTCCTGTGCGAGGATCTGCTGGGAGACTTTCCCTTCGTCGGCCCCGCCGAGATGGCGCATGTGATCGCGCTGCTGCTGCTGGGCTTCCTGCGCGGCATGATCGACGGGCCGACGCCGCTGCACCTGATCGAGAAGCCCAGCCCCGGCTCCGGCGCCACGCTGATGGTCGATGCCGTGGCCACCATCCTCACCGGCTCAGGCGCGAGCGTGATGACTGAAGGGCGCGACGACGATGAATGGCGCAAGCGCGTCACCGCCAAGCTGCGCCAGATCCCCGCGATCGTGCTGATCGACAACCTGCGCGCCAAGCTCGACAGCTCCGCCGTCGCGGCCGCCCTGACGGCGCCCTTCTGGGAGGACCGGATCCTCGGCGCATCGGAAATGGCGCGGCTGCCGATCCGCTGTCTCTGGATCGCCACCGGTAACAACCCCGAGTTCTCCAACGAGATGGCGCGCCGCCTCCTGCGCATCCGGCTCGACCCGCACGAGGAGCGCCCCTGGCAGCGCACCGGCTTCCGCCATCCCGATCTGATGACATGGGTGCGCGCAAACCGCCCCCGGCTGGTCGCCGCCTGCCTCACGCTGTGCCAGGCGTGGATCGCCGCCGGAAAGCCGCGCGGGGCGCGCACCATCGGCTCCTTCGAGAACTGGGCGCATGTCGTCGGCGGCGTGCTCGAGGTCGCGGGCATTCCCGGCTTCCTCGGCAATCTCGACGAGATGATGGAGGCCTCCGACAGCGAAGGCGCGGGCTGGAGCGCCTTCATCGCCGCCTGGTGGGACCGGTTCGGGACCGCCGAGGTGGGCGCGGCCGACCTCTTCGACGTCGCCCTGTTCTGCGATCCGGCGCCCCCCATCACCTGCCACACGGATCGCGCGCAGAAAACCAGCTTCGGGATCGCCATCAAGAAGATGCGGGACCGCGTGTTCAAGGTGGGCGATCTGACGCTCAGGCTGGTGCAGGCGGGCACGTTTCGGAGGGCGGTCAAATGGCAGCTGAAGGTCTCGGAGCAACCGTCGCGTCCGCAATCGGGCGCACGAGGGCCCGACGCGTGTGAACCTCCGAGCGCGGGTGTGAACCTCCAAAACCGAGGTTCACACGATCAAGCCGTTGATAAGAATGGCAAATGTGAACCTTGTGAACCTTGTGAACCTCTTCCAACCCTTACGTACGCGCGCGCGCACGCACATGCGAAGGATGATGCCGGAAAAGGTTCACAAGGTTCGCGAGGTTCACAAAGCCCAGCGAATTCAGAGCCTTGTGCGTGTGAACCTCCATGTGAACCTCCCGCGGCAGGTTCCCGAGGTTCACCCGTCCCCGATTGGCTGAGGGAGCTCGATCCATGAGCCCCGCATGCCCCGCCCGTCACCCCATCGAGCAGCAAACCGGAAAGGAGCCCATCATGGCCCACGCATCTCCGACCCCGACACCCATGAGCGCCCCGTTCCCCGGCGTGCCGGTCATCCTCGCCCTCGATCTCGGTACCACCACTGGCTGGGCGCTGCAGGCTGCGGACGGTCTGATCACCAGCGGCACCGTGTCATTCCGGCCCAGCCGCTATGACGGCGGGGGCATGCGCTACGTGCGGTTCCGGGGCTGGCTCGAGCAGCTGGCGAACGACGCCGGAGCCATCACCGCCATCCACTTCGAGGAAGTGCGCAGGCACGTCGGGACTGACGCGGCGCATGTGTATGGCGGGCTGCTGGCCACGCTGACGTCATGGGCGGAGACCGCGGGCGTCGCCTATCAGGGCGTGCCGGTCGGCACCATCAAGCGCCACGCCACCGGCAAGGGCAACGCGAACAAGGACGCCATGATGGCGGCCGCCCGAGCGCGCGGCTTCTCTCCCGCCGACGACAACGAGGCCGACGCCATCGCGATCCTGCTCTGGGCGCTGGAGACCCGGGGAGGTGTGCAATGAGCGGCATGCGGTTCACGCCCAAGGGCTACGGCGGTCACCGCCGCAACCCTGACGAGGTCAAGCGCGACGGCTGGAAGGAACAGGGCCTGCTGGCCGTCGCCGTCGACGACGACCGCCTGACCTGGCCGGAGCGAGAGCTGGTGCGCCAACTCGGCGAGCGGCTCTACGGCAAGCGGGAACAGGAGGCGCGCCATGGGTGAGTGGACCACAGCGCAGGTGCAGGATCGGCTTGAACTTGCGGCGGGCGTGATGCGGCAGATGCCGGGCGTGATGCCGCAGGGCTTCTTCAACGCCTGGCCCGAGTATTTCCACAGCTTCGCCGACAAGGTCGGTCAGGAGCCGCAGATGCGTCGCCCGAGGCCCAGCCCGCGACAGATCACGCAGGCGGAAGAAGCGATGCTCTGGCTGCGCTGGCTCGAGCCCGAGGACGGGCGGCTGGTCTGGGCCCGCGCCGACGGAATGGCGTGGAAGCCGATCTGCTGGCAGTTCGGCCTGTCGCGCACGGCCGCGACCAAGCGCTGGCAGTACGGCCTTGCGGTGATCACCTGGCGGCTGAACGGTCGCGTGCCGTCGCCCCGGCGCTCGCAGCAGTTCGTCATCGAAAACGCCAATCGGCTGTCAAGAAAAATCGTCCTCTGAGGAAATTTTCGGGTGTACATCGCAGGGCCTTACACATTTCGTCGAGGCCGTTAGAAAACCAATATGCTCGGGAGAGAAGCGCGCAGGCAGAGGCCGCGCCGCTGGCTTCCGGGGTCCAGCGAAGGGTCCAGCCGGGGTCCAATGGGCTAACCCATTGAGTTCTTGGTTCCTTCCTCGCGATATTCGTATGCTGGCGGGCGAAGCGCGGGACATCGCCAGCGACAGGGCCGGATTTTTGGGAAGCCACCCGGAAGCCGGAGCCACCCGCGCCTTGCGCAAACACCAATGAACGCTGGCCTTCCGACCGGACACCGCTGGTGGCCGCTGGACCCCGTGTGGAGTCCTGCGCGGCATCCGGAGTCCGGATGCCACCGGCATCCACTCGACCGAGGAACCTTGCCCACCATGACGCTGAGCTTCGCCCCGGACGCGATCGAGATGTGGCCGCTGTCGCGCCTCCAGCCCTACGCGAAGAACGCGAAGGCGCATGGCGCGGACCAGGTGGCGAAGATCGCTGCCAGCATGGCCGAGTTCGGCTGGACCGTGCCATGCCTCGTGGCCGAGGACGGGGAACTAATCGCGGGGCACGGGCGCGTGCAGGCCGCGACGCAGCTCGGGCTGACCGAAGCGCCGGTGATCTTGCTGGGGCACCTGACCGAGGCGCAGCGCCGCGCATACCGCATCGCGGACAACAAGCTGACGGAACTCGGGACCTGGGATGAGGCGCTGCTCTCGGCGGAACTGAACGACCTGCTGGCCGAGGATTTCGACCTGTCGCTTGTCGGGTTTTCCGATGGCGAACTCGATAAGCTGCTGGCCTACGTCGCGGAAGACGACGGTGAAGAAGGTGGCCCCGGGGGCTCGGTGCCACCGGTGACAATCCCCGAACCCCCACGCAATCCGGCGTCGCGGACGGGCGATCTCTGGATCCTCGGCGATCACCGGCTGCTCTGCGGCGACAGCACCAGCGCGGCCGATGTGCGCCGTCTGATGAATGGCGAGCGGGCGATCCTGTTCGCGACCGATCCGCCGTATCTCGTCGATTACGACGGCTCGAACCACCCGACCCGGAACAAGGATTGGTCGGCGTCCTACGGCACGACCTGGGACGACAGTTCTCAAGGCGCGGAACTCTACGACGGCTTCATCGCTGCGGCGGTCGCCGAGGCCATCGCCGAAGACGCCGCCTGGTACTGCTGGCACGCCTCGCGCCGCCAGGCGATGCTGGAGGCTTGCTGGGAGAAGGCGGGCGCCTTCGTCCACCAGCAGATCATCTGGGTGAAGGACCGCGGGGTCCTGACCCGGTCGCACTACCTCTGGAAGCACGAACCCTGCTTCATGGGCTGGCGCCGCCCGAACCGCCCGCCCAAAGTCGCCGAGGAAACGCTGCCGTCGACATGGGCGCTGCCCAGCTTCGCCAAGGATGACCGGCCCGACCACCCGACACCGAAACCGCTCGACGCCTTCGGGATCCCGATGCGCCAGCACGTCGCCCGCGGCGGGATCTGCTACGAGCCGTTCTCAGGCTCGGGTTCGCAGATCATGGCGGGCGAGGCCAACGGACGCCGGGTCTTCGCGATGGAGATCAGCCCGGCCTATGTCGATGTCGCCGTGGAACGCTGGCAGGCGGAGACCGGCCACGACGCGATCTTGGATGGCGAAGGACGCAGTTTTGCGGACGTGAGGACGGAGCGGCTCGGTAACGACGAGTCCGATGCCCCCACCGACGCCGCGAGCGCAGGGCGCAGGAAGAGCAAGGCCGCATGAAGCAGTCGCGGCTCATGTCGCTGGTCGAGTCCATCGCCAATGTCGCGGTCGGCTATGGCGTCGCGGTCGTGACGCAGATCCTGATCTTCCCGATCTTCGGTCTGCACACGACGCTCGCGCAGAACTTGCAGATGGGGTTGGTCTTCACCGGGGCCTCCATCGTCCGCAGCTTCACGTTGCGGCGGCTGTTCGAGGCGCTCAGGGTCAGCGCGACGAAGCCGCCGCTCAGGACGAGCGGCGGCTCTGTTCCGGTCCGGCTTCCCTACCGCCGGAACTTCGGCGGTGCGCCGGGTCGGGATCAGGCTTCGAGCCGGTAGACCCGCCCGCGCCCCTCGACCTTGTCGGAGGTTACTTCGAGCCCGAGTTTCTTCTTGAGCGCGCCGGCGAAGGCGCCGCGCACCGTGTGCGGCTGCCAGCCGGTGGCGGCGACGATCTCGTCGATGGTCGCGCCTTCCGGCGCCCGCAGCATGGCGATGAGCTGAGCTTGCTTCGTGCCCTCGCGCGGTTTGCGCACCTTAAGCGCGGGAGCGTCGTCTGTCGTGATCTCCGTCGCGGCGTCCGCGTTCGGCGCGTCCTCGGGTTCGACGCCGATGGCGGCGAGGCCAGCGTCGGTGATGTGGAGCAGGATGGCGCGGCCATCCTCATCGTTCCGCCAGATGCGGTTCAGCGCCGCGTCGGCCTTGGTCTGGCTGTCGGTCATGGTCTCGGCAATGAGCCCGCGGGAGAGAAGCGCGGCCACCACCTTGGTCGCGGCGCCGCCGCGCAGCGAGCCGGGCAGCGGCAGAACGTTGCGGTCGTCGCGCTGCGCGGCCGCGCTCAGGATCAGGAGCTGGGTGCCGGAAAGTTTGGTCATGGTCGTCTCCGTCGCATCGGGGCGCGCGGGATGCGGGCCCTTCTACGAGGTCGAGCCCGCCAGTCGGCGGGCAGGACTCGGAGAGATGACCCGTCAGTCAGCGTGTTCGCCCTCGCCGAAGGCGCTGTCGGTGATGCGCTTCAGGAGGCTGGCGTAGTGCTCGAGGGTGCCGACATGCCCCCAGTTGATTTCGTCGGGGTGGGCGTTGAAATGCTCGTCGCTGAGGCCCTGCAGCCGGGCGAGCATCGCGTCGATCTCGGCCTTCTTTGCAATGAAGGCGTCGAGCGCGGCTTGCTTGTTCCGTTGCGTTTTCTCGGCGCGGAGCTCGTGGCGGGGCGTGGTGATCGGGTTCAGGCGGGTCGTCATCGTGGTGGCTCCGTAGTGAGTTGCATCGTCCTTGTGGGACGGACGTTCGCTCCGGCGCGGAGGCTTATCAACTCGATAAGCACATGAATCTGAATGATAATCGGGGCCGTCGATGCAGGGCATGAGCGAGCGCCAGTACGCCGCCCATGTTGGGCTGTCGCGCGGCGCGATCCAGAAGGCGAAGGCCGCCGAGCGGCTGGTCCTCTATCCGGACGGCAGCATCAACGCGGCCGCCAGCGACGCGAGGCGTGCCGAGACGACGGACCCGTCGAAGACCCGCAAGCCGCCCGCGCCGAAGCTGAAGCCCGTCCCCGAGGCGGCGGTGGCCGCCGTCGGCGACACGCTGCGCGAACAGGGTCTGGCGGTCCCGGCCGTCGGCGGTGGCACGACCTTCCTGCAGGCCAAGACCGCCAACGAGGTGCTGAAGGCGCAGGAGCGCCGGCTGCGCCTCCAGAAGATGAAGGGGGAGCTGATCGACCGCGCCCGCGCGACCGCGCTCGTGTTCCGGCTCGCCCGCGAGGAGCGCGACGCCTGGGTGAACTGGCCGTCCCGCGCCGCGGCGCTGATGGCGGCCGAGCTCGGCGTGGAGGCGGCCGCGATGCAGAAAGCGCTGGAGAGCCATGTACGCGCCCACCTCGACGATCTCGCCGAGGTCCGGCCCGAGTTCAGGTGACGCCGAAGATGCCCTGACCGACTTCGATGGCGTCGCGGAGGTCCTGCGCGCCTGGGGCGCCGGGCTCCGGCCCGACCCGGACCTGACCGTCTCGGAATGGGCGGACCGGCACCGCATGCTGGCGCCCCGCGCGTCGGCCGAGCCGGGGCGATACCGCACGGCCCGCACGCCCTACACGCGCGAGATCATGGACGCGCTGTCGCCGGGGAACGCCGCGCAGCGCATCGTCTTCATGAAGGCCGCGCAGGTCGGCGCCACCGAGGCCGGCAACAACTGGATCGGCTTCGCGATCCACCAGGCGCCGGGGCCGATGCTTGCGGTCCAGCCCACGGTGGAACTCGCGAAGCGCAACTCGCGCCAGCGGATCGACCCGCTGATCGACGAGAGCCCGGAGCTGCGGTCGCGGGTCAAGCCAGCGCGCTCGCGCGACGCCGGCAACACGATGCTGTCGAAGGAGTTCGCGGGCGGCATCCTGATCATGACCGGGGCGAACTCGGCGGTGGGGCTTCGCTCGACGCCGGCGCGCTACATCTTCCTTGACGAGGTGGACGCCTATCCGGCCTCGGCCGACGAGGAAGGCGATCCGGTCACGCTCGCCGAGGCGCGGTCGCTGACCTTCGCGCACCGGCGCAAGGTATTCCTGGTCTCGACTCCGACGATCCGGGGGCTGAGCCGCATCGAGCGAGAGTTCGAGGCGAGCGATCAACGGCGCTTCTTCGTGCCGTGCCCGCATTGCGGCGCGATGCAGTGGCTGAAGTTCGACCGGCTGCGCTGGCAGAAGGGCCGCCCGGAGACGGCGGAGTATCACTGCGAGGTCTGCGACGCGGCAATCGCGGAACACCACAAGACGGCCATGCTGGAGGGCGGCGAATGGCGGGCGACCGCCACGGCCGCCGATCCGACCACGGTCGGATATCACCTCTCGGCGCTCTATTCGCCGATCGGCTGGCTGAGCTGGGAGCGGATCGTGCGGGCATGGGACGCGGCGCAGGGGTCCGACGAGGCGATCAAGGCCTTTCGCAACACGATACTCGGCGAGACATGGGTCGAGACCGGGGAAGCGCCCGACTGGCAGCGGCTCTACGACCGGCGCGAGCGCTGGACGTCCGGCACGGTGCCTGCGGGTGGGCTGTTCCTGACTGCCGGGGCCGACGTGCAGAAGGACCGGATCGAGGTCGACGTCTGGGCCTGGGGCCGCGGACTGGAAAGCTGGCTCGTCGATCACGTCGTCATCGAGGGCGGGCCGGACCGGCATGACGCCTGGTCGGAACTGACCGTGCTGCTGGACAAAAGCTGGCTGCATGAACGTGGCGCGCATCTCAGGATCGCGCGGCTCGCCATCGACACCGGCTACGAGGCCCCGGCCGTCTATTCCTGGTCGCGGGCGCACGGGTTTGCGCAGGTATCGCCAGTCAAGGGCGTCGAGGGGTTCAACCGCTCGAGCCCGGTGTCGGGGCCGACCTTCGTCGATGCGACCGAGGGCGGCAAGCGGCTGCGGCGCGGCGCGCGGCTCTGGACGGTGGCGGTGTCGACCTTCAAGGCCGAGACCTACCGCTTCCTGCGGCTGGCGCGGCCGACCGAGGAGGAGATGGCCGACGGGGCGGCGTTCCCGCCCGGCTCGGTGCACCTTCCGCACTGGGTCGAGAACGAATGGCTGAAGCAGTTCGTGGCCGAGCAGCTGGTGACGGTGCGCACGAAGCGCGGCTTCGCCCGGCTGGAATGGCAGAAGCTGCGCGAGCGCAACGAGGCGCTGGACTGCCGGGTCTATGCCCGCGCTGCCGCCTGGATCGCGGGCGCGGACCGCTGGCCCGACGAGAAATGGCGCGACCTCGAGGATCAGCTCGGGCGGGCGCCGACCGCGGCGGATGCCGCGGGGCTGATCAACAGGCCCGCCTCCGCGCCGCAGACGAAACGGCGCTCGGACTGGCTCGGGCGACGTGAAGGATGGTTCTAATGGCGGACTGGACCGAAGCTGAACTGGCCGCGCTCCGGCGCGCTTATGCCAGCGGCACGACGCGCGTCAGCTATGACGGCAAGTCCGTCGACTATGGCTCGGCCGAGGACCTGCTCGCGCGCATCCGGACCATCGAGCGCGCGATCACCGGAACAAGCCGGCCGTTGCCGGTCGCAGGTCTCGCCGGCTTCTCGCGCGGGGACCGCTGATGTCGGCAAGCTGGTTCGACCGCGCCATCGCAACGGTTGCGCCGCGAGCCGCCGCGCGTCGGGTGCTCGCGCGACAGGCGTTCGACACCCTCACGCACACCCGCGGCTACGACGGGGCGGCGCGTGGGCGGCGGACGGATGGCTGGCGGGCGAGCGCGTCCTCGGCCGACACCGAGATCGGCGTCGCCGGTGCGCTCTTGCGCAACCGGATGCGGGATCTGGTACGCAACAACCCGCATGCCGCCAAGGCGGTGGCGGTGCTGGTGAACAACATCATCGGCGCGGGGATCATGCCCCGCGCCGCCAGTGGCGACGACAAGCTCGATCGAAAGGTCGACGCGCTGTTCGAGCGCTGGTCGTCCGCCTGCGACGCCGACGGTCAGCTCGACTTCTATGGGCTGCAGACGCTGATCTGCCGCGAGATGGTCGAGGCCGGCGAGGTCCTGGTGCGCCGTCGGCTCCGCCGTCCGAGCGACGGGCTCCCGGTCCCGCTTCAGCTTCAGGTACTCGAGGCCGACTTCCTCGATGCCAGCCGGACCGGCGCCATCGGGTCCGGTCGCCTCGTGCAGGGGATCGAGTTCGACCCGCTCGGACAGCGCCGGGCCTATTGGCTGCACGGTGAGCATCCAGGCGACGCCTTCGGCGCGGTGCAGGCGGGCGCGTCGAGCCGGGCGGTACCGGCGAGCGAGATCGCGCATGTCTACGAGAAGCAGCGGACCCAGGCGCGCGGCGTGCCCTGGGGCGCGCCGGTGATCCGGTCCTTGCGCGATCTCGACGATTACGAGGTGGCCGAGATCGTCCGCAAGAAGACCGAGGCCTGCGTCACCGCCATCGTCTTCGGCGACGACGAGGCCCAGCAGGGCATCGCGCCCGCCGTCGTCGACGCCGATGGGAACCAGGTCGAGCAGTTCGAGCCCGGGCTCATCGCCTATGCCCGCGGCGGCAAGGACATCCGCTTCAACCAGCCGTCAGCGACAGGCGGCTATGCCGAGTACAAGCGCGCGAGCCTGCACACGATCTCGGCCGGGTTCCGGGTGCCCTACGAGTTGCTGACCGGGGACCTCTCCCAGGTGAACTACTCCTCGATCCGGGCAGGCCTCGTCGAATTCCGCCGCCAGATCGACGCCGTGCAGTGGCAGCTCTTCATTCCGATGCTCTGCCAGCCGGTCTGGCGGTGGTTCACCGAAGCCGCATGGGCAACGGGCCAGATCCCGCGCCCCGACATACCGGTTGAATGGTCGCCGCCGAAGTTCGAGGCGGTCGACCCGCAGAAGGACGCGATGGCGAACCTGCTGGCGATTCGCTCAGGGACCACCAGCCTCGCCGAGGTGATCGCCCAGCAGGGCCGCAACCCCGATGCCGTGCTCGCCGAGATCGCGGCGACCAACGCCAAGCTCGACGCGCTCGGGCTCGTGCTCGACAGCGATCCGCGGCGCGTCACTAAGACCGGCAGCGCGCAATCCAACGACCCGGCGCAGACCGACGCCGCTGAACAGGACTGATCCATGGAGACGATGATCGAACTGCCGGCGCTCCGCCGGGCGGCGGAGCTTGCGCCGAGCACGGCCGAGCCGGAGTCCCGCACCGTCGAGGTGGTCTGGTCGGCCGGCGCTCGCGTCCGCCGCATCACGCTCTTCGGTGAGACCTACGACGAGGAGCTGAGCCTTGACCCGGACCATGTCCGGCTGGAGCGGCTCAACGCCGGCGCGCCATTTCTGAAGGTGCACGAGCTGACCGAGCTCGATGCGGTGATCGGCTCGGTCGTGCCGGGCTCGGCCAGGATCGAGAACGGCCGGGGTGTCGCCCTCGTGCGCCTCTCGGAACGCGCGGAGGTCGAGCCGATCTGGCGCGACATCCAGGACGGGCACATCCGCGCGGTTTCGATCGGCTACCAGGTCCACCGCTTCGAGGTCTCCAAGCCCGAGGGCGGTCGCGAACTCTGGCGCGCGGTCGACTGGACCCCGTTCGAGGTCTCCGCCGTGGCGGTCGGCGCCGATCCCGCCGCCGGCTTCCGCAGCCATGCCCCGCTTCACGACTGCGTCCTTCATCGCCGGCACGCGCCCATCGCCACCACAGGAGTCAGCCCGATGACGGACAAGACCAAGAGCCCGGCGGCCAAGGACGCCGATGCGAAGACCCCAGATGAGACGACCGAGACGGTCGAGACCGAGGAGAAGACGACCGTGACCGAGCCGAAGGACGGCGCGAGCGAGACCCGCGCCCAGACGAAGAGCCAGCAGCCGGCGAAACCGGAGCCGGGCACCGCCTCACAGGGCGAGGATGCCGAGGCGCTGGTGACCCGCGCCCGCGATGCCGAGCGCGACCGCGTCTCGACGATTTACGACCTGGCGGGCCGGCTCAGCCTCGAGCGCGGCTTCGCCGAGGATCTGGTCAAGCGCGGCGTGGCTATCGACGAGGCGCGCCGCCTGATCCTCGATCAGGTCGCGGCCAAGTCCGAGGAGACGCGGACCTTCAGCCAAGTCTCCGTGCCGCTCGGCGGCCGTGACGAGCGCGTCACCCGCCGCGATGCGGTAGCGAGCGCGCTCCTGCACCGCTACAGCCCGACGCTCTTCCCGCTCGAGGATGCCGCGCGCCAGTACCGCGGCATGACGCTGCTCGAGCTCGCGCGCGAGAGTCTCACCGACGCCGGCGTGAACACGCGTGGCCTGTCGCGCGACGAGGTGGCGACGCGCGCGCTCCACACGACCTCGGATTTCCCCGAGATCCTCTCGGCGGTCACCAACAAGACGCTCCGGCAGGCCTACGAGGCCTATCCGCGAACTTTCGCGCTCTTCTGCCGGCAGGTGCTCGCCACTGACTTCAAGGCCATGCACCGGGTGCAGCTCGGCGAAGCGCCGCAGCTCCTCGAAGTCGGGGAGAGCGGCGAGTTCAAGCGCGGAACGTTGGGCGAGTCGAAGGAAAGCTACAAGGTCAAGACCTATGGCCGGGTGGTCGCCATCACCCGGCAGGTTCTGATCAATGACGACCTCGACGCCTTCACCCGCATCCCCGCGATGTACGGCAACTCGATCGCGCAGCTCGAGAGCGATGTGGTCTGGGGCATCATCACCGCCAATCCGGCGATGGCCGACGGCAAGGCGCTGTTCCACGCCGATCACAAGAACCTCGCCGGCAGCGGCGCCGCGCTCGCCGTCGACGCGGTCGGCTCGGGCCGCGCGGCAATGGCGAAGCAGACCGGGCTCGACAAGAAGACGGTGCTGAACATCCGGCCCGCCTTCCTGATCGTGCCGGCCTCGCTGGAATTGAAGGCCGAGCAGCTGGTCGCGCAGAACCTGGTGCCCGCGTCGAGCGCGAGCGTCGTGCCACAGTCGATCCGGACCCTGGCGCCGATCAGCGAGCCACGGCTCGACGCCGCGAGCGAGACTGCCTGGTACCTCGCCGCGAGCCCGAACCAGATCGACACCATCGAGTACGCCTATCTGGAGGGCCAGCAGGGTGCGTACATCGAGACCCGCAACGGCTTCGACGTCGACGGGGTGGAGATCAAGTGCCGCCTCGACTTCGGCGCCAAGGCCATCGACTGGCGCGGCCTCTACAAGAACCCGGGCGCCTGATCCGCGCTCGTCCCCGACATCTGAACCCTGACGAGACGGGCGGCCACGGCCGCCCTTCGTCGTTCTGTGAAGGACTATTGCGATGAAGAACTACGTCCAGCCCGGCAACACCATCACGCTCGCCGCGCCCTATGCCGTTGCCTCCGGCGACGGCCTGCTCGTCGGCTCGATCTTCGGCGTGGCGTCCGGCGATGCCGCGAGTGGCGAGAGCGTCGAGGTCGCGCTTGTCGGCGTCTTCGACCTGAAGAAGGTCGCTTCCCAGACCTGGTCGGCCGGCGACAAGGTCTACTGGGACAACACCAACAAGGAAGCGACCAAGACCGCGACGGGGAACACGGCTGTAGGTGTCGCCGTCGAGGCGGTCGCGGGCGGCGCAGGCGACTTGATCGGCCGGGTGCGCCTGAACGGCTCCTTCTGATGTCGGCCTTCGCCGCCGCCGTTGGCGCGCTCTTCGCCGATCCGAACATCGGCCGGGACGCAGTCTACATAGCCGACGGCGGCGCGCCCGTGCTGGTGCGCGTCGTCGCCCGGCGCGCCGACGCGATCAGCGACTTCGGCGATGCGCGGCTCTGGTCCGAGACCACCCGGGTCGATCTGCGCGTCGCGGAGGTGACGAGCCCGCGCCCCGGCGACCGCATCGAGATCGATGGCGAGGCCTTCCTCATTCAGGGCGAGCCCGTCCGCGATCGCGAACGGCTTGTCTGGACCGTCGATCTGAGGCCCGCGTGAAACTGAAGCTCGACATCGATCCCGACATCGTCGCGATGATGGCGGCCGAGGTCGCGGCGGGTGAACGCGCCGTGACCGCCGCCATGCGCGAGGCCGGGAGCGGGCTGAAGATCGCGTGGCGGTTGCAGATCACCGGCGCGGGGCTCGGCACCCGGCTCGCCAATTCGATCCGCAGCCAGAGCTTCCCCAAGGCGGGCGAAAGCCTGGACGCCGCGGCGCTGGTCTGGTCCAAGGCCCCGGTCATCGTCGGCGCCCACGATACGGGACCGCTGATCCGCTCGAAGGACGGGTTCTGGCTGGCGATCCCGACCGAGGCCGCCGGTCGCGGGCTTCGCGGCGGGCGGATCACCCCCGGTGAGTGGGAGCGGCGACGTGGGCTGCGCCTACGGTTCGTCTATCGGCGTCGGGGGCCGAGCCTGCTCGTAGCCGACAAGGCGCGGCTCAACACGCGAGGCCAGGCAGTGGCGTCTCGCTCGAAGACCGGCCGCGGCCAGGTGACCGCGCCGATCTTTCTGCTGGTGCCGCAGGTCAAGCTGCCGAAGCGGCTCGACTTGGCGCGGGACGCGGAGCGCGCACATGGTGCGGTGCCGGGACTGGTCGTGGAGAACTGGGTGAAGGAGCGGTTCTGAGACGAGAACGGTCGCGCGGAGGGCCTCATGGGTCCTCCGCGCTGTTCTTACCCGGGTGGCGGGAACGGGTCGTTTCCGTAGCTGTTGCGCTCGCGGATCCGCCCGTCACGTCCGTGGATCAGAACTTCGCTCTGCTGGTTGCGCGCGATCTCCGTGGCCCGATCGACTGCCTCAGCCTGAGTGCCGTACCGCGCCGTGTCGCGGCTGTTCCCGGCGCCGAGGACGGCCCATCCGTCCTCGCGCCGAACAACGTGCTGGTTCTTGCCTGCCATGCCCATCACCTCCTTTCGGTGGCATGGCCAGGATGTGGTATGCTGCAATCGAACGTTCAAGTAAGAATTTGACCTTAGAGTTCGCTCAGCCTATCTTGTGCCCAAGTGTGGGCCGGGAGAAGCCCGACACGCGCACCTGAGGAACCCGTCATGAACCGCACCGAAATGTCTCGTCGGCTGAGGGAGGCACGAGAACTCGCATCAATCAGTCAGGGTGAAGCAGCTGAAGCGCTCGGCCTTCCCCGTACGGCCGTCACGCAGATCGAAGGAGGGAACCGCGCAGTGTCCACCATGGAACTTGCACGGCTTGCGGACCTCTATCGTCGCCCGGTCAGCTGGTTCCTCGCGGACGCGCCGGACGCCGAAGAGGACGTCGTCGTGGCGCTGCATCGAATTGCGCCGGGCCTCGACGCGGCTCCGGAGATCCGGATCGAGGTGGACCGCTGCGTGCAAATCTGCCGCGAAGGTGTCAGCCTGGAGGGATTGCTGGGGCGCGAGGAGCGCGACGGGCCGCCGGCGTATCGTGAGCCGGTACCGAGATCGACCGGGGATGCCGTCGCCCAAGGCGAGCGGGTGGCTGAACAGGAACGGAGACGCCTTGAGCTCGGGAGTTCTCCGATTGCCGACATGACGGAACTGCTCGGCGATCAGGGTATCTGGGCATCTGTCGTCGATCTTCCGCACACCATGTCCGGCTTGTTCCTGCATCATCCGAGCATTGGCATGGCCGTGCTCGTGAACGCTGGACATGTGCGCGCCCGCCAGCGGTTCTCGCTGGCGCATGAATACGCGCATGCCCTTATGGATCGGAACCGGGTGGTCGGCGTCAGCAGTGCAGACAACAGCCGTGAACGGATTGAGCAGCGGGCAAATGCTTTCGCTGCGGCTTTCCTGCTTCCTGAGGCGGGGCTCGAAGAGGAACTGCGCCAGCTTGGAAAGGGTCAGCCGGCGCGCACGGATCAGATCGTCTTCGATGTGGCGACGGGCGGCAGCATACAGGGCCAACTACGTCCAGCGCCGCGCTCCCAGACGATCGGCTTTCAGGACGTCGCGTTCATCGCGCACAGGTTCGGCGTGAGCTATCAGGCGGCGGTCTATCGACTGAAGAGCCTTCGCTACATCAATCAACCGGAAAGCCTCCTGCTTCTGTCGCCGGAACAGGAGAATGCTGGAAAGGACTACTTGCGGGCACTGGACCTGTTCGAAGATCTTGAGGAGCCAGTCCGTGGCCCCAGAGGAACCCGAGAGCTTCGCAGCCGCGTGGCCCACCTGGCGCTCGAGGCGTATCGGCTCGGCGAAATCTCCCGAGGACGCCTTCTCGATGTAGGCAAGACCGTCGGCGTTGACGGGCGCAAGCTGCTCGAACTTGCGGAAGCAGCGCGAGCCGAGTGACGTCCAAGATGCCTGCGCCGCCGCCAATTGTCCTCGTCACAGACACGTCCGTACTGGTGAACTTCCTTCGGATCGACCGGATGGGTCTAATCCGGGACCTGTCGCCGCAGTTTCTGGTCACCGACCATGCCGCTGGCGAGATCACCGATGTGTACGGGGATCAGTTGGCCCGGTTTGAAGCCGCGGTTGCCGCCGGATGCTGCGAAGTCTGCCGCGTGGAGGACGACGCTGCCCTCGAAATGTTCGGACAGCTGACCGGCACGCAGCGCCTCGGCATCGGTGAAAGCGCCACGATCGCGCACGCCATTTCGATCGGCGCCGGTCTCGCTCTGGACGACAAGCGCGCGGCGAACGAAGCGCGTCGCATCAACGACGGTCTGGTGGTTCTCGGGACAGCCGACCTGACTGTACAGATGATCGTGGAAGGTCTCCTGAGCGTCGAGGAGGCCGACGCCATCAAGGACGACTGGGCGGCGAACCACCGGTTCAGACTGAAGATCGCGAGCTTCGGCGACCTTCTCTGACCTTTTTCACCGCTTCCATACGAAGACGGAAACATGCCCACCCCTCGCGAAACCATCCTCGCCGCGCTGCACGCGCGGCTCTCGGCGCTGCCCGCCACTACCTTGCGCGGTGAGGTTCTGCCCGAGCGCGTACCCATCGATGGCCTGCTGATCCTGCGCGACGGCGAGCCGGGGGAGCCGGAGGTGACGCTGTCGCCGTTGAGGTACCACTATCAGCACCGAGCCGAGATCGAAGCGGTCGTGCAGGGCACCAATCGCGACGCAGACTTCGACACACTGACCGCCAGCATCGGTGCCGCGCTCGTGGTCGACCGCACGCTGGGCGGTCTCTGCGACTGGGTCGAGGCGGAGGCGCCGCGGCCGGTCGATTTGCCGGTCGAGGGCGCGGCGAGCCTGAAGGCCGCCGTCATCCCCGTCGTCCTGCACTACACCACGGCCGACCCGCTCGGCTGACCCCGACCATTCAAGGAGAACACGATGGCACGCGCCCAAGGGGCGCGAGCGCAGATGGCGCTCGCGTTCGAGACCATCTATGGTACGCCGCCCGCGAGCGGCTTCACGAAGATGCCCTTCGCCAGCGCCTCGCTCGGCGCGGAACAGCCGCTCTTGAACTCGGAACTGCTCGGCTACGGCCGCGATCCGCTGGCGCCGATCAAGGACGCCGTGACGGCCGATGGCGACGTGGTCGTGCCGATCGACGCCGAGGCCTTCGGTTTGTGGCTGAAGGCGGCGTTCGGCGCGCCGACGACCACCGGCACCGAAGCCCCCTACAGCCACGAGTTCCAGTCTGGCGCCTGGACGCTGCCGAGCCTCTCGATCGAGACCGGCATGCCCGAGGTGCCGCGCTACGCCATGTATTCGGGCTGCGTGCTCGATCAGCTGAACTGGCAGATGCAGCGCTCAGGCCTGCTGACCGCCACGGCGCGCCTCGTCGCGCAGGGCGAGACGGTCGGGACGACGAGCAGCGCTGGGACGCCGGACGCGTTGGAGCTGAAGCGCTTCGGGCACTTCAACGGGTCGATCGCCCGGAACGGCTCGGCACTCGGCAACGTGGTCTCGGCCGACATCACCTATGCCAACAACCTCGACCGGATCGAGACGATCCGCGCCGACGGCCGGATCGACGGGGCGGACCCGTCCATCGCCGCGCTGACCGGCTCCATCGAGGTGCGCTTCGCCGACAGCACGCTGGTCACGCAGGCGATCAACGGCGATGCCTGCGAGATGGAATTCGCCTACGTCCTGCCGTCCGGCGAAAGCTTCACCTTCACCGTGCACGCCGTCTACCTGCCGCGACCCCGAATCGAAATCTCCGGGCCGCAGGGCGTGCAGGCGACGTTCGACTGGCAGGCCGCCCGCGACAGCGTGGTCGGCCGGATGTGCACTGCCACCCTCGTGAATGATGTGGAGACGTATTGATGCTCACGCTCGACCTGACCAACGCCCCGCGCTGGCACGATCTCGCCCCCGGCGTTCGGGTGCAGCTGCGCCCGCTGACCACCGCCTTGATGGTCTCAACCCGCAGCGATCCCGCCGTCGAGGGGTTGCCCGAGGAAGCCTCCGACGAGGAACGCGCCGTCGCCTTCGCCAAGTCTCTCGCGCGGCGGGCGGTGCTCGCCTGGGAGGGGGTGGGCGATGCTGACGGCAACTCCATCGAACCGAGCCCGGAGGCCATCGACGCGCTGCTCGACGTCTGGCCGATCTTCGAGGCCTTCCAGCTGACCTACGTGTCCAAAGGCCTGCTGCTGGAACAGGAAAAAAACGCCTCTGCGCTCTCGCCGAATGGTCCTTCGGCGGGGGCGACCGATACTGCGAAGCCTGTGAAGGGCCGTGCCCGGACTGCCCGGCGCGACTGAACCGGCCGCTCACGCATGAGGGCTGGCAGGTCTGGGATCTGGTCGGCCGCCTCGGCGGTCAGCTGCGCGTGTTGCCCGGCGCAATCGTCGGCTGGGACCTGACCGCCGCACTGGCGCTGGGTGATGCCCTCGGCGTGCCGCCCGCCGCCGCGGCCGAACTGCTGCCGCTCATCGAAGCGGTGATGGTCTCAAAGCTCAACGAGCAGATGGAAGTCTCGCATGGCCGAGAAACGCGTTAGCGTCCGCCTCGCCGCGGTCGGCGGGCGGCAGGTGCGCGCCGAACTTGAGGGCGTCGGCGATGCCGGAGCGAAGGGCTTTGGCCGCCTCAGCCACGAAATGGAGGCGGCGAACAGGCGGCTCGCGAGCTTCTCGCGCAGGATTTCCGTGGCGATGGGCGCGGCTGTCGCCGCCGCCATCCCGGCTATGGGAGCGATCGCGAACGCCACCATCCGCGCAGCTGCCGAGACGCGGGAATTCGCGCAGATAGCAAACGCCACACCGGAGGCCTTTCAGCGCTGGGCCGGCGCCGCCCGAACGGTCGGCATCGAGGAGGAAAAGCTCGCCGACATCCTGAAGGACGTAAACGACCGCGTTGGTGATTTCCTGCAGACCGGCGGCGGACCGATGGCGGACTTCTTCGAGAATGTCGCGCCCAAAATCGGCGTCACCGCCGAGCAGTTCGCGCGGCTGTCCGGACCCGAGGCCCTGCAGCTCTTCGTGGATAGCCTCGAGCGCGCCGGGCTCGGGCAGCAGGAGATGACCTTCTACCTCGAAGCCATGGCGAGCGACGTCACCCGCCTCCTGCCGCTTTTGCGCAACGGCGGGGCGGAGATGAAGCGCCTCGGTCGGCAGGCCGAGGATCTCGGTGCGGTGATGGATTCCAGCACCATCGAGACCATGCGCCGGGCGCAGATCGCGTTGATCGGTGTCGGCCAGGTCTTCGAAGGGATGCGCAACCAGATCGGCGCCGCGCTGGCGCCGGTGGTGACCGATCTCGCCAATGCCTTCGTTCGGCTCGCCTCCTCGGGCGGGGTGCTGCATCGCGCATTCCAAGCCCTCATCGACAATCTGGGCCGGCTCGTCACCTATGCCGGCACCTTCGCCGCTTTCATGGCTGGGCGATGGGTGGCGGGGCTGGCTGCAGCGGCATTCTCCGTTCGCGGCCTTGCCACTGCGCTCGTGGTCCTCCGCGGCGCGCTCATCCGCACTGGCATCGGGGCGCTGATCGTCGGCGCAGGCGAGCTGATCTACCAGTTCACTCAGCTGGTCCGGGGCGCCGGCGGGTTCGGCAATGCGCTGGAACTGATGGGCGCCGTGGCCAAAGCGGTCTGGGACGGGATCAAGGCCACGGCCGGCTCCTTCGTCGACGACTTCCGGGCCCTGCGGGCCGACGTCGAGGGGATCTGGCTGCGCCTGATGGCCTTCCTTTCGCAGAAGTGGGCCGACTTCCTCGGGCAGATCGGCCCGACCTTCAACGCCGTAGCCGAACAGATCGGCGCGGACACCCGGATCGACTGGTTCGGGGCCGAGAGCTACGCGTCGATGCTCGGGCACGCCGCCAGCAATGCCGGCGCCTCGGCCGAGGCTTTCCGCCGACAGGCGGCCGCTACGCGCGCCTCCGCCTTCGACGGCGTCGGCCCCGCCATGCAGGCACTGCGCGACGCGATGCGCGGCGACGACGAAGTCGGTGCGGACGCCGCGCTGACAGAGGCAACGCAGGCTGCGGAGCGGTTCGAAACGGCGCTCGACGGCGCCGGGAGCGCCGCAACGGATGCAAGCGCCGCCACGGCGGCGGCTGCAGCTGCCGCCGAGCCAGCGACCGATGCGGCCGTCACGGGATGGCAGGCGGTCACGGCCGCGCTCAGCGACTATGCCAGCAAAGCGCGCGAGATCGGCGGCGATATCGGCCAGAGTCTCGTCAGTGCCTTCCGGAGCGCGGAGACTGCAGTCGGCGAGTTCGTGAAGACGGGCAAGCTGAACGTGCACGATCTCGTCACCTCGCTCATCGCCGATCTCGCCAAGCTCGCGGCCCGGCGCTTCATGCTCGGCCCGCTCTCGAACGCGCTCGGCGGCATTCTCGGCCGAGCCGGTGGCGTGTTCGCGAACGTGCTGCACGGCGGTGGCATAGTCGGCGCTCCCGCGCCGGCGCGCATGATCCCGGCGCTCGCCTTCGCGGGGGCGCCTCGGATGCATTCCGGCGGCGCGGTCGGGCTGCGGCACGACGAAGTGCCGGCGATCCTGCAGCGGGGCGAGCGGGTGCTCTCGCGTCGTGAGGCCCAGAACTACGGCGCAGGCGGCGTGAACGTCACGATCATGGCTCGCGACGCGGAGAGCTTCCGGCAGTCCCGCACGCAGGTCGCGGCCGACATCGCCCGCGCCGTCTCGCTCGGCCGGAGGGGGCTCTGATGGCGCTCCACGAGGTCCGGTTTCCGGACGACATCAGCCGCGGGGCGCGCGGCGGTCCGGAGCGGCGCACGCACATCGTCGAGCTCGCCTCCGGCGACGAGGAGCGCAACGCCAGCTGGGCGAACTCGCGCCGCCGCTATGACGTGGCCTACGGCATCCGCCGCGCCGACGACCTGGCGGCTGTCGTCTCCTTCTTCGAGGCGCGCAACGGCCGCCTCCACGGCTTCCGGTTCAAGGACTGGGCCGACCACAAGTCTTGCCTGCCGTCGCAGACGCCGGCTCCGACCGATCAGCCGATCGGCACTGGCGACGGAACGACCACCGCCTTCCAGCTGGTGAAGCGCTACGCGTCGGGCAGCCAGACATGGGTGCGGACGATCATCAAGCCGGTGGCAGGGTCTGTCCGCATCGCGCTCGATGGCATCGAGCAGGGCAGCGGCTGGCTCGTTGACACGACCACCGGCGTCGTAGCCTTCGACACCGCCCCGGCAGCGGGCGTCGCCATCACCGCGGGCTTCGCCTTCGATGTCCCCGTCCGCTTCGACACCGACGCGCTCGACGTTACGCTCGACACAGAGCGGCTCGGCTCGATCACCTCCATCCCGCTCGTGGAGATCCGGCGATGAAATCCCTCTCGCCCGCGCTGCAAGCCCATCTCGATGAGGGCACGACCACGCTCGCCTGGTGCTGGCGGATCACCCGCGCCGACGGCGTGACCTTCGGCTTCACCGACCACGACCGGGCGCTGAGCTTTGACGGCACCGACTTCGAGCCAGAGAGCGGGCTGACCGCCTCCGAGGTGCGCTCGGGCTCCGACCTGTCGGTGGATGCGCAGGACGCCGAGGGTGTGCTGACCTCCGACCGGATCACCGAGACCGACATCCTCGACGGCCGCTGGGACAATGCGGAGGTCGAGGTCTGGCGGGTCAACTGGGCGGACATGAGCCAGCGCGTGCTGATGCGCCGCGGCGCCATCGGACAGATCCGGCGCGGACGGCTCGCCTTCGTCGCCGAAGTCCGCTCGCTCGCCCATGTCCTCGGCCAGACGGTCGGACGGACGTTCCAGGCGAGCTGCGATGCCGCGCTTGGGGATGCGCGCTGCGGAGTCGATCTGGAGGATCCGGCCTACAAGGGCACGGGCGTTGTGCTCGATGTCCTCCGCGATCGCGCGCTCACGGCCTCCGGCCTCGGCGGCTTCGAGGCGGGCTGGTTCACCTTCGGCACGGTCGAGTGGACCAGCGGCGCGAACGCGGGGCGGCGCACCGAGGTGCTGGGCCATGACGTTACGGATGGCATCGCCGTGCTGACCCTGCTCGAGGCGCCGGTGCGCGCGATCGCCGAGAGCGACGGTTTCACCATCCGCGCGGGCTGCGACAAGCGGATGGAGACCTGCGGCGCGAAGTTCGCCAACACCGCCAACTTCCGCGGCTTCCCGCACATTCCCGGCCAGGATGCGGTGCTGCGCTACGCCACCAAGGATGGCGGGCATGAGGGTTCGGTGTTGTGATCTCCGCTGACCCCGCACGCGTCATCGCCGTCGCACGCTCCTGGCTCGGCACGCCGTATCACGACCAGGCGAGCCTGCGCGGCGTCGGCTGCGACTGCCTCGGGCTCGCCCGGGGCGTCTGGCGCGAGGTCGTCGGCCCCGAGCCGTTCCCGATCCCGCCCTACAGCCGCGACTGGGGCGAGACCGGTCCGCGCGAGGTGCTGGCGGAAGGCGCGCGCCGGATGATGATCGAGGTGCCGACTTCCCAGGCTGGGCCCGGCGCGCTGGTCCTCTTCCGCATGAAGCCCCGCGCCATCGCCAAGCATGTCGGGATCCTGACCGGTCCCGCCACCTTCCTCCATGCCTACGAGCGGCTCGGCGTGATCGAGGAGGCGCTAACCCAATCTTGGCGGCGACGCATCGCCTTCGCCTTCCTGTTTCCGCAACGCTGAGATCCCGACCATGGCAACGCTCGTTCTTGGTGCCGCTGGCGCCGCCATTGGCGGCAGCATCGGCGGCGCGATCCTCGGCGTCAGCGCCGCGACCATCGGCGGTTTCATCGGCTCTAGTATCGGCTCGGTCGTCGACAGCTGGATCATCTCGTCGCTGGCGCCCACGCAGCGCATCGAGGGTGCGCGGCTCGACACGCTGCGCATCACCTCGGCCACCGAAGGCGCGGTGATCCCGCGGCTCTATGGCCGGATGCGGATGGGCGGCAACATCATCTGGGCGACGGATTTCCGCGAGGAGACGAAGACCACCACGCAGGGCGGCGGCAAGGGCGGCGGGGGCGGAAAGGTCAAAACGACGGAGTATCTGTACTATGCCAGCTTCGCGGTGGCCTTGTGCGAGGGCCCGATCACCGGGATCGGCCGCATCTGGGCGGACGGCAAGCCGATGGACCTCTCCGGCGTCACGTGGCGCTGGTATCCCGGCGACGAGGTGCAGAGCCCCGATCCGTTCATCGCGGCGAAGATGGGCTCCGCCAACACGCCCGCCTATCGCGGCACCGCCTATGTGGTCTTCGAGGAGCTGGCGCTCTCGACCTACGGCAACCGCCTGCCGCAGCTCTCCTTCGAGGTGTTCCGCCCACTGGCCGATCCCGACACCGCCGAGGGGCTGACCCGCGCCGTCACCATGATCCCGGCATCCGGCGAATTCACCTACGCGACGCAAGCCATCCGCAAGACCGATGGCGGCGCGACGGTGCCCGAGAACCTGAACGCTCTGGCCGACTCCACCGACATGGTCGAAGCGCTGGACCGGCTGCAGGCGATGGCGCCTGCGGTCGAGAGCGTCAGCCTCGTCGTTGCCTGGTTCGGCGACGATCTGCGTGCAGGGTCCTGCAAGGTGCGGCCCGGCGTCGAGGTCTCGGCCAAGTCGACCACGCCCGCCAGCTGGTCGGTCAATGGCATCAGCCGGGCCAGCGCCTTCCTCGTCAGCCGGGATGCAGAGGATCGTCCGGTCTATGGCGGCACGCCGTCCGACTTCGCCGTGGTGCAGGCGATCCAGGAGATGAAGGCGCGCGGGCTGAGGGTGACCTTCTATCCGTTCATCCTGATGGACGTCCCTCCCGGCAACACGCTGCCGAACCCGTATTCGGACAACGCCGCCGAGGCAGGTCAGCCCGCGTTCCCCTGGCGTGGGCGGATCACCTGTTCGCCTGCCGCTGGTTTCGCGGGGACCGTGGACAAGACCGCCACGGCCGCAAGCCAGGTCGCTGCGCTGTTCGGCGCGGCCACGCCCGCCAGCTTCAGCGTCTCGGGTCAGACGGTTTCGTGGACAGGCACGCCCGGCGACTGGGGCCTGCGGCGCATGGTGCTGCACTACGCCCATCTCTGCGCGGCGGCGGGCGGCGTGGACGCCTTCCTCATCGGCACCGAGATGCCGGGGCTGACGACGATCCGGTCGGGCGCGGCCACATATCCGGCCGTGCAGGCGTATCGGGACCTGCTCGCGGATGCGCGCTCGATCCTCGGTGCCAGCACGAAGATCGGCTACGCCGCCGACTGGTCGGAATACTTCGGGCACCAGCCCGGCGACGGCAGCGGCGATGTGTTCTTCCATCTCGATCCGCTCTGGGCCGATCCGGAGATCGATTTCGTCGGCATCGACAACTACATGCCGCTGTCGGACTGGCGCGACGGGTTCGAACACGCGGATGCGGCCGAGGGCTGGCCCGCGATCTACGACCGGGCCTACCTGCAGGCAAACATCGCGGGCGGCGAAGGCTTCGACTGGTTCTACGCCAGCGCAGCGGATCGCACCGCGCAGGTCCGCACGCCGATCACGGATGGTGCGGTCAGCAAGCCGTGGGTCTTCCGCTACAAGGATCTGCGCGCCTGGTGGTCGAACGCGCATTACGATCGCCCGGGCGGGGTGGAGAGCGCGACGCCGACGGCGTGGGCGCCACACTCCAAGCCGATCTGGTTCACCGAGCTCGGCTGTCCCGCCATCGACCGGGGCACGAACCAGCCCAATGTCTTCTTCGATCCGAAATCGTCCGAGAGCTTCACGCCGCATTTCTCGCGGGGCTGGCGCGATGACGCCATCCAGCGTGCCTATCTCGAGGCGACCTATCTCTGGTGGGGCGAGGCCGCCAACAATCCGATCTCTGGCGTCTACGGCGACCGCATGGTGCAGGTGCCCGAATGCGCCGCCTGGACCTGGGACGCACGGCCCTATCCGTTCTTCCCGGCGCTGACCGACGTCTGGACGGACGGGGCGAACTGGCGGCTCGGCCACTGGCTGACGGGGCGGCTCGGCGCGGTGTCGCTTGCGGCGCTGGTCCGGCACCTCTGCCTGCGGGCCGGGATGCCCGAGTCGAGGATCGACGTCTCCGGCCTCTGGGGCGCGGTCGAGGGCTACGCCATCACCGCGCTGGAAAGCCCGCGCGCCTCGATCACCACGCTGTCGCGCCATTTCGGCTTCGACGCCGTCGAGACCGAGGGCGTGATCCGCTTCGTGATGCGCGGGCGGGCGTCCGTCGCTACCCTCGGGCCCGACGATCTGGTCGCCGCCCGCGAGGGCGACCTGCTGGAACTGACGCGCGGCCAGGAAACGGAACTGCCGCAGGCGTTGAAGTGGCAGATCGCGCGGGCGGACGAGGATTACGACGTGGCCCTCGTCGAGGCGCAACGCATCACCGTGGACACGACGCGGATCGCCTCGGAGTCCTTCCCGATGGCTGTGCCATCCGAGGAGGCCGAGCGCCGCTGCCGTCGCGCGTTGATGGAGGCGTGGGTGGGGCGCGAGACCGCGGCCTTCCGTCTGCCGCCCTCGCGCCTCGCCCTCGATCCGGCCGACGCGATCCGACTCGCGCATGACGGACGGCTGGTCGATCTGCGGCTCGTCTCTATCGCCGACGCCGAGGCACGCGGCATCGAGTCCGTCCATCAGGACCGGGCGAGCTATGACCTGCCGCCCGGCGATCCCCGTGCGGCGTCGCTGACGCGGGCCGTGGTGTTCGGCGCGCCGGATGCGATATTGATGGACTTGCCGCAGCTGACCGAAGACCAGCCCGCGCATCGGCCGCTGATCGCCGCGCACGCGGTTCCCTGGCCGGGCGAGATGGCGGTGTTCCGCAGTCCGTCGACGGACGGGTTCGAACTGCTGACCACGGCTCAGTCCCGCGCCCGGATGGGGGCACTGGTCTCCGACTTCTACCCGGGCCCCACCTCGCGTTTCGATGTCGGCAACGCGCTGGTGGTCGATCTGCTGACCGGCACGCTGGAGAGCGTCACCGACCTGACGCTGTTTGGCGGAGCGAACGCGCTGGCCATCGAGAGCGCGCCGGGGGTGTGGGAGATCGTGCAGGCGAGCACGGCCGAGCTGCTCGCGCCCGGCCGGTATCGGCTGACCCGGCTCCTGCGCGGCCAGCGCGGCACCGAAAGCGCCATGGGCAATCCGACGCCCGCCGGCGCGCGGGTCGTGGTGCTCGACGACAGTCTCGCCTCGCTGCCAATCGCCGAGGCCGATCTCGGCATTCCTTGGAACTGGCGCATCGGCCCCGCAAGCCGTCCGGTCAGCCACGAGACCTATGTGGCGCAGGCATTCATGCCGGTGGGCGTGGGGCTGCGGCCGTTCTCGGTCGCCCATGTCGAGCAGCCGTGGCGCAGGCCTCGCACGTCCGGCGATCTGACGCTCCGCTGGACGCGCCGGTCCCGCGCGCTCGCGGCCGACAGCTGGGGCGGGCTCGAGGTGCCGATAGCCGAGGAGACCGAGGCCTACGAGGTCGAGATCATCGACGGTGTCACCGTGAAGCGGGTGCTGAGCACGGACACCACCAGCGCGGTCTACACCGCCGCCCAGCAGACCGCCGACTGGGGCGCGGCGCTCGGCCCGGGCGACACGCTCGACATCCGCATCTTCCAGCTCTCCGCCCTCGTCGGGCGGGGCGCGCCCAAGACCGTCACGCTGACCTTTTGAGGCATGCAATGAGTTCTGGAAGTGCACGCATCCTGCGGCGTAAGCTTGGGTCATGCGCCCTGAAGACGAAGACCGTATAGCAGCCCAGCTTGCCAGAGTGATGGCCGTGGCCTGCGTGCGCAACACGCAGTTGGAGGCCCTGCATGCGGGCCGGACGCCCATCTCGCGCACCGGTGACGGCAGCGACGTCATCGTCCAAGATGCAGAGGGCAACCGCATTCCCTGGTCCGAGGTCTCTCGGATCGATGACGACGAGATGCGCGCGCTCATGCGCGAGATTGTCGATCGGCTCTACACCTTCCATCTGCGGATCGATGACCCGGCCTTCCGTGCCGAAATTGATCGCTGGGCCGCGATGACCGCGAAGTGGGACGCGGCGAAACCCGACCCAGTTCTGTCCGCGATTCCGGGGAAGACGCCCGAGCGCGGGTAGCTCGTCAGCACCACCGCTGCGCCACTGTTCGCCGCCTGCCATGCAGGCGGCCTTCTTCGTTCTGGAGACCGTCCATGTCCGATGCCACGACCCATCTGCTGCTGCCCTACATCCTGGCGGCGCAGGCCCAGAAGCACGTCACCCAAAACGAGGCGCTGAGGATCCTCGACGGACTCGTGCAGCTCTCCGTCCTCGACCGGGACCTGACCGCGCCACCCGGAAGCCCCGCCGACGGCGACCGATACATCGTCGCCTCCGGCGCAACGGGCGACTGGGCGGGCTGGGATCTGAACGTCGCGCTTTGGACCGATGGCGCGTGGCTGCGTCTGCCACCCCGGACCGGCTGGCGGGCGTGGGTCGAGGACGAGGGCCTGTTGCTCGTCTACGACGGTGCAGCCTGGATCGGAACGACACCCACGGCGCTGCAGAACATGGCGCTGCTGGGGCTCGGCACCACGGCGGGCGCCGCGAACCCGTTCTCGGCCAAGCTCAACGCCGCGCTCTGGACGGCGAAGACCGTGGCCGAGGGCGGGACCGGCGATCTGTTCTACACCATGAACAAGGAGGCCGCTGGCGACGATCTCGGGCTGACGTTGCAGACCGGCTTCGTGACCAAGGCGCTGGTCGGGCTGTTCGGCTCAGACCGCTTCCGGCTCGCGGTCTCGGCCGACGGCAGCACCTTCTTCGACGGGCTCAGCGTCGACAACGCCAACGGCATCGTCGACCAGCCCCGGCTCCCGCGGTTCAAGGCATGGACCAACTACGACAACTATGTCGGCGTCGGGACCTGGACGAAGATCGGCCTCAACAACACCGACTACAACGATCAGGGGGCCTTCGACGCCGCGAACAACCACTACGTGGCGCCTGTGGACGGCACCTACCTCTTCGGCGCGACGCTGCTCTACAAGATCAACGCCAGCACCGCGGCGCGCATGAGCGGGCGGCTCGTGCTGAACGGCGGGACTGAGATCCGCGGCTCATTTGGGGAGATCAGCGGGGCTCACGTCTCCGATGCCACGGCGCTCTGGCTGCAGACCATGGTGCCGCTGACAGCGGGCGACACCGTCGAACTCCAAGGGTACTTCCGCGCGGCCGACGGCTACTTCGCCGCCAACCACACCTCTTTCTGGGGCGCGAAGATCGGCTGACGAGGAGGATGCCATGACGGTACGCCGCAACGATCAGGGCCACGTCCGCATGCCCGAGCCGGAGTTCGAGGCGATCCTCGCGCGGGCGGCCGAGGAAGGCGCGAAACGCGCGCTGGCCGATGTCGGTCTCGACGGCGACGAGGCCGCGCTCGACATCCGAGATCTGCGCTCCCTCGTGGATTGCATTCGTCTGGTGCGGCGCACGGCGATGCAGACCGCCGTCCGCATGATCACCACTGGCGTCATGCTGGCGCTGCTCGCGGGCATCGCCATCAAGCTCAAGATCTTCGGCGGCAGCCCGTAGCCGCTCACCATCCCATCCATCAGCCCAACCGCGCCCGCCCTTGAGGCGGGTTTTTCGTTTTCGGAGGATTCTCATGACCACGACCTTCCACCGCCATTGGCGCGACTTGCCTGAGGGCACCTGGCGCTGGCCCAACTTCTCGCCCGCCGAGATCGCCTGCCGCGGCACCGGCAAGCTGCTCATCAACGAACCCGCGCTCGACAAGCTGCAAGCGCTGCGCGACCGGCTGGGCAAGCCGCTGATCGTGCGCTCGGCCTATCGCAGCCCCGAGCACAACCGTGCCGTTGGCGGCGCCACCCGGTCGAAGCACATGGACGGCGGCGCCTTCGATATCGCCATGACGAACCTCGACCCGGTGGCGTTCGAGGCGGCGGCGCGCGAGGTCGGATTCCTCGGCTTCGGCTTCTATCCGCGCTCGGGGTTCATCCATATCGACCTTGGGCCCGCGCGTCAGTGGGGCGAGCGGTTCCCGGTCCGGGCGACAGCATTTGCAGCCGAGACGCCGCCCGCGCGCGAAGTGCTGGCCGACAGCCGCACCATGAAGGGCGGCGGGGCGGCCGGTGTGGCGACGTTGGGTGCTGCGGGCGTGGAGGTCGCGCAGAGCGTCCTGGCCGAGACCCAGTCCGCCATCCTGCCGCTCGTGCCATATCTCGACACGCTCCGCTGGGTGTTCATCGCAGTGGCGCTCGGCGGCATCGCGGTCACGATCTACGCCCGGCTCGATGACTGGCGCCGGGGGCGGCGGTGATCGGCACCTTGCTCGGCGGGATCGCCACGAGCCTGTGGATGCGGGCGGCGCTGCGCTACGGCGCCTTCGCGCTCGCGGTACTACTGTTCCTGCTCGCACTCCGGCGCTCCGGCGAACGCACGGGCCGCCTCGCCGAACGTCTCGGAACCTTGGAGAAGACCAATGATGTCCAACGCCGGATGCTGGATGCGGCGGCTCGCCGTCCTCGCGATCGCAACGAGCTTGCTCAGCGGCTGCGCGACGGACGGTTCTGAGTCGGGCAGGCTCGCGGCGTGCCCACCGGTGGTCGAGTATGGCCGCGAGTTCCAGGCACGGGCGGCCGAGGAACTGGGGATGCTGCCGCAAGGCTCGTCGATCGCGGAGATGCTGAGCGATTATGCTGTCGTAAGAGATCAGCTCCGCGCCTGCCGAGGGACGGGTACGACCGGCTTAGGTAGGTGATCGTTGCGCACAGTAGCCCTGATTGGGTTCCGGACATCGCTGCCGGAGCAACGCCGCTGCGAGATAATGACCGGACTGCTGCCTAAACGGCGACCATAGGCAGGTTTCTCACAGGCGCAGTTCGCCATCGGCGGAAGCGGATCGAGCGCCAATACGAGGAAATCTTGCCCTTCTTGGCGACAATCGAGCCCTGCCGATTCCCCGCGCCTGAATTTCCAGCTATTTCAGGATTATGGATATCGTTCTGGTCACCACTGTCATCGCGTCCCTGTTTCTCGTTATCGGCGCGGCGGAGCCGCTCGCCGCGCGCCTTCGTATGCCCTACAGTGTGATCCTCGCCGTGCTCGGCATATTGATCGGTGCGGGGGCGATCTTCTTCCTGCGGACGGAGCTGACCGACGCGCTCAACCCCGTGGCCGAGGCCATTCTCGGGCTGCCGATCCGCTCCAACGTCTTTCTTTACGTGTTCCTGCCGACGCTGCTGTTCCAGGCGACGCTGGGGATGAACCTGCGCCGGATTCTGGACGACTGGGTGCCGATCCTCGTGCTCGCGGTCGTGGCCGTGGTCGTTGCGACGCTGAGCGTGGGCTACGCCCTCGCTTGGGCGAGCGCGCTGCCGCTCGCGGCTTGCCTGCTGATTGGCGCGATCGTGTCCACGACCGACCCGTCCGCGGTGGTCACCATCTTCCGCTCGATCTCTGCGCCCCGCAGGCTCGCGCGGATCATCGAGGGCGAGAGTCTTCTGAACGACGCCGCGGCGATCGCGCTCTTCGGCGTGTTCATGGGCTTTGTGATGCTGGGGATGCCGGATCCCGACCTTGACGAGGCGCTGTCGCGATTTCCGGTCCTGATCGCGGGCGGCGCGTTCACGGGCTGGCTGGCGGCGCGGGTGGCGGTCTGGATGATGGCGCTCTTCAGCCGGCATGAGTTGGCTCAGATCTCGATTTCGATCGCGCTGCCCTACCTCGCCTATATCGGAGCGGAGCAAAGCATCGGCGCCTCGGGCGTCATCGCCGTGGTGGCCGCGGGGCTGACGCTGAACCTGACCGGACCCGGGCGCCTGCCGCCGCAGGCTTGGGCGAACCTGCGCGAGATCTGGGACGTGCTGGCGCATTGGGCCGGGGCGCTGATCTTCATTCTCGCCGCGCTGCTGATCCCGCGACTTCTCGAGGAGGTGCGGCTTGAGGATTTTGTGCTGGTCGGCGTGGTGATCCTCGCCGCCATCGCCGCTCGGGCAGTGATCCTGTTCGGGCTTCTGCCGCTGCTGACCGCGCTGAAGCTTTCCCCCGAGGTGGAACGGCCCTACCGGGTGGCGATCCTCTGGGGCGGCTTGCGGGGCGCTGTGACGCTGGCTCTGGCGCTGGCGGTGACAGAAAGCTTTCGCGTGCCGGATGAGATCAGCCGCGTCGTGGGCATCCTCGCCACGGGTTTCACGCTCTTCACCCTCATCGTGCAGGGCACGACGCTGAGGACCATGATCGGCTGGCTCGGCCTCGACCGCCTGTCGCCGATCGACCAGGCGCTGTCGCGGCAGGTGGTCGCCGTGGCGCTACAGACGGTGCGCGAGGACGTGGCGCGCACCACCGAGAACTACGAGCTGAGCCACGATACCGTGCGGTCCGAGGCCAAGCGGTTCGGCGTGCGCCTGGACGCGGCCGTGAAATCGGCGGAGGACAGCGCCGACATCCTCGACCGCGACCGGGTCACGCTCGGCCTGATTGCGGTCGCGGGTCACGAGCGCGACACGATCATCGAGCGCGTGCGCGACCGGACGATCTCGGCGCGCATGGCCGAACAAATCCTGTCGGATGCCGACCGGCTGATCGAGGGCGCGCGCAGCCAGGGGCGAAGCGGTTACAACCGCGCGGCGCGGCGCAGCGTCGCCTATGGTCGGGGGTTCCGTGTCGCCGTGCTTTTGAACGGTCGTTTGCGCCTGTCCGGGCCGCTGGCGCGCATGACCGCCGACCGGTTCGAGCTGCTGCTCTCGCAGCGGCTGATCCTGCGCGATCTGGGCACCTTCATCGACGGGCGCATCCGGCGCATTCACGGCCGGCGGGTGGCGGACCTGCTTCACGAGCTGCTCGCCCGGCGGATCGAGACGGTGGAAACCGCGCTTGAGGGGCTGCGCCTGCAATACCCGGGCTATGCCGAGAAACTGGAGCGCCGCTTCATCAGGCGAACGACCCTTCGGCTCGAGGAGCGGGAATACACGGCGATGCGCGAGGACGGGCTGATCGGCGCCGAGGTCTACACTGCGCTGATGCAGGACCTCGATGCGCGCCGGGCCGTCGCTGAGGAACGCCCGCATCTCGACATCGCGCTGCAGCGGGCAGAGTTGGTCCGGCAATTCCCGCTCTTCGCCGAGATCGACGATGCCGTGCTCAAGCGACTCGGCCGTGCGCTCGAGACGCGCTACGTCAATGCCGGCGAGGTGATCATCCGCAAGGACAGCGCCGCCAGGAGCGTTTTCTTCATTGCCTCGGGGGCGGTGGAACTGGAAACCGCCGGGCAGACCTGGCGGCTCGGGCGGGGTGAGATGTTCGGTCAGATGGCAATCCTGATGAAGAAGGCCCGCCGCGCCGAGGTGCGCGCCATCGCCCCCTCGACGCTGCTCGTGCTCGACGAGGCGCGGTTCCGCCGCCTGCTGGACCGCAGCGCAGCCCTGCAGGACGCCGTCCGCGCAAGCGCCGAGAAGCGCGGGGTCGACCCGGACGACCTGTTCTAAGGCACCACCGTCGCGCGCGCGGAATGAGGATCGCGCGACGGCGTCACCTCAGTCCAGCGTCGCGTCGAACTCGATGACGTTGTGCCCGTCCTCGGTCGTGGGCGGCCGATGATCTTCGCATTCGCGAAATCCGACCCGGAAAACTCGGTCGACCGGTCATGATGAACTCATGGATCAGGATGCCTGCTTCTCTTCCGTTTCGATGGACGGGATCTCGGTCCGCTCTTCCTCCGGGGCGCCGCAAAGGAGATCCACTGCCCGGTCAGCGGCATCCTGGAATGGCTCCAGCACCATGTCCGCGCCGGAGGCGAAGAGTTCCTCTGTGTCCTTGGGATGATGCGAGCCCACGGCCACGCGCCCGCGGAAGCCGGAGGTGCGTGTGAGCTGGATCAGCGTCGTGCGCGTGTCCTCGTGGCTGAGGCCTGTCGGGTGGATCGGCACGGTCGAGACGATCCATTCCGCCCGCGCCAGTGGAAGTTCGGCCACGAATTCCGGATCGGTCGCGTCGCCGAACTCTGTTTCGAGCCCCAGTTCGCGCCAGCGACGCACAGCCAGAGGGTTGAAGTCGACCCCGAGCACCCGGATGCCCCGCTTCTTCAGGCGCATTCCGATCGCCGTGCCGAACCGGCCCAGCCCGAATATTATCACCTTGTAGCCGTCCTCGCGATGCGACCCGGCCTCGGATGGCTCGCGCGGCGTACCCTTGCGCTCGAACGCGCCGAGCAGCGGCTCGCACACGGAATAGAGCTGATGGGAGTAGGTGATCATGTAGGTCGAGGCGGCGATGGTCACGAGCCCGACCATGGTGACGAGGCCGAGCGCGTCTTCCTGCACATGGCCGAGCGACACCCCCATGGCCACGAAGATGAGGGAAAACTCGCTGATCTGCGCGACTGTCAGGCCGGCGAGGAAACCGGTGCGCTTGCGGTAGCCCATGGCCCCCATGATCGCCAGAACGATGAGCGGGTTGCCGATCAGCACGAACAGCGAAAAGACGATGGCACCGGTCACATGCGCGCCGAGTAGCGACAGGTCGAGCGCCGAGCCGAGCGCGATGAAGAAGAAGAGAAGAAGGAAGTCGCGCAGAGGTGCGAGCCGCGCCGCGATGGTTTCGCGATAGGGCGTCGAGGCGAGCGCGACGCCGGCCAGCAGGCCGCCCACCTCCTTGCCGAGGCCGACGATGTCGCCGGCCGCCGCGAACATCGCCGCCATGGCGATGGCGAAGATCACGAGAAGCTCCGGCGCGTGCGCCAGCCGCTCGGTCAGCGGATTTGCGACATAGCGGACGAAGAGGATGACGAGGGCCACCATCGCCACGCCCGAGGCCAGCACGATCGGGACCGACCCGCCGCCACGGCCGCCGTCACCGGCCGCGCCGATCCCGATGGCCGAGAGCACGATCATCGCCAAAACGACGACGAGGTCCTGCACGATCAGGAAGCCCAGCGCGATCTGGCCGTGCAGGCTGTCGATCTCGCGCTTGTCCGACAGCAGTTTCACGATGATGATCGTCGAAGAAAAGGTCAGCGCCACGGCGACGTAGAGGCTGGTGACATGCCCGAGCCCGAGCGCGAGCCCGATCAGGTAGCCGAAGATCGACGTGAACGCGACCTGGCCCAGCCCGGTCAACAACGACACCGCCCCGAGAGAGCGGATGAGCTTCACGTCGAGCTTGATGCCGACGAGGAACAGAAGCACCGCGATCCCGAGTTCGGAAAGCAGGCTGATCTGCTCGTCCGACCGGACCAGGTCCAGCGCCGAGGGACCTGCGATCAGGCCGACCGCGATGAAGCTCACGATCAGCGGCTGGCGCAGGATGATCCCGAGAAACCCGATAACTGCGGCAAGCACGAGAAGCGCGGCGATCTCCGCAAACGGCGACTGAACAATCACCTCCATCAATTCTTCTGTTCCTTCGTCTTCTGTGCTGCTGACTCCTCCGGAGATGTGTCCGTGCCGCCATTGGGCCTGTCGGCGGGCCGCGTCGCGTGACCTTCGAGGAAGGCGTCGAGGTCGTCCGGGCCGATCCGCCATCCCTTGCCGATATCGATCGCCCTGAGCTCGCCGTCCTTGATCCAGCGTCGTACTGTGACCTCGTTGACCCGCAGAAGGTCCGCGACCTCCTTCACGGTCCGATATTGCTCGCGTGACATGCTGGCGCCTTTTCACCGAGTTTGGCTTAAGATAGCGTATTATAGAGCAGATCAGATGATTCAGACAGAGCTTGACGCGTCGCAGCGCGTCGCTCCCAGAAGTGAGGCCCGGGACCGGAGACGATGAAGACAATCATGGTGGCAACGGACCTTTCGGAACGGTCGGATCGGGCGCTGCGGCGCGCGACTCTGCTGGCCCGCCAGTTCGAAGCCGCCATGCTCCTGATCCATGTCGTCGACGACGATCAGCCGCGCCGGATTGTGGACGTCGAGTGGGACGAGGCCTCGACGCTTCTGCGCCAGATGGCTGCAACGCTTCGGGATGTCGATGGCGTGGCGTGCGAGCCGCGCGTCATCCTCGCATCTCCCTTCGTCGGCATCGCTCAGGCGGTGGCGGACGCAGCGCCCGACATTCTGGTGATCGGGTCGCATCGACGGCAGGTGCTCAGGGACGTGTTTGTCGGCACCACGGCAGAGCGGACGATCCGGTCGGTGGAGTGCCCGGTCCTGATGGCGAACGCCACGCCGGCCGGGCACTACCGCCACGTGCTGCAGACGACTGACCTGTCCGATGGCTCGCGCGACGCGTTGCTGAGGTTCCAGGCGCTGGGACTTGGCGACCATGCGCGAACGTCGCTGATTTATGTATTTGATGCTCCTGCGCTCCGTCTCGCCTTCAGTCATTCGATCCCGAAAGATGATCAGAAACACTATCTCGAGGATGAACAGCGGGACGCTGCTCTCGAACTTGCTCGATTCCTCTCCTCGACGAATCTCGCTCGGCTACGACAGATCGTGCGTTACGAGGCTTCGCAAGCACCGCACGAGATCCTGAAGGCGGCCACCGAAGAGCACGCTGACCTGATCGTGATGTCCACCCATGGTCGAAGCGGACTGGCCAAGATGCTCATCGGAAGCGTCACGGAGCAGGTGCTCAAGACAGCGCAGATCGATGTCCTCGCCATTCCTCCGCAACGCGGAGAATGAGCCAGGCGTCGGCTTTGCAACACCGAATGCGGGTCGCAGGTCAGTCCTCGAGTGCCAGCCAGATCTGTCGTGCAGCCGCTCGCGGTCCGCGGAGCGCCTCCCTCAAGGTCATCAGTCGTTGCTCTATGGGCTGCGAAGCGCCAGTTTTTCCGGGGCTCTGAGCCTCGAAGAGAACCTTGCGTTCCCCGTCGACCTCCACGAGGGACCATATCTCATGCCGCAACGCGCTACCTTCACCAAGCGACCGTTCATGCAGAGTCCTGATGTAGGTCAGCGAGCTGAGAGGCAGATGGCTCTCTCGGTGGCCGCCACTTTTCATGTCCCGAGCAGCGGATTGCCGAAGATCGCTGCGAGCAGATTGCCGACCTGGACGCCCAGAATATGCAGGAAGATCGCCTCCACAAAGGCCATCGACCAAAGCCTTCTGGCAAACAAGCCGTCATAATAGGCCCATACGAGGGCGACGATGTAGGAAACGCCGTTGAGCTTCAGGTTGGCTTCGGGATCTTCGCCGAGAACAAGATAGAGCGCCGTCCCAAGTAGAACGCCGCGCCACATCAGCGCGCCGGTGGGACGAAGCGTGTCCGCGCTGATCCCGGTTCGCTGCAGTCGCTCTACGAGCCCGTCAAAAAATCTCACGTTGTTCATGTCGTGTTCTTTAACAGATTCCACCGATGGATGCCACGCCGAGGTCGTCGCCGTGCCGTCTGAGGACTGCCGCGCGGCTTGGCCACCCATCAGCTTCGTTGCGGCAAGAGGATCACCGCGCTGCCAATCAGGCAGAGCGCGAGGCCAGCGGCGTCCCACCGGTCGGGCCGACGCCCTTCGACCAGCCACATCCAGAGCATCGAGCTCGCAATGTAGACCCCGCCGTAGGCGGCATAGGTGCGCCCCGCCAAGGCGGTGTTGGCGCGCGTGAGTACCCAGGCGAACAGCGCGAGACTGGCGATGCCCGGGATCAGCCAGAACAGTGACTTGTCCAGCCGCGCCCACGTCCAGAAGGCGAAGCATCCCGCTTCTCCGCGAATGCCGCGATCAGATACCAAGCGAAAGTCATGCGCGGTTCTCTGTTCGGCGCCGCGCCAATTCGCGATAGAGCGCTTCCCGCGTTATGCCCAATTCGGCGGCCACCTCCTGCCAGCGGCCCTTCTCGGGCAGGCTGTTTCCTTCTCCAAGCCAGGCATCGAGGCGATCCGCGACCTTCGGCAAGGAGCGGATCTCTGACCTGAACCTTGCAGCTTGAACACTGCGCGCCAGCATGGCGGACCAACTTGCGGCAATCGCTGGATCATCCGCGAGCGCGCTCAGAAAGCGGGATTTCGGCAAGCCTGCGACGACGCTTTCCTCGGCGGCGACGGCATCGCAGTGATACCGGGATGAATATGCTGAGGCTTCGGCGACGACCCCGCCCGGACCCGCGTTCTGCAAAACCATTTGCGCGCCATGCGTCGTGTGGCGATGCAGATGCACTCTGCCGGAGCGCACCATGTAGATGTTGGCGACATCTTCGCCCGCTGCGAAAAGCGTCTCACCAGCGGCAAGCCCGGTGTCGCCGGCATCCTGAAAAAGCAAGGAAATCGACGTCGGCATGATCTTGATCATATGGCTATCGGCAATCCTCTGCAACAAGGGGGCTATGCACCCACTGGAGGCCCCATGATCCGTTTTGCGTTAGTCGTCACCCTTCTTGCGTCGCCCGGTCTCGCGCTGGCTCAGGATGCGGCCGGTCAGCATGGCGGGATGCGGCATGTGCCCGGGATGTCCCGCGGCGGCCACGGGATGAACGCGGACGCCTTGCCCGCAGAGCTCATGGAGGGGGGACAATCCGCCTTCGCTGCCATTCAGGAGATTGTCGCGCAGCTGATGGCGGATCCGGAGACGGACTGGAGCCGCGTCGATATCGAGGCGCTTCGCCAGCATCTGATCGACATGGACAACGTGACGCTCCGCGCCCGCGTCCGCGTCGAGGAGATCGACGGCGGTGCCCGCTTCGAGGCGACTTCGGCGGACGCGGGCGTCACCAGCTCGATCCGCGCCATGGTCTCGTCCCACGCAGCGACGATGGATGGTGTCGAGGGCTGGACCATGCAGGCGGCGGAGATCCCGGGTGGCGCGGCCTTGGTCGTGACCGGCGCCGACCCTGACCGCTTCAGGGCCCTCGGGTTCATTGGCGTGATGACGGTGGGCATGCATCACCAAGCCCATCACCTCGCGCTGGCGGCCGGGCAAAATCCACACGCGCATTGATCCGAGAAGGACACCAACGGTTCGGGGCTCGCTTTACCGAATGGGACTTCGGCGCGCGCGATCACGGACGGACGAAGCGCGACGCGTAATTCGAGATTAATGAAAACAATGACTTAAGGTGGAGAAGGTTGGAAATCAGGCCCATCCCCTCCGCCACTTGCCACTGCGAAAGCGTTCTCCCGATCCGGCCGCGGCCGGATTTTCTTGTTATATTCAAGGGTTATGTGGGTGAGGCTGAGCACCGGCTCGGTCGCCAAGAGCCCCCGAAGCGGTCTCTCAGGGCCGATATTCTCCGGACCTGATGACTGCCCGGATTTGGTGAATAGCTTGTAAGTCTTCGAAAAGACGCAAATTCTTCGGGCAGGCAGCTGAACACTTCGATGACAGTCGCGCTCGGCGAGATGGAACGGAAATCGAACATTCGCTGTCGGATAACGGATAGCCTCTTCTCTTGCCGAACTACTCCGACGAGGACCCCGCTCAGCGAAGCGGGCTGGACAGTGCTTGCAGGTCCCAGCCTTGCCGGGGCACTTTCACAAAGCTGTACGAGGTGCGAGACCCGTCAAGGCATTGGAATTGAGGCGCGGCATGGCAATCAAGAAAAGTGACATCTACCGATCCTTGTGGGACAGCTGCGACCAGCTTCGGGGCGGCATGGATGCGTCGCTCTACAAGGACTACATCCTCACACTGCTCTTCGTGAAGTACGTCTCCGACCGGGCGGGTCAGCAGGATGCCCTGATCGAAGTTCCCGAGGGCTGCTCCTTTGAGGACATCCGGAAGCTGCGCGGCACCAAGGACATCGGTGAAGGCATCGACAAGGCCATCGCGGGGATCGCCGAGGCGAACGACCTCAAGAACGTCATCGACCGGGCCTACTTCAACGACACCGAGAAGTTCGGGCGCGGCGCCAAGATGGTCACCACGCTCACCGCCCTCATCAACATCTTCAGCCGCGAGGAGCTGAACTTCAGCCGCAACCGGGCGGATGGCGACGACATCCTGGGCGACGCCTACGAGTATCTGATGCGGAACTTCGCGACCGAGTCCGGCAAGAGCAAGGGCCAGTTCTACACGCCCGCCGAGGTCTCGCGTGTCGTCGCCGCCGTGGCGGGCGTGGACCGCGCCACCAGGCCGAAGCAGACCGTCTACGACCCCACCTGCGGTTCGGGCTCGCTCCTGCTGAAGGCCGCTGACGCCGCCGATGTCAGCCTGACCATCTACGGCCAGGAGATGGACATCACCACTCGCGGCCTCGCCAAGATGAACATGATCATGCACGGGCGGGAGGACGCCGAGATCGCCCAGGGCGACGTGATCGGCGAGCCGCAGTTCAAGGCGTCCGAGACAGAGCTCCAGACGTTCGACTTCCTAGTCGCCAACCCGCCCTTCTCGGCCAAGGCGTGGGGATCGGGTCTCACCAGCGACACCAGGTTCGGGCGGTTCGACCTCGGGATGCCGCCCGACAAGAACGGCGACTTCGCTTTCCTGCTGCACATCCTCGGCTCCATGAAGGCCACCGGCTCGGGCGCCGTCATCCTCCCCCACGGCGTGCTCTTCCGGGGCAACAAAGAAGCAGAGCTGCGGGAGAAGATCCTCAAGCGCGGCTACATCAAGGCGATCATCGGCCTGCCGGCTAACCTCATTCTACGGCACCGGCATCCCCGCCTCGATCATCGTGCTGGACAAGTCCGCCGCCTGTGCCGAGCGGCCCGTCTTCATGATCGACGCCTCGCGGGGCTTCATGAAGGACGGCAACAAGAATCGCCTGCGCGAACGGGACATCCACAAGATCGCCGACGCCTACACCCGGCAGGCCGAACTCCCCGGCTACTCCTGTCTCGTTCCCTACGCCGAGATTACGCGCAATGACTTCAACCTGAACATCCCGCGCTACATCGACGGCTCCGATCCCGAGGATCTTCAGGACATCGAAGCGCACCTGAAAGGCGGCGTCCCGAACCGCGATATCGACCTGTTGGCCAATTTCTGGGAGGTAATGCCCGGCATCCGCGCCACGCTCTTCGGACCGAACCCGCGCCCGGGCTATTCCGATCCGCTGGTCGAGCCGGAGGAGGTCCGGACTACCATCCGCAACCATCCCGAGTTCGGCGCCTTCCGCGACCGAATCCACGCCATCCTCGACGGCTGGGCCGGGCAGAACGCGCCGCTCATGGATGGCATACAGGTGGGAGACAAGCCCAAGGCGCTGATCCACACCATCGCCGAGGACATGCTGACTCGCTTCGCAGAGGCGCCGCTCATCGACCAATACGAGGCCTATCAGCGGCTCATGGCCTACTGGGCCGAGGTGATGCAGGACGATGTCTTCATCATCGCCCACGACGGCTGGGAGGCTGCGAAGGAGCTGCGCGAGGCCCGCAAGGAGGTCGATGGCAACAAGGTCAAATGGCTGGAAGAGGCCGACCTGACCGTGAACAAGGTGCGCCTTGTGGCTGATGTTGTCCCGCCCCGGCTGATCGTCGCCCACTTCTTCCCTCAGATGCAGCAGGAGCTGGAGGATGCGCAGGCCAAGGCCGAAGAACTGGGCCGCGAGATCGAAGAGCTGGTCGAGGAACACGGGGCCGAGGGCGGGCTGCTGGCCGATGCGCTGACCGAGGCGGGCAAGCTGACGGCAGCCTCGGTCAAGGCGCGCATGAAGGACAGCGCGGTCGAGCCGGAGGAGGCGAAACTGCTAAAGCAGGTGGCCAAGCTGATGACGGCCGAGACGGCGGCAAAGAAGGCGGTCAAGGAAGCCGAGGAGGCGCTGATCGAGGCCACGCTGAAGAAATATCCCGATCTGACCCAGGACGAGATCCGCTCGTTGGTCGTGGATGACAAATGGCTGACCGACATCGCCGGGCTGATCGAGGCCGAGATCGAGGCGCGGACGGAGCATCTGACCGCCCGCGTGCGGGTGCTGACGGAGCGGTATGGGCACACGCTGCGGGAATTGACTGAGAACTTTGGCGCGCTCGAAAGCAAGGTGGCCGATCTCCTGCGCGCCATGGGGTTCGCGCAATGACCTCAAGCTGGACCGAGAAGCCTCTCGGGGAAATCATGACGCTCCAACGTGGGTTCGACCTTCCCAAAAAGGAACGTCGTGAAGGGCAGGTTCCGATTATCTCATCATCAGGAGCCGAAGCCTTCCACGCAGTTCCGGCCAAGCAAGGCCCCGGTGTTGTCACCGGGCGCTATGGGACCATTGGAAAGGTCTATTATTCCGAAGAACCCTACTGGCCTTTGAATACCACGCTCTTCGTGTCGAACTTCCACGGCGAGTTATGTCCGAAAGTTGGTGATGGCCTGAAGTAGGCGGCATATCATGGCGGTGTTCACGCGCCGTCAGTCTCAAAAGAGAAAGGATATGCCACCATGGCCAAATCTACCGTTGTCCCGTTCGAACTGCCATCGGAATTTTCTGCGGATCCGTTGACCGAGGTAATCCAAGCTGGGGCCAAGGAGCTTCTGCGAACGGCGGTTCAGGCGGAGGTATCCGCCTTCCTCGCCGAGCATGCGCATCTTCTGGACGAGGAGGGCCGCCAGCGTCTTGTGCGCCATGGTTTTCTGCCCGAGCGCGAGATGATGACCGGGATCGGGACCATTCCTGTGCAGGTCCCGCGCGTGCGCGATCGCGGCCGCAATGAAGATGGGAGCAAGATCAAGTTCCGCTCGGCGCTGGTACCGCCGTATTTGCGCAAGGCGAAGTCGGTCGAGGAGTTGCTACCTTGGCTGTACCTGAAGGGCATCTCGACGGGCGACTTCAGCGAGGCACTGGCGGCGCTCCTCGGACCTGATGCCGAGGGGCTGTCGTCCTCGACCATCACGCGTCTGAAGGCCGCGTGGTGGGAGGAGTACGAGGCCTGGCGCAAGCGCGATCTCACGGGCAAGCGCTACGTCTACATCTGGGCGGATGGGGTCTACTTCACGCCACGCCTGGACGGCGATCGCCAATGTATGTTGGTGATTATTGGCGCCGACGAATACGGCGAGAAGGACATTCTCGCCATCACAGACGGGTTCCGTGAGAATGCCGACAGCTGGTGCGACCTGCTGAAAGGGCTGAAGAAGCGCGGCCTGACTGTGCCCCCGGAACTGGCCACAGGCGATGGTGCGCTCGGGTTCTGGACGGCCCTGCGGGATGTCTTCCCCGACACGCGCGAGCAGAGATGTTGGGTTCACAAGACCGCCAATGTGCTGGGCGCGACCCCCAAATCCATGCATGAAAGGGTCAAGGCCGATCTGCAAGACATCTGGATGGCCGAGACGAAGAAGGAGGCGAATGCCGCCTTCGATCTCTTCGTCGAAATCTACGGCGCGAAGTACGAGAAGGCTGTGGCCAAGCTGGTGAAAGACCGTGACGAGCTGCTGGCCTTCTACGACTTCCCGGCCGAGCACTGGAAGCA
>NZ_CYPR01000018.1 GCF_001408515.1 Jannaschia seosinensis | reverse complement strand
CAAGGGCGGCGAGCTTCTCGTGGTGGCTTCGCCCTATCCAGCCACTGGCGCGCACATCCTGCGGCAGTACAAGAAGCGCTGGCTCATCGAGTGCCTGTTCGCCGACAGCAAGACGCGGGGGCTGAACCTGGAGGACACCCGCCTGACGCTCGCGTCCAGGTTGTCTCTGCTCATCGCCATAACCGCTATTGCCATCGCCCTCATCTGCCGTGCTGCAGCCCAGCTCATGGGACACAAATACCCCGCCCGCAAGAAGCACGGATACTGCTCGAAATCCTGGTTCCGGACCGGCTTCGATGAGGTCCGACGATGGATGCGGTCCGGTCCCGAAACGCCTCTCGTCGCCCGAAATCTCGTCGTCCCGAGACGGCTGCGGGTGGGAGTCGTGTAGTCTGCCGAATCGTGCTCGATATCGATGATACCTTTGACGCGGTGCATGGCCACCAGCAGCTGCGCCTGTTCAATGCGTTTTACGACGAGTTCGGCTTCCAGCCGATCGTCGTCTTCGACGGCGAAGGCCGGCTCGTCGGGACACTGCTGCGCCCGGCCCGCCGCCCCAAGGGAGCCGAGAGCGCGGCCCATATCCGCCGGTTGATCCGGCAGATCGCCAGGCATTGGCCCGAGACAGAAATCCTGCTGCGAGCCGACAGCCACTACTGCACCCCGCAGGTTCTGGACCTGTGTGACAGGCTCGGGCTGCGCTATGTCTTCGGTCTGTCAAAGAACGGCCGTCTGGCGCAGAACATCTCGGCTCTGGAAGCGTCGACGGCGGCGCGCTACGTCCGGACGCCGGGTCAGAAGCTGCGCCGGTTCAAAACCTTCTCCTACGCAGCCCGCTCGTGGTCGAAACCCCGCCGCGTCATCGCCCGCGTCGAGGTTGGCCCCATGGGTCGGGACACCCGCTACATCGTCACCAACCTCGAGGGCGGTCGCGGTAAGCATCTTTACGAGAAGCTCTATTCCGCTCGCGGCCAGGCCGAGAACCACATCAAGGCGTGGAAGGCCCACCTCGCAGCAGACCGGACGTCGTGCTCGAAGGTGAACGCCAGCCAGATGCGCCTGATGCTGCACGGCTGCGCCTACTGGATTTGGTGGAAGCTCCGCGCGGCTTGCCCGAAGCGCTCACCGTGGCGCCGCGCCCAGTTCGACACGCTGCGGCTGCATCTCGTCAAACTGGCCGCCACCATCGTCGAAAAGAAGACCCGGATCATCGTGACCCTGCCGGCTTCGTGTCCCCGAAAGGGACTTCTCCTCCTTCTCTTCGACGCCCTCGCCCCACCGAAAACAGCCTGACGCATGCGCCCCGACAAACCCAGAAACATCAACCCGTATCGCCCAAGACCCAAGTCACCGGCCGGCTTGCCAACCGGACGCAAACACCGGGTGCGCGCAAGAAAACCGAGACCGGGGAAACCATCCCACGGAGCACAAGTCCGCAGCTTCATGAATTATCCGGGCTAGCGGCTTCGAGCCCTCGGGGCCCGGCCGTTCCACAGGGTGCAGTTGCGAAAACGGCACACCCTTCTCAGCGACTTTTCGGCACTTACGGATAGCAAACCTAGCAACTAAGCGTCCAAGCGACAGGTTTGCCTGCCTCACCGGCTCTTTGCACCGCATCCCGCCCCAACTTTGGTACGGTGCATCAGCAACCGGTCCTCAAATGATAAGCCGGAGGGGCTCCCCCTCCGGCACCCACCTAGCGGATCGTCACGTCCATCGTGATCTCCGCCGTCAGCAGCTTCGAGATCGGGCAATTCTTCTTCGCCCCCTCGCAGGCCTCGCGCACCTTCGCCTCTTCCGCGCCGGGCGCGGAGACGGTCACGGTAAGGTGCGATTTGGTGACGGCAAAACCGCCCTCCACCTGATCGAGCGTCACGGTGGCGTTGGTGTCGATCGACTCCGCCTTCATCCCGTCCTCGCCCAGCACCATCGACAGGGCCATGGAGAAGCACGAGGCATGCGCCGCCGCGACCAGCTCCTCGGGGTTGGTGCCCTTCGCGTCCTCGAAACGCATGTTGAACCCGTAGGGCTGCGCGTCCAGTGCCCCGGATTCCAGCGAAACCGTCCCGCGGCCATCCTTCAGGCCGCCTTCCCAATGCGCGGATCCATGTTTCTTCGGCATGTCGTGCTCCTGTTGTGGTTGTCCCGCGCCAACCCCCGGAAGCCGCCCGGCGTTCCACGGGGCCTCAAGTTGACCGCAGGGCGCAAGTTTGATACCGGGACGCCACCCGCATCGCGATGACGCGGCGGGTCCGACCCGAGGGGCGCGTGAAAGTAGGCGTCCCGCCACCCCAGAGCGAACGGGCATCCGGCCCCGCTCCAGACAGGACGCACATGACGAGCTTTTCCGACCTCAACCTCGATCCGAAGGTTCTCAAGGCCATCGAGGCAACCGGCTACACCACCCCCACCCCGATCCAGGCGGGCGCCATCGCCCCCGCGCTCGAAGGGCGCGACGTTCTCGGCATCGCCCAGACCGGCACCGGCAAGACAGCCGCCTTCACGCTGCCGATGATTACCCGGCTGGCCAAGGGCCGGGCGCGGGCGCGCATGCCCCGCTCCCTCGTGCTGGCGCCGACGCGCGAACTCGCCGCGCAGGTGGCCGAAAACTTCGACACCTACGCCAAGGGCTCCCGGCTCAAGAAGGCGCTCCTGATCGGCGGCGTCTCCTTCAAGGAGCAGGACCAGCTCATCGATCGCGGCGTCGACGTCCTGATCGCGACCCCCGGCCGTCTGATCGACCATTTCGAGCGCGGCAAGCTTCTGCTGACCGGCGTCGAGATCATGGTCGTGGACGAGGCGGACCGCATGCTCGACATGGGGTTCATCCCCGATATCGAGCGTATCTTCGAGATGACGCCCTTCACCCGCCAGACCCTGTTCTTCTCGGCCACCATGGCGCCGGAGATCGAGCGGATCACCAACACCTTCCTTTCGAACCCCGAGAAGATCGAGGTGGCGCGCCAGAACTCCACCTCCGACACGATCACCCAGATCCTCGTGGAGCACACGCCCAAGCGCCGCGACATGACCGCCAAGGACAAGCGCGAGATCCTGCGCGCCATCATCGAACGCGACGGCCCGGAGCTTCGCAACGCGATCATCTTCTGCAACCGCAAGACCGAGGTCGACGTCGTCGCCAAATCGCTCAAGAAGCACGGCTACGACGCCGAGCCGATCCATGGCGACCTCGACCAGAGCCACCGCACCCGGACGCTCGACGGTTTCCGCGACGGCAGCCTCCGCTTTCTCGTGGCCTCCGACGTTGCGGCGCGCGGGCTCGACATTCCGAACGTGAGCCATGTGTTCAACTTTGACGTGCCGAGCCATGCCGAAGATTACGTCCACCGCATCGGTCGCACCGGGCGGGCGGGCAAATCCGGCATCGCCTACACGATCGCCACGCCGTCCGACGAAAAATACCTCGACGCGATCAAGCGGCTGGTGAAGGCCGACATTCCGACCGGTGAAAATCCCTGGACACCACCCGGTGCCCGCGAGGAACCCGCCCCCGCCGCGGCCGAGGAAGACACGCCCAAGCGGACGCGCAGCCGGTCCCGCGCCAAGCCCAAGCGCGGTGAGGATGCCGCGTCCGAGGACGTCTCCGCCGGGCGCACCGAGCCGCAGCCCGAGGCGCGCCCGAAGCCGGAGCCGCAGGAAGAACCGCGCGGCCGATCCCGCGGCGGCCGCGGCCGCTCCGGTAGCGAAAGCGGCGGGCGCGTCATTGGACTCGGCGACCATGTCCCCAGCTTCATCGAGATGAGCTTCGAGGAGCGTCGCGCCGAAACGGCCTGAGAGACCGACAGAGGCGCGCCCGAAGAGCCTGCTCCGGGCGCGCCAACTCACCGCGCCGCCCTTGCCCTTCCTGCCCCACCCGGTCCACCATCCGGGCGACAATCAGGGAGGCCGCCCATGCACATCATCGCCAAAGACGGCACGCGTCTTCATGTGCGCGAAGACGGGGTTCTGAACGGCCCGCCGCTGGTCTTCGCCAATTCCCTCGGGACGGATCTGCGGCTCTGGGACGAGATCGTCCCGCATTTTCCAAACCACCGCGTCATTCGCTATGACAAGCGCGGGCACGGGCAATCCGATGTGCCCGATCCGCCCTATGCAATGGGCATGCTGATCACCGATGTCGAAACGATCCTCGACGATCTCGGCGTCACCGGCGCGACCTTCGTCGGCCTGTCCATCGGCGGCATGATCGCCCAAGGCCTCGCGGTGAAGCGGCCGGACCTGATCGCCCGCCTTGTGCTGTCCAACACCGCCGCGCGGATCGGCACCGACGACTTGTGGAGCAAGCGGATCGAAACCGCCATGCACGAGGGGATGGAGCCGCTGGCCGATGGCGTGATGGAGCGCTGGTTCGGCCGCGACTTCCGCGCCGGTCCCGAACTCGCAACCTGGCGTGAGCGGTTGGTGAATACGCCGGTGGGGGGCTATGCCGGCTGCTGCGCGGCGATCCGGGGCACCGACCTCTACACGCCGACCTCGGGTCTGCGCCTGCCGACGCTCGCCATCGCGGGTTCCGAGGACGGCGCAACCCCGCCCGACCTCGTGCGCGAGACGGCCGATCTCATCCCCGGCAGCCGCTTTGCCCTCATCCGCCGGGTCGGCCACCTTCCCTGCGTCGAGGCGCCCGAGGAATATGCCCGCATCCTGAGCGACTTCCTGTGAGCGTCACGCCCTTCGACTCCGCGCTCCAAGGCCGGGCCTTCACCGATCCGGAGATCGGGCGGCTGTTCTCGGACACGGCGGAGCTGCGCGCGATGCTGATCGTCTGGGGGGCGCTCGCCAAGGCGCAGGCGGCCCATGGCTTGATCCCTGAAACCGCCGCCGCCGCAATCCACCGCGCCACGCTGGAGGTGCAGATCGACCCTGGCGCTCTCGCCCGCGCGACGGACGAGAATGGCGTCGTCATCCCCGCGCTCCTCGCGGCCATGCACCACGAGATGAAGGCGCCGGAACACGCGCAATGGCTCCATCACGGCGCGACCAGTCAGGACATCACCGATACCGGCCTCGCACTTCGGCTGCGCCAGGCGCTGACCCTCATCGCGGAGCGGCTCGACGGCGCGCTGGACCGGCTCGCTGCGCTGGCGAAGGCACAGGCCGAGACGCCGATGGCCGCGCGCACCTACGGACAGATTGCCACGCCCACGACCTTCGGCGCCGTTGCCGCAATCTGGGGAAACGGGCTCCTCGCGATGCGCGACGCCCTTCCCGCGATTCGCGCACAGGTCGAGATCGTCACGCTCGGTGGCGCGGCCGGAACGTTGTCGGTGATGGGTCCCGCGGGTCCGCAGGTTCGCGCCGCGCTGGCCGAAGGACTCGCCCTTCGCGACCCCGTCCGCAGCCCCCATGCCGAGCGGAGCCATATCCGCGCACTGGCGTCATGGCTTGGCGGCGCGCTCGCGGCGCTCGACAAGATGGCCGGCGACCTGCTCCTGCTCACACGGGACGGGATGGTCACACTCGGCGCGGCGGGCGGCTCCTCGACCATGCCGCAGAAGGCCAATCCCGTCGCGCCCAGCCGCATTCGCGCCCTCGCGCTTCACGGGCACGGTCTGGTCCAGACGCTGCACGCGCCGCATGCCGATCAACGTGACGGCGCCGCGTGGTTTGCGGAATGGCTGGCGCTGCCGCAACTTGTCGCCGCCACCGCCCGCGCCCTCACCCTCGCGGCCGAGACAAAGGTCGTTCCCGATCCTGCCCGCCTGCGCGCCCCGCTCGACGATCCGACCGGCCTGATCCATGCCGAAGCGGTCAGCTTCGCGCTCGACCTGCCGCGCCCCGAGGCCCAGGCGCAGGTCAAGGAATGGGCCGCCGAGATCCGCGCCTCGGGCGGGTCGCTGATCGAGAAGGCGGGCCTGCCGCCCGAACGTTTCACCCCCGCGTCCCAATGGGGCGAGGCGCCCGCGCAGGCCCGCGCCTTCGCGGCGGCCGTTCGCGGGGACTGATCGCGCGTCGCTCTGGACCACGCCAACCTTGAAAGACCTGAAGACGGCGCCCTCCGCGCCGCCTAACCAAGTACCGAAATCCTTGGCCCCCACGCAGCCTCGCGCCTCAAAGGGTCGCCAGCGCCCGCTCGAACACCGCCCGGTCCACGTTGCCGCCTGTCGCCACCGCGCAGACATCGCCGTCGTGATGAAACAGCGCCGCCGCCAGCGCCACCGCACCACCCGGCTCCACCACGATGCGCAGATGCTGCCACGCCAGCGCCATGGCACGCAACGCCTCCTCGTCGCTCACGACCATGCCCGCCCCGCACAGACGCGACAGGATCGGAAAGGTGATCTCGCCGGGCGCGGGCGTCAGCACGGCATCGCACAAGCCCGTGCGCGGAGGGTTCATCACGATCCGCCCCTCGGTCAGCGATCGAGCAACGTCGTCGAACCCTTCGGGCTCGCAGGGCCGCACCACGGCCCGTCCCTCCAGCGCCAGCGCCACGCCCGCGGTCAAACCGCCGCCGCCGCAACAGACCAGCACCTCGCCCACCTCCTCCGGAAGATCCTCCGCGATCTCCAGCCCGCAGGTTCCCTGCCCCGCAATCACCCGCAGGTCGTCATAGGGCTTCACCAGTTCCAACCCGCGTTCCGCCTGCAAACCCGCGCCAATCGCCTCGCGCGACTCGGTGGCCCGGTCATAGAGCACCACCTCCGCGCCGTAGCCGCGCGTATTGGCAACCTTCACCGCCGGCGCGTCCGACGGCATCACGATCACCGCCGCCCGCCCCTGCATCCGCGCCGCCAACGCCACGCCCTGCGCATGGTTGCCGGAGGAATAGGCCACGACTCCGCGCCCCTCGGGCAGGGTGGAGAGCGCGGCATAGGCTCCCCGGAACTTGAAGCTCCCGGTCAATTGCAGGCATTCGGCCTTGACGTGGATGCGCCGCCCGAACGCCGCATCGAGCGTCGGCGCGTTCAGCAGCGGCGTGCGCAGGGCCTTGCCCGCGATCCGGTCCGCCGCCGCACGGATTTCCGCGAGGCCGACGGACGGCGCACTCAGATCGACATCGTCCATTCGTTCAGCGCCTCCAGCGCCTCCGGTTCGTCAAGGAACGGCACATGGCCCCGGCCCGGAACCTCCGCCACGATCATGTCGGGCCGCCGGCGCACCATCTCGGCCAGCGTCGCGGACGAGAGCAGGTCGGAATTCTCTCCCCGGATACAGGCCAGCGGCACGCCGTCGAGCGCATCGAACAGCGGCCAGAGATCGGACATCGACGGCGCCGCCAACAGCGCATCGCGCAGCCGCGCATCGTAAGTCAGCGCCAGCCCCCCCTCGGGGCGCGGCCGGTAGCGCCGCTCCGCCTCCTCCCGCCAGCGCGAGGCGGGAACGTCCGCAAAACCCGCCATCGCCGTCGCCAAGCCCAGCGCCGCCTCGTCCAGATCGGCCGCCACCGGGTCGCGCCCGACATAGTCGCGGATCACGTCGAGCCCCGCCTCCGCGACCTCCGGCCCGATATCCACGAGGCACAGGCCCGCCAGGCGCGGCTTGGCCATGACCGCAAGCGACATGCCGATCAGCCCGCCGCGCGACGTCCCCAGCACCGCCACCCGGTCGAGCTTCAGATGATCGAGCAGCTCCAGCACGTCGCGCGCCTCGGTCGGCACGTCGTATGTCTGCCAGTCGGGCGCGCGCTGCGACCGGCCACGGCCGCGGTAGTCGAGGCGGATCACCCGGTGCGCATCCACGAGATACGGCAGGACGTAATCGAAATCGGTCGAGTTCCGCGTCAGCCCTGCAAGGCACAGGATCGGCGGCCCGTCACCGCCCGCGCCCTGATCCTCGTACCACAGGCGCAGATTGTCGGAGGTGCGGAATTCGGGCATCTACAGCTTCCCGGCCAGGGCGGGCAGGCCCGACAGGTCGTCCATGATGTGCCCGGGCCGCGCATGCAGCCGGTCGACGGGCGCGCCCGCGCGGTTCACCCAGACCGTCTCGAAGCCGTAAGCTCCGGCCGCCGCCACGTCCCAGCCGTTCGCGGAGACAAACAGGACCCTCCCTGCTTCGCAGCCGAAGGCCCGGCCGACCATGTCGTAGACCTTCGAGGAGGGCTTGTAGACACCGACGCTTTCGACCGACAGGACGTGGTCCAGAAGCCGCCCGATCCCGGCCGAGGCCACCGCCTCCTGCAGCATCTCGGGCGAGCCGTTCGAGAGGATCCCCGTCCCCATCCCGCCGTTCTTGAGCGCCTCCAGCACCTCGAGCACTTCGTCATAGGCAGACAGGGAGCGGTACAAGCCCATCAGGCGGTCGCGCAGCGCAGTATCACCGGCCAGCCCCTCGGCCTCCATCGCCCAATCGAGTGCGTCGCCCGTCACCTGCCAGAAATCCGCATGATCGCCGGTGATGGCCCGCAGCCACGAATATTGCAGTTGCTTGTCGCGCCATGCGACGGCCAGCACCCGCCACCGGTCGGCCAGCACGGGAAAATCTCCCGCCTCGGCCGTCTCGCGCGCGGCCGAGGTCACGTCGAACAACGTGCCGTAGGCGTCGAAAATGCAGGTGTCGATGGCCATGGCCGCCCCCGTCAAATGGATCGGCGCGACATTCGCACGGGGTGCGGCGCTATTCCAGCCCGCGCGGCACCGTCGCGCAACCGGCCGCCCCCGCGACATTGCGGTCGCCCCGGTCCTGCGCTTGCGCATTACGCGCCCGCTCCGCCCGGAATTCAGCTTCGTCTAGGCCCACGACTCGCGCCATCATCGCCGTCACATCCACCGGGCCCGACCCGCCCGCCGCGATGCGCGCCGCCTCGCGCGCGGACGCATCCCCCGGCCCGCCCGGGCAAGTCTCGGGAGCGAGCACCTCCGCAAGGGCCTCTCCCCGTAGATCCGCCCGCGCGACCGACGCCGTCTCGACCCCGCCAGACAGGCTGTCGAGGACGGAGACCCCGGTCAGGACGATGATTGCGGTCAATACGATCCAGTCGAATGTCACGAAACCGCGTTCGCGCCGAATGAACTTTTCGAGACAAGCCATGCGCCGCGTCCCCTTTGTCCTGATTCCCGCGTTAACCTTATTCGCCGGTCATGGCGGGAATGGGGCAAAGGGCTTCGGCAGGACCGGATTTTTTCGATCCCGCCGAAAATCGATCGCGCGGGTCGCGGGTTCAGAGATTGTCGGGCTGCGGCATCCCCATCACGTGGAAGCCGCCATCCACATGCACGACCTCGCCCGTCGTGCAGGCGCCCGCATCGGAGGCGAGCCAGACGGCCGTGCCGCCCACCGCCTCCAGCGTGGCATTGGCACGCAGCGGGGCGTTGGCCTCCGCGTGACGGAAGGTGCGCCGCGCGCCGCCGATCGCGGCCCCGGCCAGCGTCTTCATCGGGCCGGGCGAGATCGCGTTCACCCGGATGCCCTGCGGCCCGAGATCGGCGGCGAGATAGCGCACCGACGCCTCCAGCGCGGCCTTCGCCACGCCCATCACGTTGTAATAAGGCATCACCCGCCGCGACCCGTCGAAGGTCAGCGTCAGGATCGTGCCGCCCTCGGTCATCAGCGGCATCGCCCGGCGCGTCACCTCGATCAGCGAATAGCAGGAGATGTCGAGCGAGTGCTTGAAGTTCGCCCGGCTGGTATCGACGAACCGCCCCGTCAGCTCCGACTTGTCGGAATAGGCGACCGCGTGGACCACGAAGTCGAGCCGCCCCCAATCCGCCAGTTCCGCGAAAGCGCGGTCCAGCGACGCCTCGTCGGTCACGTCCACATCGACCAGCACAGTGGACCCGAGGCTTTCGGCCAAGGGCTGCACCCGCTTGCTGAAGGCCTCGCCCTGATAGCTGAAGGCCAGTTCCGCCCCCGCATCCGACAGCGCCCGCGCGATGCCCCAGGCGATGGACCTGTCATTGGCGACGCCCATCACCAGCCCGCGCTTGCCGCTCATGTTCATGGGGCTCACTCCCGGTGCTTCGAGATGATGACGGTCCCGTTGGTGCCGCCGAACCCGAAGGAATTCGACAGGATCGAGTCGATCTCGACCTCTTCGCGCAGTTCGGTCACGATCTCGGCGGGATCGAGCTGCGGGTCCAGTTCGGTGACGTTGATCGACGGCGCGATGAAGCCGTGATTCATCATCAGCATCGAATAGATCGCCTCCTGCACCCCGGTGGCGCCGAGGCTGTGGCCGGTCATCGACTTGGTCGAGCCGATCGGCGGGGTCGATCCCTCGCCCCAGATGTTGCGGCAGGCCACGACTTCCTTGATGTCGCCCACCGGCGTCGAGGTGCCGTGCGCATTGATGTAGCCGATGCTCCGGTCCTCGGGCATCTGCGACAACGCCAGACGCATCGCCCGCTCGCCGCCCTCGCCCGAGGGGGCGACCATGTCGGCCCCGTCCGATGTCGCGCCGTAGCCCGTCACCTCGCCGTAGATCGTGGCGCCGCGCGCCAGCGCCCGGTCCCGCTCCTCCAGAACCACGACGCCCGCGCCGCCCGCGATGACGAAGCCGTCGCGCGTCGCGTCATAGGGGCGGGAGGCCTTCTCGGGCGTATCGTTATATTTCGACGACATCGCGCCCATCGCGTCGAACAGGCACGACAGCGTCCAATCCACCTCCTCGCCGCCGCCGGCGAAGACGATGTCCTGCTTGCCGAACTGGATCTGCTCGACCCCGTTGCCCATGCAATGCAGCGATGTCGTGCAGGCCGAGGTGATCGAGTAGTTCACCCCCTTGATCCCGAACGGCGTGGCGAGGCACGCGGAGTTCGTGGACGACATGCAGCGCGTCACCATGAACGGACCCATCTTCTTCGGGCTGCCCTTGTTGATCACGGTGTCGAAGGCGGTGAAGAAGTTCGACGTGGACGGCCCGCCGGAGCCCATCACGAGGCCCGTGCGCTCGTTGGAGACCTCGTTCTGCTCCAGCCCCGAATCCGCGATCGCACGCTCCATCGCGATGTAGTTGTAGGCCGCGCCCGGCCCCATGAACCGAAGCTGGCGCTTGTCGATATGATCCTCGAGCACGATGTCCGGCACCCCATGCACCTGGCTGCGGAACCCGTGCTCGGCATAGCTTTCGGAGAAGGTGATTCCCGACTTGCCCGCGCGCAGGCTGGCCTCGACCTCCTCGGGCGTGTTTCCGATGGGCGAGACGATCCCGATCCCGGTGACGACGACGCGACGCATCATGGGCTTCTCCTTGAAATGCTTGTGCGAAGATCAGCTCTCGGAGAGCGCGACCTTCATGTCCTTGACCTGATAGATCACCTCGCCGTCGGCCTCGACGATGCCGTCGGCCACACCCATCGTCAGGCGGCGGCTCTGGACGGCCTTGGTGAAATCGACCTTGTAGGTCAGCATCTTGCGATCGGGCCGCACCATCCCCGTCAGCTTCACCTCGCCCACGCCCAGCGCATAGCCGCGCCCCTGCCAGCCGCGCCAGCCGAGGTTGAACCCCGTGAGCTGCCACAACCCGTCGAGGCCGAGACAGCCCGGCATGATCGGATTGCCCGGAAAGTGGCACTCGAAGAACCACAGGTCCGGCGTGATGTCGAACTCCGCGACCACATGGCCCTTGCCGTGCGCGCCGCCATCGGCCGAAATGTCGGTGATGCGGTCCATCATCAGCATCGGCGGCTCGGGGAGCTGCGCATTGCCGGGGCCGAACAATTCGCCCCGGGCGCAACGAAGAAGGTCCTCACGGTCGAACTGTGTCGGATATTGGCTCATGGATCCCCCCCGGAAACGGTCAGGTCCCTCTATCACCTCGTGTTTCGGCCTCGCAACCCTGCGTGATCGGGTGACGCGCCGGGGCTTTTTCCCGAAACCGTTTGAAAAACGTCACAATCGCACCCTATATGGAAGGTGATGACGACCACACCGGATACCGACACGCAACGTGCCCGCGGCGAGGCCTGGCTGGCCCGCGCGAACCTGCGCCCCACGCGGCAGCGGGTTCTCTTGGCCTCCCTCCTCGTGGGCGACGGATGGGACCGGCACGTGACGGCCGAATGGCTGCACGACGCCGCGCGCCGGTCGGGCGACAAGGTCTCTCTCGCCACCGTCTACAACACGCTGCGCGCCTTTACCGATGCCGGCCTCGTGCAGGAGATCACGGTCGACGGCACCGGCTCCTATTTCGACACCCGCCTCGACGATCATCCCCATTTCTACTGGGAGGACGGGGCCCGCCTGACCGATGCGGGCCACGAGGCAATGCAAATCGTCAACCTTCCCGAGGCGCCCGAAGGCACCGAGATCGCGAAGGTCGACGTGGTGATCCGGCTGCGCGCAAAACCGTAGCCCGATTTTTTCGCAAGCCGGAACAACGTGTTGCGGCGATTACCCATGGGTAATCGGTCTCAATCCTTGCGCGCGAGGAACGCGTCGAGCGCACCCTTCAGGTGAAGGCCGCTCAGATCCGCATCGTATTCGATCCGCATCTTGCGACCCACGCGCCGGACGGTAACGCCTCGCACGCCATGGCGGAACCGGAACGTCCGCGCCTCCTCCTTCGCCGCAGGCCCCCCTCCCATCGCAGCAGCCAGCGCGGCCGTGACCTTCGCCGCCGACAGGCCCGGCGCAATGCCCTGCGCCGCCTCGATCAGACGCGGGTCGTCGAGCCACGGCGCCAGGGCGCGGGCGTGCCGCTCCCGCAGCGCGGCGCGCGAGGGATAGGCCGCGACGACGGCGTCGGGCATCCGCGCGAGCGTCAGCAGGCGCGTAAGGTGCGGCAGGCTGACCCCGATCCGCGCGGCCATCGCCTTCCGGTCTCCGCCATAATGCGCCTCCACCGCCGCTGCATAGCTGCGCGCGCGGTCGAGATCATACAGATCGGCCCGGTGCCGGTTCTCCGCATCGCGCAGCACGAACGCCGCCTCGTCGTCGAGGTCACGCATCTGGCCGCGCACCTCCACGCCCACCGCGCGGCAGGCCGCCACCCGCCGCGCCCCGCAGACCAGCTCCGGCCCGTCGCAATCGCGCAGGATCACCGGCACCTGCTGGCCCAGATCGCGGATCGACGCGATCAGATCGCTCAGATCGGCGGCCGCGAGGTCGCGGTCGTGGGTGTCGGGAATTCGGATGGTATCGGGATCATAGTCATGGATCATTCTGGCCTCCTGTGAAGGCCGTTCAATCCAAGCCAGAGCGCCGCGTCAGGCAAGCCCGAGCGCCGTGAACGGAATGTAGCGGACCGGATCCCCCTCGGATACCTCCACCGCGGCATCCGGAAGTTCCACGAACCCTTCGGCCCAGGACAGGCCCGAAACGAGGCCCGAGCCCTCGGACCGGAACACCTCCGCCCGGCCACCCCGCAGCCGCGCGCGCAGCACCTCGCGCCGCCCGGCCTTCTTGCGCTTGGCGAACGCCGCCGGAACGACCAGCGCCTCCGGCTCCCGCCATCCGGCGCCGGCCATCTGGAACAAGGCGGGGCGCGCGAACAGGGCCGCGCAGGTGAAGGCCGCCACCGGATTGCCCGGCAGCCCGAAGAGCGGCACCCCGTTCCAGCGCCCGAGCACCAGCGGCCGACCCGGCTTGATCGCGATTCGCCAGTGGTGGACACCCCCGCGTTCGCGCATCAGGCGCGACAGATGATCCTCGTCGCCCGCGCTCGCGCCGCCGGAGGTCAGGATCGCATCCGTCGCGGCCGCGTCGAGCGTGGCGGCCAGCGCATTGGCGTCGTCCGGCGCATGCCCCAGATCGACCGCCTCGAACCCCCACCCGCGCAGCACCGCCAGAAGCATCGGGCGGTTCACGTCCGGGATACCTTCGCCCGCGCCCGGCGCGACGATCTCGTCTCCCGTCGACAGCACGCCCACCCGCAGCCGCGCCCGCACCGGCAAGGTCCCGTGCCCGGCGGCGATGGCGAAGGCGAGGTCGGTCGGGCGCAGGATCGTGCCGGCGGCGAGAACCGCGCCCCCCTCGGCCACGTCCTCGCCCGCCGCGCGCGTATTGGCGCCGCGCTTCGGCACGGCCTTGAGGTGCAGGCGACCCTCCGCGACGGCCGCATCCTCCTGCAGGGCCACGGTGTCGGCTCCGTCCGGCACCTCCGCCCCGGTCAGGATCCGCACCGCCTCGCCCGGATGCAGGGGTCCGGCAAAGGGCTGCCCCGCCGCCGCCCGCCCCTCGGCCACGGGCACCGGCCCGGGGGCGAGCGTGCCATGCGCGAAAGCCCACCCATCGACGGCGGCATTGGCGGCGGGCGGGTTCGACCGGCGCGCGACGACATCCTCCGCCAGCACGCGCCCCGCCGCATCGCCGATCGCCAGCCGCTCCGCCGCCACGACGCAGGGGGACGCCTCCCGCAACGTGGCCAGCGCGGTATCGACCGGCGTCCATTCCATACCCGGCGGAAGGGCGAAGCAGTCGGAGGGCGGGCGCGCGGAGGCAGGCACGGGAAGCGGACCATCTGCCCCGACGCCGAGGATCCATCCCTCCTCCACGGCGATAAGCGCCGCATCCGGGATGGTGCCCGGTGCCGTGAACCACTCCGCCGGCGCGGCGCGCAGTGCATTGGCCGTGGCGATGACCTGTCCCGCATCCCGGATCGGATGCTCCGCAGGCGCAAACAGGCTCGGGTAGATTTCGGCCAGCACGATCCGCGCATCCGAATGCGCAAAACCTGTCTCCTGCGGCCAGACGGCGAGGTCGGGGTGCCGCGCGCGCAGCTTCGCGAGGGCGGCGAGGCCGACCAGACTTTGCGAGCCGACCGCCCCGCTATAGGCGAGCTGCCAGACCGATTTGGCGCCCCGGCACCGCATCTCCACCGCACGATGCTCGTCGAGGACATGATCCACGCGCGACGTCTTTTTCGGGGGCAAATCGGGAAGGTCGAGATGCGCGTCGCGTCCCCAGAACGGCCCGATGCCGGGAAAGGCACGGTTGATCCGCTGCGCCACCTCGTAGCGGTTGTTGGCGTTGTCCGGCCCGTCCACGATCCGCGCCGCCAGCCAGTCCCAGACCGCCAGCGCCTCGTCCCGCCCGGTCAGCGCACCGGCAAAGCCCGGCGGGTAGCCCATGGCGAAGTCGAACCCCAGAAGCGTCCGGTGCCCCCGCGCAAGCCACGCCTCGATCCAGTCGAGCGCACCGGCACGGGTGGGAAAATACGCGACCTCCTGCACCCCGCCCAGATCGGCGCAGACCCAGATTGCGTCCTTGCGCGGCGTGGGCCCTGTCGGCGTGGCGGCGGCGGACCAGTCGGCGACGACGATCAGGTCGAACATATGAAATCCGCGATGCTTGGCACGTCGTCGAGGTCGAGGATCCGTTGCGTGACCTCCGGCACCCCCGTCGCCGCGACAGCGCGGATGGCCGGGTCGGCGGCGGCCAGCGGCGCGCGGCCGGTCTCGGGGCGCCAGACCTCGATGCGGGGATGGCTGCCGCGCTTCCACCCCTCGGCCAGCACCACGTCGCAGGGTGCAAGACGTTCGAGCAGCAGGTCGATCGACGGCTCCGCCACCTCCTCCAGAAGCGCGAGCCGCCGGTCAGTCGCCAGGATCACCTGCCGCGCACCGGCGACGCGATGGCGATGCGTGTCGGTGCCCGGCGTCTCGAGGTCGATGGCATGGTGGGTGTGCTTGAGCGTGCTCACGGCGAGGCCCCGCGCCGTCAGTTCCGCCACGAGGCGTTCGGTCAGCGTGGTCTTGCCCGCATCCTTGTGGCCGATGATGCCCATCAGGATCACGTCATCGCCTCCGCCGCCGCGAGATCCTCGGGCGTGTTCACGTTGAAGAACGGGTTGATCGGATCGGTCGGGAAGATTGCGAGGCCGGCCTCGTGGCGGTCGGTCCAGTGCAGGATCTTGCGGATGCCGTCCCCGAGCGCCGTGCGCAGGTCGTCGCGCAGCGCCGTGGGCCAGAGCCCGAAGGTCGGCTGCGGCCAGATCCTGTCGTCCTCCTGCGTGGCCGCGAGTGCGAGGCCCGATGGCCCCGCGGCGGCCAACAGGCGCGGCACGAGATCGGGCGGCAGGAACGGCGTGTCGGCCGCCGCCGTGACGATGTGCGGGCAACCCTGCGCCGCCGCCCAGTCGAGCCCGGCGAGCACGCCCGCCAGAGGCCCGGGCCGGTCGGGTATCGTGTCGGGCAGGACCGGCAGACCGAGATCGGCCCAGCGCGCCGGATCGTCGTTGGCGTTGAGCGCCAAGGCGTCCACCTGCGGGCCGAGCCGGGCGATGACGCGCGCGATCAGGGGCGTGCCCGCGACGACGAGGCGCCCCTTGTCGCCGCCGCCCATCCGCGTCGCCCGCCCGCCGGCGAGGATCAGGCCGTGGGGCTGGATCATGGCGACACCGTCACGACTGTCCGATCGGAAGGCGACGCTACCGGCAAGTCCGAAGGCGGCGGGGTATATCGGGACGCAGACCGTCCTCGGTCGCTTCGCTGTCGAGGCAACGGTGCAAAAGGTTGCGGAGACGCATCACGTTTCGGCATCGGCATCCTCCCAGACCACCCGCGTCTCGCCAGACAGGCAGACGAATCGCTCGCCCTTCATGCGACCGATCACGGTCAGACCAACCTGCCGCGCGATCTCCACGCCCCATGCGGTGAAGCCGGAGCGGGAGACCAGCGCCGGGATTCCCATGAGCGCGCATTTGATGACCATTTCGGAGGTCAGGCGGCCGGTCGTGTAGAGGGTCTTGTCGGATGGATCCACGCCCTCCTGCCGCATCCAGCCGGCAAGCTTGTCGACCGCGTTGTGGCGGCCGACATCCTCGAAATAGGCAAGCGGATCGGGCCCTTGGCACAGGCAGGTCCCGTGGATCGCCCCGGCGGCAAGATAGAGGCTGGGCGTGCGATTGATGGCCTGGCTCAGGGCGCGCAGATCGGCGACGCGGACGGGCGTGGCCGGCAGGGTGAGGTCCTCGAGCCCCTCCATCATGTCGCCGAAGACCGTGCCCACGGCGCAGCCCGACGTGCGCGTCGCGCGGGCCAGCTTGGCCTCGTGGTCGGTCTCCCGCGCGGTGCGGACGATGACGGTCTCGAGTTCCTCGTCATAATCGATGCCGGTCACGTCGTCGGAGGTCCGAACCATGCCCTGATTGACGAGAAAGCCGAGGGCCAGCCATTCGGGGTGATCCCCGATCGTCATCGCGGTCACGATTTCGCGGGAATTGAGGTAGATCGTCAGCGGCCGCTCCTCCACCACGCGCAGATCGACCGGCGCGCCGGTCTGGTCGCGGCCGGTGACCGCACGGGTCAGGCGGGACGCCTCCGGGTCCGGGGCGACGCGAAGCGAGGCGGGGGTCTGGGTGGACATGGCCTTCGTCCTTCGGCACGGCTGCGTCGCAGGATGTCCGCCACCGGAAGGGGATGCAAGCATGACCGAAACACGCCCCTTCTTGCGCGGGGTGGCCGAGGGGCTGCCCTTCATCCTCATCATGGTGCCGTTCGGCCTTCTGTTCGGGGTGCTGGCCTCGGAGGCGGGGCTGCCGGTGACGCAGGTCATCGCCTTTTCGGTCATCGTGATTGCGGGCGCGGCGCAATTCACGGCGGTGCAGCTCATGGTCGATCAGGTGCCCGCGATCATAGTCGTGCTGTCGGCGCTGGCGGTGAACCTGCGGATGGTGATGTATTCGGCGTCGATCGTGCCGCATCTGGGCGCCGCCCCGATGTGGCAGCGGGGCCTGATCGCATATCTGCTGGTCGATCAGACCTATGCGCTGGCAGCCGCGGCCTATGAGCGGGAGCGGACATGGAGCGTCGCGGACCGGGTGCGCTATTTCGCGGGCACGGCGGCGCCGGTCTTTCCCGCCTGGGTCGGCGGGACTTGGGCGGGGGCGGCGCTGGGCGCGCGGGTGCCGGCGTCATGGCCGCTCGACTTCGCGCTGCCGCTCTGCTTCCTCGCGCTGGTCGGGCCGCTCCTCAAGAGCCGGGCGCATGTGGCGGCGGCCTTCGTGTCGGTCGTGATGGTCCTCGCGCTCTGGTGGGTTCCGTGGGGCCTCGGCCTGATCTTCGCCGCCTTGGCCGCAATGGCCGTCGGCGCCGAGGTGGAGCGGCGGACATGAGCGCGGTTGAGATCGGCGGCGCCGGCACCTGGTGGGTGATCGTGGCGCTCGGGGGGCTGACCTACCTCACGCGGTTCGTGTTCCTCGGGCTCGTGGGCGACCGTCCCCTGCCTGACTGGCTGCTGCGGCATCTGCGCTATACCGGGGTGGCCGTCCTGCCCGGACTGGTCGCGCCCCTGATCCTGTGGCCCGAAGCCACCGGCGGCGCGCCCGATGCGGCCCGGCTCGTGGCGGCGGCGGTAACGCTGACCGTCGGGGCGTGGCGGCGCGACGTGATTCTGGCGGTGGTGGCGGGGGCGGCGACGCTGGGTCTGGCGGGGCTTTTGTGACGGATCCCGGGATGCGGCGTGGCTAGGTTACGTCCACCGGCAGGGCCGTCGTCGCGCAGACGGTCTTGAGGGCGAAGGCGCTCTGCATCCGGACAACCCCCGGCAGGCGGGCGAGATGGCGGCGATGGATGCGGGCGAAATCCTCGCTGTCGCGGGCAACGACCTTGAGCAGGTAATCATTCGCCCCCGTCATCAGGTGACATTCCAGCACATCCGGCACCCGCGCGACGGCCGTCTCGAAGGCAACAAGCACCTCGTCGGCCTGACTGGCGAGGCTGATTTCCACGAAGACGATCGCCGACCGCCCGACCGCCCGCGGATTGACCAGCGCCACCGTCCGGTCGATCACGCCCGACGCCTGCAACCGCTGCAGACGACGGTGGCAGGCGGAGGTAGACAGCGCGAGCCGCTCGGAAAGCTGTGCCGCGGTCAGGGCGGCGTCCTGCTGGATCAGGCGCAGAAGGCGGGCATCGGTTTCGTCGATCTGAGGCTTCACGCAAATTCTTCCCGGCATGTCGCGATCCAACGCGCGGATTTCCCGCCAAACCGCTCCGTTACGTCCGGAGTAGGGATTTCGCGGAGCCCTGTCGAGCGTATCGTGATCCAAAATCAGGAGGTAAATTATGCGCATCGGTTGCCCCAAGGAGATCAAGCCGCAGGAGTTCCGCGTGGGCATGACGCCCGCCGCCGCGCTCGAAGCGGTCAATCACGGCCACGAGGTCCTGATCGAGACCGGCGCCGGGCTGGGCTCCGGTTTCGAGGACGCGGAATACGTCACCGCGGGCGCCCGGATCGCCGACAGCGCGGAGGAAGTCTTCGCCGAAGCCGACATGATCGTGAAGGTGAAAGAGCCGCAGGCCGTCGAGCGCAAGCGCCTGCGCGAGGGTCAGGTCCTGTTCACTTATCTGCACCTCGCCCCCGATCCGGACCAGACGCGCGACCTGCTGGAATCCGGCGCGACCTGCATCGCCTATGAGACGGTGACCGACCGCACCGGCGGTCTGCCCCTGCTCGCTCCGATGTCGGAGGTGGCCGGACGGCTGGCCCCGCAGGTCGGCGCATGGACCCTGCAGAAGGCCAATGGCGGACGCGGCACCCTGCTGGGCGGCGTGCCCGGCGTGGGACCGGCGAGCGTCGTCGTCATCGGCGGCGGCGTGGTCGGCACCCATGCGGCGCGAATCGCGGCGGGCATGGGGGCGGATGTCACCGTGCTCGACCGGTCGCTGCCGCGGCTGCGCTACCTCGACGACGTGTTCGGCTCGGTCTTCCGCACCCGCTATGCCAGCGCGGGCAACGTGGCCGAAATGGTGCTCGGCGCGGATCTCGTGATCGGCGCGGTGCTGATCCCCGGCGCGGCGGCGCCCAAGCTCGTCACGCGGGACCAGTTGCCGCAGATGAAGACCGGCGCGGCCATTGTGGACGTGGCGATCGACCAAGGCGGCTGCTTCGAGACGTCGAAGGCGACCACGCACGAGAACCCGATCTACGAGGTGGACGGGGTGATGCATTACTGCGTGGCCAACATGCCGGGCGCAGTGGCACGGACCTCGACGCTGGCGCTCGGCAACGCGACGCTGCCCTTCCTTCTGTCGCTGGCCGATCATGGCTGGAAGGCGGCCTGCGCGGCCGACCCGCATCTGGCGGCGGGCCTGAACGTCCATGCCGGGCAAATCACCTATCGTGCCGTGGGCGATGCGCTGGGCCTGACCTCCATCGATACGAAGACGCTCCTCACCGCGTGAGGGGCGCCTTGTGCGGCGCCCCCCCCTTCGCATGCGGATCATTCCGTCGGGGTGGCGCGGCCGCTGCGCAGGGAATCGCGGATCTCAATCAGCACGTCGACCTCCGAGGGTCCGGTCGGAACCTCGGGGGCGACATCGTCCGGCTTCTCGGCGGTGGACTTCACCCGGTTCACCGCCTTGACCAGCAGGAAGACCACGACCGCGATGATCAGGAAGTTGATCACGGCCGTGATGAAATTGCCGTACATGAACTGCGCCTCGCCGAGCCCGAAGCTGAGCCCGCTGAAGTCGTAGCCGCCGACGAAGAGACCGATCAGCGGGTTGATCAGGTCCGCGACGAGGCTGTTGACGATGGCCGTGAAGGCCGCGCCGATGATGATCCCCACGGCGAGATCCATCACGTTGCCCTTGGCGATGAAGTCCTTGAATTCCTCGATCATGGTCTGTCCCTTGTGTCGTTGCGGCCTTGGGTTCCGCCGTCGCGCGGCCCCGCTGCGCACAGCCCTGTCCTCATATCCGCACGATTTCCACCGGTTTCGTTCGGCGTGTGGCGGCTTAGTTGTCGTGGGCAATCGCGACAAAGGAGCCATTCATGGCCGACCTCTCCGCCTTTCCAATCGCCCGAAAATGGGTACCGCAGGACCCGACGAAGCTGCAACTCTTCAGCTTCCCGACGCCGAACGGGGTCAAGGCATCCATCATGCTCGAGGAGACGGGGCTTCCCTACGAGGCGCATCGCGTGACGCTATCGGATGAAGACGTGAAATCCGAGGCATTCCTGTCGCTCAACCCAAACAACAAGATCCCCGCGATCATCGACCCGGACGGGCCCGGCGGGCCGATCGGCCTGTTCGAGAGCGGGGCAATCCTGCTCTATCTTGGGGAGAAGACCGTCAAGTTTCTCGGGCGGGATGCGGCGGCCAAGGCGCATGTGACCCAGTGGCTGATGTGGCAGATGGGCGGACTTGGGCCGATGTTCGGGCAGCTCGGCTTCTTCGTGAAGTTCGCGGGCAAAAACATCGACGACCCGCGCCCCCGCGAGCGTTACGTCGGCGAGGCGAAGCGGCTTCTCGGCGTCGTGGCCGGGGCATTGGAGGGGCGGGAATGGATCGCGGACGACTTCTCGGTCGCCGACATCGCCATCGCTCCGTGGCTCAACGCGCTGAACTTCTATGAGGCGAAGGACCTGGTCGGCTGGAACGATCATCCCGTCCTGCAGGACTACCTCGACCGGTTCATGGCACGAGAGGCGGTCAAGCGGGGCATGAACATACCGCCGCGCGAAGCCTGAACGCCCGACGGTGCCCGGTGCATCCCCGATGTGCCGAGCGCGATCAGGCGATGGACGAGGCGGCCCAGAGCAAAGATCCGAGGAACAGCGAGAGAGCGGCCGCCATAACGGCGATTTCGGTACGATCTGTCATGATGGCGTTATGGCCCTCGAATCTTCATGTTTGTTTAACAGGGGCATTCCGACCACGGGGAAGTTCCACCCGTGGTTAACGTCGCGCGCAAAAGTGGCAAAAATTAGAGCAATCCGACTCAGACGGAATTGATTGCACGGCAACGCATCGGCTTTGCGGCCGCACCCGAAAAACAACGATGTCTGAGGTCGGTCGCCGTCCCGCAGAACCCGCAGGCGGTCGGTTCGGATGCCGGGCACGCGCCCCCGCGATCCGGAATGGCGGCGGCCGGAAAACCCGGCCGCCGCGCATGTTCGATCAGGCTTCTTCGCCCGTCTTTTCCTCGTCCGACTTCTCTTCGCCGGTCTCCTGGTCGACCATCTTCATGGCCAGCCGGACCTTGCCGCGATCGTCGAAGCCCAGAAGCTTCACCCAGACCTCCTGGCCCTCCTTGAGGACGTCGGACGGGTGGTTCAGCCGCTTGTTCTCGATCTGGCTGACATGGACCAGCCCGTCGCGCTTGCCGAAGAAGTTCACGAAGGCGCCGAAATCGACGATCTTCACGACCTTGCCGCGATAGACCTTGCCCTCTTCCGGCTCCGCCACGATCGAGTGGATCATGTCGTAGGCCTTCTGGATGGCCTCGCCGTTGGCGGACGCGATCTTGATCGTGCCGTCATCCTGAATGTCGACCTTGGCGCCGGAGGTTTCCACAATCTCGCGGATGACCTTGCCGCCCGAGCCGATGACTTCCCGGATCTTGTCCGTCGGGATCTGCATCGTCTCGATGCGCGGGGCGTGGGCCGAGAACTCGGTACGTCCCTGCGTGAGCGCCTTCGACATCTCGTCGAGGATGTGCTGACGGCCCTGCTTGGCCTGGGCCAGCGCAGTCTCCATGATCTGGGGCGTGATGCCCGCGACCTTGATGTCCATCTGGAGCGAGGTGATCCCCTCTTCCGTGCCGGCCACCTTGAAGTCCATGTCGCCGAGGTGGTCCTCGTCGCCAAGGATGTCCGTCAGGACCGCGTAGTCGCCGTCATCCTCGAGCACGAGGCCCATGGCGACGCCCGCAACGGGGGCCTTGAGCGGCACGGCCGCATCCATCATCGCCAGCGACGCACCGCAGACCGTGGCCATCGAGGACGACCCGTTCGATTCCGTGATCTCGGAGACGAGACGGATCGTGTAGGGGAAATCCGTCGCCGAGGGCAGAACCGCCTGCAACGCACGCCAGGCGAGCTTGCCATGGCCGATCTCGCGCCGGCCCGGAGGTCCGAAGCGGCCCGTTTCGCCGACCGAATAGGGCGGGAAGTTGTAGTGCAGCAGGAAGTTGGAGCGGAAGTTGCCGTGCAGCGCGTCGATGATCTGCTCGTCATCGCCGGTGCCCAGCGTGGTGACGATCAGGCCCTGCGTCTCGCCGCGGGTGAACAGCGCGGATCCGTGCGTGCGCGGCAGCAGGCCCACCTCGCAATCGATGGCGCGCACCTCGTCGAGGGCCCGGCCGTCGATCCGCTTCTTGTTCTTCACGACGTCGCCGCGAAGCACCTTGGACTCCAGCTTCTTGAGCGCGGTGCCGAGATTGGGATCCTCAAGCTCCTCCTCGCTCAACTCGGCCTTGATGGCCTCCTTGGCGGCGGAGACGGCGTTCGTGCGCGCCTGCTTGTCGAGGATGCCGTAGGCGTCGCGCATCTTCTGCTCGCCGATCTGGCTGACGCGGTCGAGGAGCGCCGAGTAATCGGGCGCCTGGAAGTCGAACGGCTCCTTCGCGGCGTCCTCGGCCAGGTTGACGATCAGGTCGATCACCGGCTGCATCTGCTCGTGGCCAAACTTGACCGCGCCCAGCATCTCGGTCTCCGAAAGCTCATAGGCCTCGGATTCGACCATCATCACGGCGTCCTTGGTGCCCGCGACGACGAGGTCGAGACGCTGCTCGGGGTTGGTCTTGAGCCCCTGCATGTCGTCCACGGACGGGTTCAGCACGTATTCCCCGTCGACGAAACCCACGCGGGCGCCGGCGATCGGACCGCGGAAGGGCGCGCCGGAGATCGTCAGCGCGGCGGATGCGGCGATCATCGCGACGATATCGGGGTCGTTCTCGAGGTCGTGGCTCAGCACGGTGCAGATCACCAGCACCTCGTTCTTGAACCCGTCGACGAAGAGCGGGCGGATCGGCCGGTCGATCAGACGCGACGTCAGCGTCTCTTTCTCGGTCGGCCGCGCCTCGCGCTTGAAGAAGCCGCCGGGCACTTTGCCGGCCGCGTAGTATTTCTCGTTGTAATGCACCGTCAGGGGGAAGAAGTCCTGCCCCGGCTTGGGCTGCTTGGCATAGGTAACGGCGGCCATGACGGAGGTTTCGCCATAGGTGGCGATCACGCAGCCGTCGGCCTGACGGGCGATCTTGCCCGTCTCCAGGGTGAGGGTGTCGTGCCCCCACTCCATCTCTTTCTTCACGATGTTGAACATGTGTCATCCTGTCTGGGGACGGTCCCGGCCCTCCGGGTTCCCCGTTGATTGGCGGCCCCATTGCCGCCGGCCCCCTCATCGTTTCCATGCGCCGGGGCCGTGGCGTCACGTCTCAGATGGGCGCCACATAAGCGCTTTTCATGCAAATGGGAAGCACGCCGCGCCCGCCCTCACGAACGAAAAAGGGCCGCATCCGAAGATGCGACCCTTTGGTCGGAATGTCCTCGGCCTCAGCGGCGGATGCCGAGGCGCTTGATGAGATCCTGGTAGCGGGCCTCGTCCTTGCCGCGGGCGTAATCCAAAAGCTTCCGGCGCTGCGCGACCAGCTTGAGCAGGCCACGGCGCGAATGGTTGTCTTTCTTGTGCGTCTTGAAGTGCTCGGTCAGCGTGGTGATGCGCGACGTCAGGATCGCGACCTGCACCTCCGGAGAGCCGGTATCGCCGTCCTTGGTGGCGAATTCCTTGATCAGACGGTTCTTTTCTTCGACAGTGATCGACATCGGGTCCTCCTTCGGGTCGGGACGGCGCAAGCCGGGATGTCGTCCAGCAGGGCCCATATGGAAGCGCGCCGCATAGGACATGGACGCCGCGAAGGGAAGTGGAATTCGACGTGCCGCCGTTAACGTTTTGACCACTTTCGCATGTCACGGATAACAAAAGGTGCGAATGCTGCGGTAAAACACCTTCATCCCGTTCCGCCCCGCCGGAACGCCGCCGTGTCGAGAGGTGATGTCATGTTCCTGATCGCGGGCCTCTTTGGCCTCTTCGTATCCGGATTGATGATCGCCCTTCCCGCAATGAAGGCCTCAAGGGAAGAAGATGCCGTGGCCGAAGGGCCGAACGCGATGAGCGACGCGGACAGGCAGGAAGATGCGCCTCCGGGCAACAAGGGAAGTTCGCCGCTGCTCGACGCTTTGGGCCTCGGAGATCGGGCGCATTCGGGTGGCGGGGCAACCGATGAGCCGGCCGATCCCTTCGACGATCTCGACGATGACGCGGAGGAGCTTGCCGTGCCCGACGCCTCCGGCGCGAAGGCGCGCGACTTCGAAGGGCATTCGCTGTTTGGTGGTTCGTCGGGCAGCACGGTCATCGGGTCGGCGGCCACCGACCTCCTTTCGGGCGACATTGTATCCGATGACGCTGTTCCGACCGACAATGCCGGGACGGATAGCCATACAAGCGACGACGTCGGCGATATGGTCGAAGAACGCTCGGGCGCGGAGCGGCTTTTCGAGGACGAGGAGCACGAGACGATGGAAAGCGCGGCAGACGACGAGATCTTCGACGCTACGGAGACGGACAGCGACCGGAGCGACCCTGTCGCCGAAGCCCCTCAGTCCGACGCGGTTACGAAGGCGCCGGAGGCCGATCCGGAACATGAGAGCGACGCGCCGGTGGTCATGGATTTCGATCTGGCCGAGGACGTGATCGAACTGGCGGTCGCGGGCGATGCGGAGGATGTCGAGGTCGATCTCCTCGAGGACGAGGGCGGCACCTCGATCAGCATCGACGGAGAGATCGTGCTTCGCGTCGTGGGGGTGACAGGCCTCGAGGCTCATCACCTTCGGCTCGTCGAAGCTGCCTGACGGGAGGCTGTCGGTCGAGGCCTCGCCGCGTCGGGACCAATCCTTGAAGCTCCACATCCAGTGCACCCGAACGACGCATCAAACCGGTTGCGCCGCGACCGGCACCGGACGACCTTAGCGGAAGAATCCGGCCAGCGCGGCGGCCACCGCCTCCGGCGCCTCCTCCATCGCGAAGTGACCCGATTTGACGGAACTGTCCGTCACATCGTCGGCCCAGTTGCGCCAGATCGCCGCCGGATCTCCGGTCGAGGCGGGAAAGCCATGCCGCGCCCAGACGAAGTGGAGCGGTGCTGCGATGCGACGGCCGGCGGCGCGATCCTCCGCGTCGATCCGGCGGTCGAAATGAAAGCCCGCACGGTAATCCGCGCACATCGCGGCAAGGCGCATGGGATCGGCGGCCTGCGCACGGTAGCTGCGAAGCGCATCCGGCGCGAAAGGCTCAAGGGACTTCGACAGGGTCCAGGAGGCGAGCGTGTGGTCGATCCAGGCCTCCGGCGCGCCGCCGATCAGACGCTCCGGCATCGGCGCTGGCTGCGCGAGGAAGTTCCAGTGGTAGGCTTTGTGCGCCAGATCCGCCGACCAGGCCTCCCAGAAGTCGAGCGTCGGGACGACCTCCAAGATAGCGAGACGGCGCAGACGCTCCGGATGGTCCAGTGCGAAGCGGTAAGCCACGCGCGCGCCGCGATCGTGCCCGGCGACATCCGCCGCATCGATCCCAAGCGCATCGAGCACCGCGACGAGATCCGCGGCCATGCGACGCTTGGAATAGGTTGCATGTTCGTCATCGTCCTTGGGCGCGTCGCTCTCACCATAGCCGCGCAGATCCGGCAGGATGCAGGTCCGCCCCTGCGCAAGCGCGGGCAGGACCGGCAGCCAGCAGCGGTGATTTTGCGGAAACCCGTGGAGCAGGACCAGCGGCGGTCCCTCCCCCGCAACCCGGACCGCGATGCGGGTGCCATCCTCGGCGGTGACATCATGACGGCTCAGGTTCATCGGCTCACCTCCGGCGCGGGCAGCCAAGGCTCCGGCTGCACCGCATAACCGATATAGAGCGGATGCTTCGGATGCCCGCCCTTCGACAGGCCCAGCGTGGCAAGAGGCCGGTCCGTTGCGCGTAGCAACCGCGCGACCTCCTCTCCGCGACCCAGATGCGCGCCATGCGTGCCCCAGGCGCACACCGTCAGGTCGGCCCAAAGCGCCGCATCGCGGATCGCGGCATCGTTCGCCGGACCGCCTACCGGATCGGCGGCGGCGCGCATATCCTTCGGATCGGTCGCCCGCCACGCGAAGATGTTGGTCACGCGGAAGGCGCCGAAGCCCAGCGCGCGGGCCCGACGCTCGCACCGCTCGACCGTGGGATCGTTGGCGATCTCGGTCGCGGTCGAGGGATTGAGCATGACGAACGCGACCCGCCCGCCCGTCGCGTCCCAGACCCGGGTCAGGTCGTAACGGTAGAGCATGTCGGGGGAATAGGTGGCGGTCGACGGCGCGTCGCCTTTGGTATGGGTCCGGACGATCATGCCACCGATGTGCCAGCCCCGGCGCGATCCGGCAACCTGTTCGGCCCGGACCCCGCGCCGTGGCGAGGTCTCAGCTTCGGAACACCTTGAACGGATGCAGCGCGCCCGCCCGGTAGGTGCCGATGGCGACGGCCCGGCCGTCGCGCGCGGCCCAGCAGGTCGCGCCATGCTCCGCCCCCGACAGGACCTCTCCGGGGTTGCCGTTGCGCAGCCGCGCGGCGGCGGCCTCCGAAACCGGCAGTTCGGGAAGCTCCGCCAGACCCGTCTCGAGCGGCAACAGCCGGGCGAGAAGTGCGGGCGTCCGGGCCTCGGCCTCGATGGTCTCGACCGAAACGCCCTCCTCGGCGCGAAACGGCCCCGACCAGACGCGGCGCAGCCAACCGACATGCCCGAGACATCCCAGCGCATCGCCCAGATCGCGCGCGATCGCACGGACATAACCGCCCTTGCCGCAGACCATCTCCAGCTCGACGCCGTCGGCATCGCTGGCCACCACCTCCAGCCGCGAGACGTGGAGCGGACGCGCGGCAAGCTCCATCTCCACCCCTTCGCGGGCGAGGTCGTAGGCCCGCTCCCCCTCAACCTTCACGGCCGAAACCTGCGGCGGCACCTGCATGATGTCGCCCCGGAAACGGTCGAGCGCCGCCTCCACCGCGTCCGCATCCGGGCGGGCGTCGGACATCTCCGTCACCGTGCCCGACGCGTCGTCGGTCGTCGTACGCGCCCCCCAGACGACGCGGAACCGGTAGCATTTGTCGGCATCGGTGACGAAAGGCACGGTCTTGGTCGCCTCGCCCAGCGCAATCGCCAGAACCCCGGTCGCGTCCGGATCGAGCGTCCCGGCATGGCCGGCCTTCTGCGCGTTCAGCGCCCAGCGGACCTTGCCCACGATATCCGTCGACCCCATGCCCGCCGGCTTGTCCACGACGAGCCAGCCATCGACCGGATCCCCCTTGCGCCGCCGGGCCATCAGTTCCGCTCCGTCACGACGAGGATCGGCCCCATTGCACGGCCCTGATCGCTGCGGCCCAGGGCCGGCGCGTGGAGCCGCGAGATCGAGCCGTCGAGGAACAGCGCATTCGGCGTGGCGAGGACGTCGCGGAACAGCGTGCCCATCTCGTGGAACGTGACCGGCGCGTCGGAGATGGCGAAATGGACCATCCCGTCCGGACCGACCCCGACGCCATTGCGGAACTTGGCCGAATCGCTGTCCGGCAGGAACCGGGGATGGAGCGCGCCGTCGATGACCAGCATCGGCCCAGATTGCGTCGCCGAGACGCAGTCGCGCGGATCGGCCGCGAAGGCGCGGCTTTCGATCACGGCGGCGCGCTCTTCCATCACGCAAAAGACGCCGTTCGGAACCATCCCGAAATTGCCGGGACCCGCGCGGGTGACGATGCCCCGCCGCGTCTCGCCGTCCTCGACATAAAGCCCGACGGGCGCGCGGTCCGCGTGGTACATCCCGCCATTGGTCGCGAACAAAATCGGCGCCTCCGTCTCCCGCTCCAGCGCATCGAAGGAGCCCAGCGGCGCGCCATCCGCCCCCGAAAGCCGCGTCGCGATGTCATGACGCGCCGGGTCGGCGGTGCAGATCGTGAAGGGCTGGCCGCGATGCGTCACCGCTTCGCAGGCCGCCGCCGCCGTTCCGGCCAGCGCGAGCCACAGGAGCGCCGCGAGGCGGATCATTCGCCCCCCTCCCCGTCTCCCTCCAGGTCGTCCTCCTCGCCCGCGGCGATGTCGCGCTGGACGGTCTCGTCGGCGAACATGCGACGGGTGTCGTCGAGCCGGTCGAACGTCTCGTCGATGCGGAACCGCAGGTCGGGCGCGAATTTCAGCGTCATGTCCTTGGAGATCGCATGCCGCAATTCGCCCTTGTTGCGCTTGAGCGCGGCGATGGCCGCCTGCGGGTTCTTTCCGCCCAGGGGCAGAACCCACGCCGTCGCGACCTTGAGGTCGGGCGAAACCGTCACCTCGCCGACGGTGATCGACATGGACAGCAACTCGTCATCGTGGATGTCGCCGCGCATCAGCACATCCGACAGCGTTCGCCGGATCAACTCGCCCACGCGAAGCTGCCGCTGCGAGGGGCCGCCGCCCCTGTCGAACCGGGATCGTGCCATTTGTGGACCCTCCTTGAAGTGGTGGGGGATATTTGCCCGCGCGCCGGGGCGCAAGCGTTGCATGGGACGCGGGGCTGGCCCAAGAGGGAACGGGGAGGATCGTGACATGGCGGCACCGGGAATCGTGGTAATGGGCGGCGCGGGCCGCATGGGGCGGATGCTTTGCGATCTGGTCGCGGCCTCCGATGCGGTGCGGCTCGTCGGGGTGACGGTCGCGCCGGGCCACCCCTGGGCGCACCGCGATCTGGGCGAGGTCCGGGGCGGGACGCCCGACGGCGTGCCGGTAACCGACGACCCGATCGAGGTGGTCGCGCAGGCGCAGGCGGTGATCGACTTCACCACGCCCGCCGCCACGATCGCCATGAGCGAGCTGACCGCGCAGGCCCGCGCCGTCCACGTGATCGGCACGACCGGCCTGACGCCCGAGGATCTGGGCGCGCTGGACCGTGCCGCGCGTCATGCGACCATCATCCGGGCGGGCAACATGTCGCTGGGCGTGAACCTTCTGGTGCAGCTCGTGCGGGAGGTGGCGGGCGCCCTCGGCCCCGATTACGACATCGAGATCGTCGAGGCCCATCACCGCCACAAGGTCGATGCGCCGTCGGGCACGGCGCTGATGCTGGGCGAGGCGGCTGCGGAGGGACGCGGCGTGACGCTGGATTCGGTCGCCGATCGCGGGCGCGACGGCATCACCGGCGCGCGGCGCGAAGGGGCCATCGGGTTCCACGCGATCCGCGGGGGCGATATCGTCGGCGAGCACGACGTCCTCTTCGCCGCCGAGGGGGAGCAGGTGACCCTGCGCCACCGCGCGACCGACCGCTCCGTCTTCGCACGCGGCGCGTTGCGCGCGGCGCTGTGGGGTCAGGGCAAGGGCCCCGGCTCCTACGATATGCTCGACGTGCTGGGCTTGCGGTAAGCTGACACGAACCGACCGCGCGAAATCAAGGACTTGCACCGCAATTACCCATGGGTAATCGCGCATCAGAAATCGATGGCGAGCCCCTTGCGCTCCCAATCGCCGTAGCGAACCGGCTCCGGCCCGTCGCGCCCGCCGAGTTCGGTCGGCATGTCACACGCCTCGCCCTCCCGCTGCCGGACCTCCGCCTCTTCCAGCGCCCGACGCGCCACTTCGGGCAGCGCCGCACGACGGGCCGCCTCCTCGGCGGGCGAAAGCGGGGTCAGGACGGGCCCGCGATTGCGCGGCGTCGTCGGACAGGCCGGCGCGTCGGCGGCCGCCTGCGGTATGGCATCGGGATCGACATTCATGCGCGCGGCCATGGGGGCCTCCTTGCCTTCGGGCACCCTTGGATATACGCGCGGACGCTTGTTCTGCAAGGGATCCGGCATGCCCAAGACCGCCTCCGACCTGCCCGAAAGCCTCGCCGCGCGCATGGGCGCGCTGCGACTGATGGCGCATGTGCTGCGCGATGGACGCATGCTGGGCGACGGGGCTTCGGGTCTCGAGGGGCCGGCGGCGGCGCGGGCCCTGCGTCTGGCGGGCCTCACCCTGCGACATATGGGCCGGGCGGATGCGTTGCTCGCGCAGCGTCTCGACCGGCAGCCGGCCGCGCGCACCCGCGATATCCTGCGGCTGGCGCTGGTCGAGATCTTCGAGGACGGCGCCGCGCCGCACGGGGTCGTCAACGATGCCGTCGCCATGACCCGGCAATCGCCCAAGAGCGTCAAGCAGGCCGGCCTCGTCAACGCCGTCCTGCGCGCGCTGTCAGGGCCGGAGGGCCGGGCGGAGTGGGATGCCCTGCCGCCCCCGGCCCTTCCGCCCTGGCTGCGCAAGCCGCTGGCGAAGGCTTGGGGGCAGGACCGGCTTCGGGCGATAGAGGCGGCGCATCTGGTCTCTCCGCCGCTGGATCTGACGCCGAAGCCGGATGCGCAGATCCTGCCGGAGGGTGCGCGCCTGCCGACCGGATCGCTGCGCCTTGCGGGCGGGCAGGTCTCCGCCCTGCCTGGCTACGAGGCGGGCGCGTGGTGGGTGCAGGATGCCGGCGCCGCGATCCCGGCGCGGCTTCTGGGCGATGTTGCGGGTCTGCGGGTGCTCGACCTCTGCGCGGCGCCCGGCGGCAAGACGATGCAGCTTGCGGCCGCGGGCGCCGACGTCACCTCCCTCGACCTGTCGGAGGGGCGGCTGCGGCGGCTGCGCGAAAACCTGACCCGAACGGGGCTGTCGACTGAGATCGTCGTCGCCGACGCGCTGGAATGGACGCCCGAGGCGCCGTTCGATGCGGTGCTGCTCGATGCGCCCTGCACCGCGACCGGCACGATCCGCCGCCACCCCGACCTGCCGCATCTGCGCGAGGCGCGCGATGTCGAGGCGCTGACCATGCTGCAATACAAGCTGATCGACCGGGCGCTGACCTTCCTGCGCCCCGGCGGGCGGCTGGTCTACTGCACCTGCTCGCTCCTGCCGGTGGAGGGGGAGCATCAGGTGACCGCCGCGCTGAAACGCCACCCGGACTTGGCCGCGGAGGCGCCCGACCCCGCCGAATTCGGCCTGCCACCCGAGGCGGCCTCGCCGCACGGGCTTCGGCTCCTGCCCGACCTCTGGGCCGAACGCGGCGGGATCGACGGGTTCTACATGGCCTTGCTGCGCCGCCCGGAGTGACGGGGATCGCGTGACAGGACCGTGCGCGCATCCTAGACGTGCCGCACAGGGCGCGGGCCGGAACGGGTCCGCAGGGGGAAGGTGGGCATGAAGAGGCCGGGACAGGGCATCCGCGACAGGTGGCGCACCCGCCTCGCCGTGCTGCGCGCGCGGCCGGGGCGGGGACCGCGCGCGATTGTCTGGGGCCCGGAATCGCGCGGCATCGGATCGGCCCGTCGCGGACAGCTCATGCTTTCCGGCATCTGGCATCTCGGGGGCAATCTCGTGGAGGCGCCGGGCGCGAACCCCTGGACCATCGACCCGCCCTCGGCCCCGTTCGAGATGCAGATCCACGGACAGGGCTGGCTCGACGACCTGTTGGCCGCCGATGGCCATCAGGTTCGCGCGGCGGCGCAGGAATGGGTTCTGGACTGGGTGCGGCGCTACGGGCGCGGGACCGGGCCGGGATGGGATCCGGCGCTGACGGGGCGGCGGGTGCTGCGCTGGATCAGCCACGCGCCGACACTGCTGCAGGGGATGCCGCCGGGCGACCGGGCGATGTGGTTTGCGGCGCTCTATACACAGGCGAATTACCTTCAGCGGCGCTGGCGGGATGCGCCCGCGGGCCTGCCCCGGATCGAGGCGCTGACCGGCCTGCTCCATGCCCGGCTGGCGCTGGAGGGGCGGGCTGGTGCCGTGCCCGAGGCCGCAGCGGCGCTGATCCAGGCGGTGACGACCGATCTCGGCCCCGAGGCGGGTGCCCTGCCCTCGCGCAACCCCGAGGCGCTGATGGAGGTGGCGATGCTTCTGGGCTGGTGCATCGACGCGCTGGCCACGCGCGCCGAGGTGCCGGAAGGGATGCGGGAGGCGCAGGCCGCGATCATCCCGACATTGCGGGCGCTCCGCCACGCCGATGGCGGGCTTGCCCGGTTCCACGGCGGCGGACGCGGACGGCCGGGGCGGCTGGACCGGGTGCTGTCGCGTTCGGGCGTGCGGGCGCGTAATTCGACCGGGCTCGCCATGGGGTTCGCGCCCCTCATGCACGGACGGACCAGCGTTATCGTCGACGCCGCGCCGCCGCCCTCGGGCGCGGCCAGCGGGTCGGCCCATGCCTCGACGCTCGCCTTCGAGATGACGTCGGGCCCCTGTCCGGTCATCGTCAATTGCGGGCCCGGCGGCGGCTTCGGGGTCGAGTGGCACCGCGCCGGCCGGGCCACGGCCTCGCATTCCACGCTGGAGATCGAGGGGTATTCCTCGTCGCGCATCGGCGCCCCCATCCCGCAGGGCCACCGCCTGATCGCCCCCCTCGTGCAGCAGCCCCGGCGCGTGCAATGGCAGGCCAACGCCTCCCGGCGCAGTTCGACCATCGTGATGGCGCATGACGGCTACGGCGCGTCGCACGGGCTGACGCATCTGCGGCGGCTGGTCCTGTCGACCGATGGCCGCATCCTGGCCGGCGAGGACAGCCTGCGCGCGGTGTCGCGCGGCGACAAGGACCGGTTCGACGACGTGCAGGTCGGCCAGAAGCCGCACGGCGTGCCGTTCCACATCCGCTTCCACCTGCATCCCGATACCGAGGCGGAGATCGATCTGGGCGGCCGGGCGGTCTCGCTCGGGCTGCCCTCGGGCGAGGTGTGGATCTTCCGCGCCGGCGGCGACCTGCGCCCCACGCTGGAGCCTTCGGTCCATCTGGAGCCCGGCCGCCTGAAGCCGCGCCCGGCCGAACAGGTGGTTTTCTCCGGCCGCGCGGTGGCGTATGCGACCACCGTCGAATGGAGCCTGAAGCTGGCGCAGGAAGCGGCCCCTTCACCATCCGGCCCGCAGGCCAACCCGCAGAATTGACGAGGAGAACCCGATGACCGCCATTCCCGTGAAGCGCGCGCTGATTTCGGTGTCGGAAAAGGCGGGGCTGGTGGATCTGGCCCGCACGCTTGCGGAGCGGGGCGTGGAGATCCTGTCGACCGGCGGCTCGGCCCGCGCGCTGCGCGAGGCGGGGATCGCGGTGCGCGACGTGTCGGACCTGACCGGGCACCCCGAGATGATGGACGGGCGGGTCAAGACGCTGCACCCCAAGGTGCATGGCGGGTTGCTGGCGCTGCGCGACGAACATGCCGCCGACATCGCGGCGCATGACATTGCGCCGATCGACCTGCTGGTGGTCAATCTCTACCCGTTCGAGGCCACCGTCGCGTCCGGCGCGGACGAGGCCACCTGCATCGAGAACATCGACATCGGCGGCCCGGCGATGATCCGCGCGGCGGCCAAGAACCAGCGGTTCTGCTGCGTCGTCACCGACCCCGAAGATTACGACGCCCTGCTGGCCGAAATGGCGGCCAATGACGGCGCGACCACCCTGCCCTTCCGGCAGCGGCAATCGGCGATCGCCTACGGGCGCACGGCGGCCTACGACGCGGCGGTCGCCACATGGATGGCGCGGTTCGAGGAGGTGCCCCGTCGCATCGCCGCCGCCGGTCGGCTGGCGCAGCCGCTGCGCTATGGCGAGAATCCCCATCAGGGCGCGGCCTTCTATACCGACGGCTCCGACCGGCCCGGCGTGGCCACGGCGAAGCAGCATCAGGGCAAGGCGCTGAGCTACAACAACCTCGGCGACACCGATGCGGCGGTGGAACTCGTCGCCGAGTTCGACCGCCCCGCCGTGGCGATCATCAAGCACGCCAATCCCTGCGGCGTGGCCGTGGGCGAGACGCTGGCGGCGGCCTACGGGCGGGCCTTCGACTGCGACAGGACCTCGGCCTTCGGGGGGATCGTGGCGCTGAACGGAACGCTCGACGAACAAACGGCGCGCGCCATCGCCGAGATCTTCACCGAGGTCGTCATCGCCCCTGACGCGACCGACGCGGCCAAGGCGGTGTTCGCCGCCAAGAAGAACCTGCGCCTGCTGACCACCGGCACCCTGCCCGACCCAAAGGCGCCGCGCCGCGCGATGAAGCAGGTGGCCGGCGGCTGGCTGGTGCAGGATCACGATACGGGTGTGCTGCGGCCGTCGGCCCTGAGGGTGGTAACCAAGCGCGCGCCGACCGACGATCAGATGCGCGACCTGCTCTTCGCGTGGCGGGTGGCCAAGCACGTGAAATCCAACGCCATCGTCTATGCCAGGGACGGCGCGACCGTCGGCATCGGCGCGGGCCAGATGAGCCGGCTCGATTCCTCGCGCATCGCCGCGCGCAAGGCCGAGGACGTGGCCGAGGCAATCGGCCTGCCGCATTCCGCCGCACGCGATTCCGTCGTGGCGTCGGACGCGTTCTTCCCCTTTGCCGACGGGCTTCTGGCCGCGGCCGAGGCGGGCGCGCGCGCGGTGATCCAGCCGGGCGGGTCGATGCGCGACGCCGACGTGATCGCGGCGGCCGACGAGGCGGGGCTGGCCATGGTGTTCACCGACATGCGCCATTTCCGTCACTGATGCGCGCGCTGCTTCTTTCCGCCGCCGGCGCCTTCGCGGTCGATCAGATCTCGAAGATCGCCGTGGTGCATTGGCTCGACCTCAAGCATCTGCTGGTCATGCCGGTCGCGCCGCCGTTCCTCGTGTTCCGCATGGGCTGGAACGCGGGGATGAATTTCGGCCTGCTTTCGGGGGCCGAGGCCCGGTGGATCCTGATCGCGCTGGCGGTCGTGGTGTCGGTCGTGCTGATCTGGTGGGCGCGGGGCTTCACGCGGACACGGGCCCGTGTCGCGGCGGGGCTGATCGTCGGCGGGGCCCTCGCCAACGCGTTCGACCGGGTGCTCTACGGGGCGGTGGCGGATTTCCTGAACATGTCGTGCTGCGGCATCGAGAACCCGTTCGCCTTCAACCTCGCGGACGTGTTCATCTTTGCCGGGGCGGCGGGGCTGGTCCTGTGGGGCGAGGATCGGCCGCGCGCGGCGAAGACCCCGTGACGATGCGGCACGGCTGCGCTAGGGCTGCGCAAGGGGCGCGACGGAGGGATGCGATGACGGGACGGTTCTGCATGGCGGCGGCGCTCGCGCTCGGCCTCGTGGGCTGCGGCGGCGGTGAACCGGATCTGCTCACCCTGCGCAAGGCCGACAGCACGCCCGACGAGTTCTCCATCCTGCCGACCCGGCCGCTGCAATCGCCGCCCCCGGGCGCCGGCCTGCCGCCGCCGACGCGCGGCGGGGGCAACCGCGCCGATCCCGCGCCGCAGGCCGAGGCGATCGCCTCGCTCGGCGGCAACCCGGCCGCCGGCGCGCAGGGCGACGGCGCGCTGATCGCCACGGCGACGCGTTACGGCCTGAGCGATAACATCCGCGGCCAGCTTGCCGCCGAGGATCTCGCCTTCCGCCGGGCCAATGACGGCCTGCTGCTGGAGCGTCTGTTCGACCTCAACGTCTATTACCGGGCGTATCAGGTGCAGGCGCTCGACCAATATGCGGAGCTGGAGCGTCTGCGCCGTTTCGGGGTGCGGACGGTGGCCGCGCCGCCGGACCCGGCGACGCTGGACTGACGGCTCACGGGATCGTCATGTTGACGCGGGTGTCCGCGCGTTTGAAAACGCATCGCGGCCTCCGTATCTGACGTGAGACAGTATTCCACCGCCGGAGGACAGACCTTGCGCCAGACATTCCTAGCCGCCGCCCTTGCCTGTGTGCCGGTGATGGCGACGGCCGCCGAGGAGCAAACCGGCGCCGTCACGACCTTCACGCTCGACAACGGGCTTGACGCGATCGTGATCGAGGATCATCGCGCGCCCGTGGCCGTCCACATGATGTGGTACGATGTCGGCGCCGCGGATGAGCCGCCGGGCAAATCGGGCATCGCGCATTTCCTCGAACACCTGATGTTCAAGGCGACCGACGACATGGAGGCGGGCGAGTTCTCCCGCGTGGTCGAGGCGCAGGGCGGATCCGACAACGCCTTCACCAGCCAGGATTACACGGGCTACTTCCAGCGCGTCGCCGCCGACCGGCTCGGCCTGATGATGGAGATGGAAGCCGACCGGATGCGCGACCTGCAATTCGACGACGCGGACATGCTGACCGAACTTGATGTCGTGCTGGAGGAGCGGGCCCAGCGGACCGACAGCGATCCGGGCGCGCTGTTCTCGGAGATGCGCAACGCGTCGCAATATCTCAACCACCCCTACCGCATCCCGATCATCGGCTGGCAGCACGAGCTTGAGGCCCTGACGCTTCAGGATGCGCTCGATTTCTACCGGACGTATTACGCGCCCAACAACGCGACACTGATCGTGGCCGGCGATGTCGATCCGCAGGAGGTCCGTGCGCTGGCCGAGACGCATTACGGGCCGCTCGATCCGACGCCCGGCCTGGAGCCCCGCACGCGCCCCGCCGAGCCGCCGCAGCGCGCGCCGCGGCGCCTGACCTTCACCGACGAGCGGGTGTCGAACCCCTACGTCATGCGCACCTATCTCGCCCCGGAACGCGATGCCGGCGCGCAGCAGGAGGCCGCCGCCCTGACGGTCCTGGCGCAGATCCTGGGCGGGTCCTCGGCCACCTCGCTGATGGGCCGCACGCTGGAGCAGGACGAGGGCACCGCGCTCTACACCACCGCCTTCTATGACGGGACCAGCTATGACGACACGACCTTCGGCCTCGTAGTCATGCCGGTGCCGGGCCGCACGCTCGAAGAGGCGGAGGCGGACATGGACCGGATGATCGAGACGCTGCTGACGGAGGGGCTCGACCCCGCGCAGCTTGAGCGGATCAAGACGCAGGTCCGCGCCTCCGAAATCTATGCGCGCGACAGCTTGCAGGGCCTTGCCCGACGCTACGGCGTGGCGGTGACGTCCGGCCTGAATGTCGCGGATGTGGACGAATGGCCCGACTTGCTGGACAATGTGACCGAGGCCGACGTGCGCGAGGCCGCGCGCGCCGTCTTCGACCCGAACCGTTCCGTGACGGGCTATCTGACGCGGCCCGAACCCGCGGCCGTGGCAGAGGCCGCACCCGAATCCGAAATCGAGGCCACCGAATGACCCGTCTGATCCTCACGCTCGTCGCCTGCCTGCTGCCGCTCAAGGCGCTGGCCATCGAAATCCAGGAAGTCACCTCTCCCGGTGGCATCACCGCCTGGCTCGTGGAGGAGGAGTCCATCCCCTTCGTGTCGATGGACATCCTGTTCGAGGGGGGCGCCAACGAGGATGCCCCTGCCCGGCGCGGGGCGACCAACATGATGATGGGCCTGCTCGAAGAGGGCGCGGGCGAGCGGGACAACCGCGAATTCGCCGAGGCCGTCGAGGCCGCCGCCGCGCGCCTGTCCTTCGAGACGAACAACGACACCGTCGGCGTGGGCTTCACCTTCCTGACCGAGAACCGGGAGGAAAGCGTCGCGCTCCTGCGCGATGCGCTGGTCTCGCCCCGTTTCGACGCCCCGGCGGTGGAGCGCGTTCGCGATCAGGTGCTCGCGGGCCTCGCCTCCGACGCCCGCGACCCGCGGGAGATCGCTTCGCGCACCCTGGCCGCCCTGTCCTTCCCCGGCCATCCCTACGGCACACCGCTGGAGGGGACGCCGGAGACGGTCGCCGCCCTGTCGATCGAGGATCTTCGCCACGCGCATCAGCGGGCCCTGACGCGCGACCGCGCCGTCATCGGCGTCACCGGTGACATCACGCCGGAGGAACTTGGCCCCCTGCTCGACCGCCTGCTGGGTGACCTGCCGACCTTCGACGGCGAACCGGTCTCCGACATCGATCCGGCGACCGAAGGCGGTGTGACGGTGGTGGATTTCCCGTCGCCGCAATCGGTCGTGCTGTTCGGTCATGAGGGGATCGATTTCGACGATCCGGATTACTTCGCGGCCTATATCCTCAACCACATTCTGGGCGGTGGCGGCTTCGGCTCCCGCCTGACCGAGGAGTTGCGCGTCGATCGCGGCCTGACCTACGGAATCGGCACCTCCCTCGTGCCGCGCGATCACGCCGCGCAGATCCTGGGCCAGTTCGCCTCCTCCAACGACAAGACCGCCGAAGCGGTGGAGTTGGTGCGCGAGGAATGGACGCGGATGGCCGAGGAGGGCGCGACCGAGGCCGAGATCGACGCCGCCAAGACCTACATCACCGGCGCCTATCCGCTCCGCTTCGACGGCAATTCGCGAATCGCCGCGATCCTTGCGGGAATGCAGTCGAACGACCTGCCGATCGACTATATCGACACGCGCAACGACAAGGTGATGGCGGTCACGCCCGAAGACATCGCCCGCGTGGCGGAGACGCTGCTCGATCCGGAAGCGCTGCATTTCGTGGTGGTGGGCAAGCCGGAGGATCTTGAGACGAAGGCCTTCTGAACGGTCTTCCGATCTGGCCGAGCGGGGGGCGTCCGTGCTAGCGGTTGCGCCATGGGCGCGACCGACCGCAATATGATGCTGCCACGCATCCGGCAGCTTGACGAGGCGGCGACGAACCGCATTGCCGCGGGCGAGGTGGTCGAACGTCCTGCCTCGGCGGTGAAGGAGTTGGTGGAAAACGCGCTCGACGCGCGGGCCCGGCGGATTTCGGTCGAGATTGCCGACGGGGGTCGGACCCTGATTCGCGTCACCGATGACGGGCACGGCATTGACGCCGACGATCTGGAACTGGCCCTGTCGCGGCATGCGACCTCCAAGATCGACGGCAGCGACCTGCTCAACATCCACACGTTTGGCTTTCGCGGCGAGGCGCTGCCGTCGCTGGGCGCGGTCGGGCGGCTGACGATCACGTCCCGCGCCGAGGGCGCATCGGAGGCCGCGCAGATCCAGGTCTCCGGCGGCCGGATCGCGCCGCCGCGCCCCGCCGCGCTGCGCGCCGGTACCGTGGTCGAGTTGCGCGATCTGTTTCACGCCACGCCCGCGCGGCTGAAGTTCCTGAAATCCGAGCGCTCCGAGGCGATGGCGGTGACCGATGCGCTCCGCCGCCTCGCCATGGCGGAACCGGGCGTGGCCTTCACCCTGCGCGACGTGTCGGACGGGGGCGATCGCGTGCTGTTCCGCGCCGATGCCGCCTCCGACCGGGCGGAGCGTCTGGCCGCGATCATCGGCCGCGATTTCGGCGCCAATTCCCTGACGCTGGAGGCGGAGCGCGACGGCGTGCGCCTGTCGGGTCAGGCGGCGCTGCCGACCTATTCGCGCGGCAATGCGGTGCATCAATATCTCTTCGTCAACGGCCGCCCGGTGCGCGACCGGATGCTGACTGGCGCGCTTCGCGGGGCCTATATGGACGTGCTGGCCAAGGATCGGCACGCGGTCGCGGCGCTCTACCTCGATTGCGATCCGGTTCTGGTCGATTGCAATGTGCATCCGGCCAAGACGGAGGTGCGGTTTCGCGATGCGGGCGTGGTGCGCGGCCTGATCGTGGCGGGGGTTCGTCATGCGCTGGCCGAGGCCGGCCACCGGGCGTCGACCACCGTCGCCGACGACACGCTGGGCAAGATGGCGCCCGAGCGGCCCAAAGCGCCGGTCTACCAGATGGACCGCCCGTCGCAGGCTGCCCGCGCGACCGCTTATGCCGCCCAGATGCCCGGCCTCGCGGAGGCCCCCTCCGCACGCGTGGAGCCCGAGCCCCGGCAGGAGGACGCGGCCCGGCCGCTCGGCGCTGCGCGCGCGCAACTTCACGGCAACTGGATCATAGCGCAGACGCAGGACGGCTTCGTTCTCGTCGATCAGCATGCCGCGCATGAGCGGCTGGTCTATGAGGGGCTGAAGGCGCAGATGGCGGATCGCGGGATCCGGACGCAGGCGCTTCTGATCCCCGAAGTGGTCGAGATCGGCGAACTGGCCGAGCGGCTTCTGGAGCTGGACCTCGGCCGCCTCGGCCTCGTGCTGGAGCCGTTCGGGCCGGGAGCCGTCGCGGTGCGCGAGACGCCGGCGACGCTCGGCAATTGCTCCGCCCGCGCGCTTCTTCTCGACATCGCCGAGGAGATCGAGGCCGAGGAGGAAAGCGATCCGCTGACGCTTCAGGCCCGGCTCGACGCGATCCTGAGCCGCATGGCCTGCCACGGCTCCGTCCGGTCCGGTCGCCAGATGGGCGCCGACGAGATGAATGCCCTGCTGCGCGAGATGGAGCGCACCCCCGCTTCCGGGCAGTGCAATCACGGGCGGCCCACCTATGTGGAGCTGAAGCTCGCCGATATCGAACGTCTGTTCGGTCGCCGTTGAGCCGGCATGGATAAGACGGGGGTCGCGTGCTAGCTCCCCCACCATGAGCCAGCTACCTACCAAAGCGGACATCCTGCAATGGATCGCCGACAATCCCGCCCTCACCTCCAAGCGTGACGTCGCAAAGGCGTTCGGCATCAAGGGCGCCGCCCGAATCGACCTCAAGCGTCTCCTCAAGGAGCTCGAGGCCGAGGGGCACCTGACGAAGCGCAAACGGTCCTACGACGATCCGAACCGCCTGCCCCCCGTCTCGGTGCTGCGCGTGGTGGGCACGGATCCGGATGGTGATCTGTTCCTCGCACCGCATGATTGGCAGGGCGACGAGCCCGAGCCGCGCATCCTGTTCATCCCCAAGGAGGGGGACCCCGCGCTGGCCGAGGGGGACCGCGTTCTGGCGCGCCTGACGGAGGTGGAGGACGAGGATCATTCCCACGAGGGACGCCTGATCCGCAGGCTTTCGACCGGGCCGCGCAAGGTGCTGGGCATCTTCCGCCGCACCTCGGAGGGCGGACGGATCGAGCCGATTGACAAGGGTGTCGACCGGGAATGGCTGGTCCCCTCCGGCGCGACGGGCGACGCCCGCGATGGCGAGCTGGTCGAGGCGGAGCAGAGCGGGCCGAAGGGGCGGATGGGCCTGCCGAAGGCCAAGGTCGTCACACGGCTGGGCGATCCCGGCGCGGCGAAGGCGGTCAGCCTGATCGCCATCCACCAGCACGGCCTGCGCGACGAGTTTCCGGACGACGCCATTGCCGAGGCCGAGGCGGCGGAGCCTCCGGTGCTGGGCGAGCGGACCGATCTGCGGGACCTGCCGCTCGTCACCATCGACCCGTCGGATGCACGTGATCACGACGATGCCTGCTACGCCCATGCCGATGACGACCCGAAGAACCCCGGCGGCCATGTCATCTGGGTCGCGATTGCGGATGTCGCGGCTTACGTCACGCCGGGCTCCGCGCTCGACCGGGAGGCGCTGCTGCGCGGCAACTCCACCTACTTCCCCGATCGCGTGGTGCCGATGCTGCCCGATGCGCTGTCGGGCGATCTGTGTTCGCTGCACGAGGGGGTGGAGCGTGCCTGCATCGCGGTGCGGATGCGCGTGACCGAGGACGGGCGCCTGATCGAGGCGCTGTTCCACCGCGGGCTCATGCGCTCACCCGCGAGCCTGCATTACGAGGAGGTGCAGGCCGCGTTCGACGGCGATCCGAACGACCGCACCGCGCCCCTGCTCGACGATGTCATCCGCCCGCTCTACGCCGCCTATGGCGCGCTGCGCCGCGCGCGTGCCGCGCGTGAGCCGCTGGACCTCGACCTGCCGGAGCGGCGGATCGAGTTGAGCGAGACGGGCGAGGTGACGTCGGTCGCCTTCAAGGACCGGCTCGATGCGCACCGGCTGATCGAGGAGTTCATGATCCTCGCCAACGTCGCCACCGCCGAGGAGTTGATCGCCCGGCGTGTCCCCCTCCTCTTCCGCGTCCACGAGGAGCCGGAGGCTGACCGGATCGAGAGCCTGCGCGAGACGGCGCAGGCGTCGGGCTTTTCGCTGCCCAAGGGTCAGGTCCTGCGCACGGCCGCGCTGAACCGGCTGCTGCGGGATGCGGCGGGGACGGAGCTGTCGGAGCTGATCTCCATGTCGACGCTGCGCGCGATGCAGCAGGCCTATTACGCGCCGGTCCATCTGGGGCATTTCGGCCTCGCGCTGCGGTCCTACGCGCATTTCACCTCGCCGATCCGACGCTATGCGGACCTCGTGGTGCACCGCGCGCTGATCACGGCGCATGGATGGGGGCCGGATCCCGCAAAGGACGGGCTGTCGGAGAGCGAGATCGAGTTGCTTGACGCCACCGCCAAGGCCATCAGCGAGGCGGAGCGCCGGTCGATGGTGGCCGAGCGGGACACGAACGACCGCTATCTCGCCGCGTTTCTGGCCGATCAGGTGGGGGCCGAGTTCACCGGCCGCATCTCGGGGGTGCAGGCATTCGGCGTATTCGTGAAGCTCGACGAGACGGGCGCCGACGGACTGATCCCGGTGCGCTCGCTCGGGGCGGAGTATTTCCGCTACGACCGGGATGCGCAGGTGTTGACCGGCACCGAGAGCGGCACGGAGATCGGACTGGGCCAGCGGGTAACCGTGCGTTTGGCCGAGGCGGTGCCGGTGACCGGGGGTCTGACGCTGGAGCTTCTGTCGATCGAGGGGGAACGGATGCGGCCGAAGGGACGCGGACGCGGTCGCCCCTCCGGCGCGAGCAAGCCGAAGAAGGGCAAGCTGCGCAAGGCGCCGGGGCGTGGTCGCGCCAAGCGGCGCTGACGGGGTTTCGTTCGCCGCCCGAGCCGCTAGACTCGCGGATGTCTTTCCGACCCACAGGTATTCCGATGCGCGCGTTACTGGTGTTGCTGTTCCTCGCCCTGCCCGCCGCGGCAGACATCCGGCCGGTGGCACGCCCGGAGCGGGCGGAGGCGTTTCCCTTCGCCGAATGGGTGGCCGGATTTCGCGACCGGGCGTTGGCCGCCGGGCTCACCGCCCCGACCTTCGATGCGGCGATGGCGGATGTGGAATACCTGCCCAACGTGATCCGCCTCGACCGCCGGCAGTCGGAGTTCACCAAGACCATCTGGGACTATCTCGACGCGGCCGCGAGCGATACGCGCGTGCGCAACGGGCGTCAGGCACTGGACCGCCACGCCGCGACTTTCGACGTGATCGAGGCCCGGCACGGTGTTCCGCGCGAGGTCGTGGCGGCGATCTGGGGGCTGGAGACGAGCTACGGCGCGGTGCGCGGCGACACGCCGACGCTTTCGGCGCTGGCGACGCTGGCTGCTGATTCGCGGCGGGGGGCGTTTTTCGAGGAGCAGCTTCTCGATGCGCTGCGAATCCTCGATCAGGGCGAGGCCGCGCGGGCCGATCTGCGCGGCTCCTGGGCCGGTGCCATGGGCCACACGCAGTTCCTGCCTTCGTCGTGGCATGCACATGCGGTCGATCATGACGGCGACGGTCGCCGCGACATCTGGGGTGCCGATCCGGCCGACGCGCTGGCATCGACTGCGGCCTATCTCGTCGCGAACGGCTGGGTTTCAGGGCAGCCATGGGGCGCGGAGGTCATCCTGCCCGAGGGGTTCGACTATCGCCTCACCGGCGAGCGGGTTGAGAAGACCGCACCGGAATGGGCTGCCCTCGGGGTGCGGACGGCGACGGGTGCGCCGCTGCCGGAGGCGGGACCGATCTCCATTCGCGTGCCGGGGGGGCACGAGGGCGCGGCCTTTGCCACCTATGGCAACTTTCGCGCGCTCGAGAGCTACAACACCGCCGACGCCTATGTGATTGCCGTGGGGCATCTCTCCGACCGTCTCGCCGGGGGCGGGCCGCTGGTCGGCGGCTGGCCTCGCGGGGATCGCGCGCTGAGCTATGACGAGCGGATCGCGCTGCAGGAGGGGTTGCGCGCCGCTGGGTTCGATCCGCTGCGGATCGATGCGCGGATCGGGCCGGACACGCTGGACGCGATCCAGCGTTGGCAGGCCTCCGAAGGGCTGGCTCCCGATGGCTACATCGATGCGGACCTGCTGGCGCGATTGCTGCGCTGACCTTCCTCGCCCGAGGCCGTCTGTGCGTGCGCGTCGTCGCCGAGGCGGCTGCGCATTTCGGCCACAAGTTGCGATGATTGCGTAGCGAGGCCCCGCATTTCGGCGGAAATAACCTTGAATGTACGGCCCGATTCGCCGCCGGCGCGCGCTGCTTCGACGGAGGCGTTGATCGAGACCATCCCGATCATGCGGCTGATGCGGCTCATATCCCGGGTCATCCTGTCCAGCAGGGCGCTCCGCTCGGCCATCTGTTCGATCTGCTTGCTCAGGCGCGCATCCTGACGCTCCTGCACATGCGCGATGAGGTCGTAGATCGCTTGGAGAACCTCCTGCCGGGCCATGTTCGCCAGCGCCACCGCCTCCGCCCGGTCGAAGCACATGGCCCGATCCGGAAGCGTCTCGATCCGGTCGAGGAATGTCTGAATGGCCTGTTGCTGCGGCTTGATCTTGTCCATGTCTGCGAATGACGTACCATCGCGGAGCGCCTGCTCCATCGCGCCATGGAACCGGCCGCAATAATCGGACAGGTCCTCCGCCGCGTCGGACCGCTCTTCCTGCGTCGCGGCGGTCGCGCAGATCACGGCCAGCGCCCCGATGTTGAGCGCGTAGCCGCGTGTGCGCCCGATGAGCGCCATCAGGCTGCTGGCAACGTCGTCGGGATTCCCGGCTACAGGACCTACGGGAAACCCTTGTATTGCGTTCATCTCGGCTCCCGGTCCACGTGCCGGGAAGGCTACCAAGCGGAAGTTGACGAAGGGTTACCCGGCGTGCCGCGTCGGTGCCTGCAGCGCGCCGAAGCCGTAATGGCGCAGCCAGCGCAGATCGCTGTCGAAGAAGGCCCGCAGGTCGGGGATGCCGTATTTCAGCATCGCGATCCGGTCGATGCCCATGCCGAAGGCGAAGCCCTGCCAGACATCCGGGTCAATGCCGCCGGCCGCGAGCACCTTCGGATGGACCATGCCGGAGCCGAGGATTTCCAGCCAATCGTCGCCTTCGCCCAGCTTGAGCGTTCCGCCCTCCCAGGAGCAGCGGATATCCACCTCGGCCGAGGGTTCGGTGAAAGGGAAGTGCGAAGCGCGAAACCGCAGGGCGATGTCGTCGACCTCGAAGAACGCGCGGCAGAACTCCTCCAGGCACCATTTCAGATTCGCCATGGAGATGTCGCGGTCGATGGCCATGCCTTCGACCTGATGGAACATCGGCGTGTGGGTCTGGTCGTAATCGGCGCGGTAAACCCGGCCGGGGCAGATCACCCGCAGGGGTGCGCCGGTGGCCTCCATCGCGCGGATCTGCACCGGCGAAGTATGGGTGCGCAGGACGTGGGGCGGCCGGTCGTCGCCCTCCGCGCGCGCCATGTAGAACGTGTCCATCTCGGCGCGCGCGGGGTGATGGCCGGGGATGTTGAGCGCGTCGAAATTGTACCAGTCCGTCTCGATCTGGGGGCCTTCGGCGACGCTGAACCCCATATCGGCGAAGATCGCGGTGACCTCCTCGGTGACCTGGCTGACGGGATGGATGCTGCCCCGCCGACGAGTTCGCGCGGGCAGCGTGACGTCGAGCCATTCGCCTCGCAGCCGCTCGTCGAGGGCGGCATCCTCCAGCCCGGCCTTGCGCGCGGCGATGGCGGAGTTGATCTCGTCCTTGAGGGCGTTGAGCGCGGGGCCGACCTGTTGCCGCTCTTCGGGGGTCATCCGGCCGAGCTCGCGCATCTTCAGCGCAACCTCGCCCTTCTTGCCGACCGCCTCCAGACGCACGGCCTCAAGCGCGGCCTCGTCGCCGGCATCGGCAATCCGGGTGAGGTACTTGTCGCGCAGATCGTCCATGCGTGGCTCCGTTCGATAACGGCCGCTAGCTAGCCTGCGCGCCCCGCCCCCGCAACCGCTGACGCCGCCGGCGCGGCGGAAGGTTCGGCTTCGCGCGGCGCGGTGGCGAGGGTGCCCCATTGGACCGACCTGCACCTTGCTTGCGAGGGAGACAGATCAGGCGGGTGCACCGCTTGCACAGCCAATCAGGTGCCCCCGGAACGTGAAAAGGGGCCCCGTGAGGGACCCCGACTCGGATGTCTTGCTTTCAACGGGTGATTCAAGCCGCGGCCTTGGCCTGCTCCACGATGGCGGCGAAGGCGTCAGGCTCGTGCACCGCGAGATCGGCGAGAACCTTGCGGTCGACCTCGATCCCGGCCTTGGACAGCGCGTTGATGAAGCGCGAATAGCTCATTTCGGCATCATGCGCGCGCACGGCCGCGTTGATCCGCTGGATCCACAGCGCGCGGAAGTTGCGCTTGCGGTTCTTGCGGTCGCGGGTGGCGTACTGGTTCGCCTTGTCCACAGCCTGCGTGGCGGTGCGGAAGGTCTTGGACCGACGGCCGTAATAGCCTTTGGCGGCGGTCAGGACCTTCTTATGGCGGGCATGGGTGACCTTGCCGGACGTAACTCGGGACATATCCGATCCTCCTCAGCGATCGTAGGGCATAAAGCCCTTGACGATCTTGGCGTCCGGCTCGGACAGGGTGGTCAGGCCGCGGGCATCGCGGATGAATTTCTTGTGGCGCTTGATCATGCCGTGGCGCTTGCCGGCCTGGCCGGCGAGCACCTTGCCCGTCGCGGTCACCTTGAAGCGCTTCTTGGCGCTCGACTTGGTCTTCATCTTGGGCATTTCGGGCTCCTTGCTGCAACGCGCGCCTCGGCATCCCAATCGCCGGGCGTGCGGGTATTCGAGCGGGCCGTGTAGCGGGGATGTCGCGAGGTGGCAAGCGGCTCTAGCGCAGGATCCCCATCAGGATTTCACCGATGGCCGCGGGCATGGCGCGGGGGCCAAGATCCGCCCGGTGCGCCTCCGCGAGCCAGTAGAGGATCGCGAGTCCGGCGAGCAGCATCACCAGCGACAGCCAGGACAGACGCCGCTCCGTCCCGGCCACGGCGAGACCCGTCAGGCCCAACCCCGCCACCAAGATCGCCGCGACGGCGAGCAGGGCCGGATCAGGGGGCGCGGGGACGGGAATGGGCGGCCGTGCCGCCCACCAGTTTGACAGGGCGGCGAGAAGGTCGCCGGCCCGATCCATGTCAGTCGACTTCGGACCCGAAGATCAGCCGCTCGTCGCAGGGAGCGACCCGCAGGATGTTCGTCGAGCCGGCCACGTTGAACGGGATGCCGGCAGTGACCACGACCTGATCGGGGAGGTCGACGAAACCGCCCGCCTTGGCCGCGCGAACGGCGGAGACGACGGCGTATTTGAAGCGCTCCACCGACTGCGTCTCGACCGAATGGGTCCCCCAGGACAGCACGAGCCGCCGGGCCGTCTTGGCGATCGGGGTCAGGGCGATGATCGGCACGCGCGGGCGTTCCCGGCTGACCTTCAGCGCGGTGGAGCCCGAATGCGAGAAGACGCAGATCGCCTTGATGTCCGTCGTCTCCGCGATTTCGCGCGCGGCCGCCACGATGCCGTCCGCCGTGGTGGTCAGCTTCGACGAGCGGCTCGCCTCGATGATCTCGCGGTAGACCTCGTCGCCCTCGACCTCGCGCGCGACGTTGTCCATCGTGCGCACCGCCTCGATCGGATAGGCGCCGGCCGCCGATTCCGCCGACAGCATGATCGCGTCCACCCCTTCGTAGATGGCGGTCGCGACATCGGAGACCTCGGCGCGCGTGGGCATCGGGCTGTCGATCATGCTTTCGAGCATCTGCGTCGCCACGATCACCGGCTTTGCCGCGGCGCGGCACTTGCGGGTCAGGCGCTTCTGGATCGGCGGCACGGCCTGAACCGGACATTCGACGCCCAGATCACCGCGCGCGACCATGATGCCGTCGGAGGCAGCGAGGATCTCATCGAACGCGGCAACCGCTGCCGGCTTCTCGATCTTCGACAGGATCGCCGCGCGGCCCTGCACGAGGTCGCGCGCCTCGTCGACATCGGCCCGACGCTGCACGAAGGACAGCGCCAGCCAGTCGACGCCGAGGCCGCAGACGAAGTCGAGGTCCTTGCGGTCCTTCTCCGACAGCGCGGCGAGCGGCAGTACCACGTCGGGCACGTTCACGCCCTTGCGGTTGGAGATGGTGCCCCCGGTGACGACGGTGCATTCGGCGAAATCGGCGCCGCACCTGTCGACCGTCAGGCGCAGCTTGCCGTCGTTGACCAGCAGGGTCTTTCCCGGCTCAAGTGCGTCAAAAATCTCACGGTGCGGCAGTTGGACGCGGGTGGCGTCGCCCGGTGTTTCGTCGAGGTCGAAGCGGAAGCTCTGGCCCTCTTCGATCTCGGCGGAATCACCCTCGAATACGCCACAGCGCAGCTTGGGGCCCTGCAGGTCGGCGAGGATCGCGATCGGGCGGCCCAGATCGCGTTCGATATCGCGGATGATGTTGTGCCTGCTGCGAATATCGTCGTGATCTCCGTGGCTCATATTGAGGCGAAAAACGTCCGCGCCCGCCTCGAAGAGCGCACGAATCATGTCGTAGTCGCTGGAAGCGGGACCGAGCGTAGCGACGATCTTGACGTTGCGGTGGCGTCTCATGGCTTATCCTTGCGAATTGTACGTCGTGCGTTTCGACGCTTCATGCCCGCAGGCGGGCGCGCGGGCAACCGCCTAGGGTTAATGGGGCTCTGGCCGTTTCTCGTTAATTGTGCAAATAGGCCGGCAACTGCGGGAACAATCACATCCCCGTGGGGTTTTAAACGCTCAACGATGATTCGGAGTAATTTCATGGACAAACTGTTCGCCAGTGCCGCTACGGCCGCATTGCTGGTGGCGTTCGCCGCCCCCGTCCACGCTCAGGCGACCGATCTGACAGGCGTCCAAAGCCTCGATGACCGCATCGACGACATCCGTGAAGATGTTGAGGACGATCTGGCCGAAGCCGATGACGACCTGCGCTACAACATCAACGGCGTGCCTCAGGGCTTTCGTGGCTCCATCGCGCTCCGCGCGTCCGGCACCGACGGCAACACCGAGACGGCTGATCTGTCCGGCGCGGGCCGCCTGACCTACGGGATCGGCAACTGGTCGCACAGCTTTGGCATCGCGGCCGAGTACGGCGAGTCCGACGGCGACACCGACGAGGAAGAGATCTACGCGACCTACGAAGGTCTGCGGGCTTTCACGCCGCGCCTCTTCGCCTTCGGCACCGGCCGTCTGGAGTATGACAACTTCGACACCGTCGAGCGTGACGCGTTCCTCGGCGCCGGTCTCGGCTACCGCATCCTGAACCAGCCGAACAACACGTGGCGCGTTCAGGCGGCACCCGGTGTGCGTTACACCGAGCTGCAGACGGGCGAAGACGACACCGAGTTCGCCGGCATCCTGTCCTCGCGCTACTACTATGGCTTCAGCGAGAATGTTTCGCTGACGAGCGACATCGATGTCCTGACGTCCGACCAGAACACGCTGGTCACCAGCGACTTTGGCGTGAACTACCGCATGTCGAACAACCTCTCGACGCGCTTCAGCGTTCGCAGCGAGTACAACAGCGACCCGCTGCCGGGCTTCGACGATGTCGACAACACCTTCGGCGTCGCGCTGATCGTCGGCTTCTGATCCGACTCGGCGGGCCGGTGATCCGGCCCGCCACCACCTTCCCTTCCGGGGGATCGCGGCCTATCTCGGCTGCCATGACCGCACCCTTCCACATCATCAATTCCGACGGCGCCGCGCCTTGGGTTCTGGCTTGCGACCACGCGACCAATCGCGTCCCGCCAGACGTGGCCGAAGGAGATCTCGGCCTGCCCCCCGCCGATATGTCGCGCCACATCGCGTTCGACATCGGGGCCGCGGGGGTGACGCGGGAATTGTCCCGCCTGCTCGGCGCGCCAGCCATCCTGTCGGACTTCTCGCGTCTCGTAATCGACCCCAACCGGGGCGAGGACGATCCGACGCTCCTCATGAAGCTCTATGACGGGACGATCATTCCCGGGAACCGCCACGCCGATGCCGAGGAACGGGCGCGGCGGGTGGCCCTGTTCCATCGGCCCTATCACGAGGCGCTGGCCGGGCTGCTCGAAGCTCGCGGCGCCGCCTCAGTGACCTGCGGCATCCACAGCTTCACGCCGCAGCTTCGCGGCCGCCCGCCCCGGCCTTGGCAGATCGGCGTTCTCTTCGAGGAAGACCGACGCCTCTCCGACCCCTTTGTCGCGCGCCTGCGGGCGGAGCCGGACCTGTGCATCGGGCTGAACGAGCCCTATCCCGGCGGCTATCCGGGCGACACGATGGACCGGCATGCGCGGGCACGGGGGCGGCCGAGTCTCTTGATCGAGATCCGAAACGACCTCATTTCCGATGAGGTGGGGCAGGCCTATTGGGCCGCACGCCTCGCCCCGCTCATGCAAGCCGCGCTGGAGGATGCCAATCATGCCCAACCCGCCTGAGATCGACGACACGACCCGGACCGAAATTGAGGCCGCCGCTTTCCGCCGCCTGCGGCAGCATCTTCTGGAGGATCGGCCCGATGCGCAGAACATCGACCTGATGAACCTCGCGGGGTTCTGCCGGAATTGCCTGTCGCGCTGGTACGGCGAGGCCGCGTCGGAGCGGGGGATCGATCTCTCCAAGGAGGAAGCGCGGGAGATCTTCTACGGGATGCCCATGTCCGAGTGGAAGGCTCGCCATCAGCGCGATGCCGATGCGGAGACCCAGGCCGCCTTCGAGAAATCCTTTGCCGAGAATGTCGGACCGAAGGAGAGTTAGTCGCGGCAATCTGCGCCCTCGAACCGCACGCCGCATCCTGACGAAGGAGATTGTCATGTCCCGCCTCGCACTCTGCGCCACATTCGCCGCCCTGCTTGCCACGCCGACGGTCGCGCAGGGGGTCTTCGTGCCGCCGCCCGATGCGGTCATGGGCGGCGAGGTCGATCGCGGGCTGACCGGACAACGGGCCCGCCTCGCACGGGAATTGCCGCATTACGGGTATGGCAACGTGGATGTCGCGCGGCTGTCGGAACGCAAGGTCGCGCTGATCGCCAATTCGATCAGTGCCGGCCGCTCGTTCAATTACACGAGCGCGCGAATCGGCTCCATCCTGCGGGGGGGCGGCCTCCTGCAGCGCGCCATCGACGGGCTGTGATGCGCGGCCACGTCCGCAGCATTCTTCTCGCCGCGTCTCTGGCGGGGGTCAGCCTCGCCGCCGCGCCGGTCCACGCCGAGGAGCCGCCCGCGCAGCTTGCCGCGACGGTCCAACATCGGTTGAACCTTCTCGGATTCGGTCATGTCCATGCGCGCGAGCTGTCGGTCCGCCAGCTCGCCGCGCTTCACCTGGAGTTGCAGGGCCGCGCACTCGCCCTTGGTGGATTGCACCGGATGAAGACCCGTCAGCGCGTGGAGGTCATCCTCGGCTGGGACTGAGCCTGGCTCAGATGGCGTTCGCCCGGCTCTCCTCGAGGTAGATCTCGCGCAGCCGCGTCGCGATCGGGCCCGGGGTGCCACTTCCGATCCTCGTGCCGTCGATCTCGACCACCGGCATGACGAAGGCGGATGCCGAGGTGACGAACGCCTCGTCCGCCGCCTGCGCCTCGGCCACGGTGAAGGGGCGCTCCTCCACCTTCAACTGCGCCTCTTCTGCCATGCGCAGCACCGCGGCGCGGGTGATTCCGTGCAGGATCTCCTCGCCCAGATGGCGCGTGATGATCGTCCGGTCCTTGACGATGTAGGCGTTGTTCGACGTCCCTTCGGTGACGTGTCCGTCCTCCACCATCCAGGCGTCGTCGGCCCCTTGGGCCTTCGCCGCCGTCTTGCCCATGGAGGGATAGAGAAGCTGCACCGTCTTGATGTCGCGCCGGCCCCATCGGCGGTCGGGCAGAGTGACGATCCGGATGCCCCTTCGTGCCGCCGGCGCGTCGGCGAGGCCCGGCACCGATTGCGTGAAGAGCACGACGCCCTGCTCCGCCCCTTTGGGAAAGACGAAATCGCGATCGGCAGCCCCGCGCGTGATCTGAAGGTAGATCATTCCCTCCTCCAGCCCGTTGCGCGTGACGAGTTCGCGGTGGATCGCCAGCAGGTCCGCCTCCGGCATCGGCATCGGCATGTCCAGCTCCGACAGCGAACGGGCCAGTCGCGCGGCATGGGCCGGAAAATCGACGAGCTTGCCCTCCAGCACGCCCGTCACCTCGTAGACGGCGTCGGCAAACAGGAAACCCCGGTCAAAAACCGAAATCTTCGCCTGATCCTCGGGCACATAATCACCGTTCACGTAGACCGTTCGCATGGGGCACCTCCTGTTGGACCCCTCTTGCGGAGGGCCGCGCGGCGGGTCAAGCCTGCGCACCATGACGCAGCCCCTCTCCCTCACCGAAGGCCCCCTCGCCGCGATTCGCGACCGCCCGCTTCTGGACCCGGTGGCGGATGCCGCCATGCGGCGCACCGGCTATCGCAGCCACCCCGTCGACCTCTCCGATCCGCGCGGCGGCGATCCGATGACGGATCTGCGCGATTGCGGGATTGCCGGCGCGAACGCGTATCATGTGGGCCTGCCGCCTTATCATGCGCCTGTGACGGGCGCCGTGCCGGACCTGCTGCTGCGGGCACCGCTTGCCGAAAGGCTGGCTGGCGTCAATGCGCGTCTGGCGCCTTATGCGCTGGAGCTTTGGGTGTTCGATGCATGGCGGCCAGTCGCGGTGCAGAATTACTTTCACGATCGCTGGATGCCGGCCCGTCTGCGCGCGCTGCATCCCGACTGGTCCGAGGATCGCATCGCGACGGAGACCGAACGGTACTGGGCGCGCGGAGCGCGCGGCGTAATCGATCCCGCCTCGCCGCCGCCGCACGCCACGGGCGCGGCCTTGGATCTCACGATCCGCCGGCGTGACGGGGCGGAGCTGTTCATGGGCACGATCTTCGACGACGTATCGGAAGCTTCCAACACCGCCGCCTTCGAAGCCGAGCCCGACGGTCTCGCCTTTTCCGCGCGCGAGGCACGGGCAAATCGCAGGCTGCTCTACTGGCTGATGGCGGAGGCGGGCTTCGCCAACAACCCGACCGAATGGTGGCATTTCTCCCGGGGCGACCAAATGTGGGCGCGCATCACCGGCGCGGCGGCGGCGTTCTACTCGGTGCCGCCGAACGCGCCGGATCAGAGCGCGGGAAGATAGGCGAAAGGCAGGTCCGCGGCCTGTTCGTAATCCACCGGGGGCGAGGTGCGCGCCGCAGTCGTCCGCTTGAAGGCATAGCGCATCACGTCGCCCGACGGCTCCATCGCCACGATCAGAACGGAGCGCAGAAGACGCGGCCCCTGGTGGATCTCGACCAGTCCGCGCAGCTTCGGCGCGACCTCGATCGCCACCTCGAACCCGTCCTCGCTGTAGGAGCGGAGAGGATACCAGACCTCCCCCATCTGCACGCGCAGCCCGCCGCCCGTCGCCTTGCGATCCTTGGCACGGGCACGGGCCAGACCCTCACGAATGTCATGAGGCAAAATGTCTTCGCCGAGATTGGTGTCGAATTCACTCATCGCATCCTCCTCGCGCATGTCGTCTAAAGGATGCCCGACCTGTGTAACGAGTCAATGAACCCTTCGAGAAATTGCAGGGATTATCGTCAACCTCGCGGGCGGGGGCGCAGGACATGCGGCATGGCGGGATCATACAACGCCGAATCGCGAAAGTCTCCTACCGCGCCGAGCGCGGGCCCCACGAGGACAAGCGCGGTCCGCGTGATCTTGGCCGCCCGGACCTTTTCGCGGATGTCCGACAGCGTGCCGCGCAGAAACATCTCGTCGGGCCAGCCGACGCGGTAGGCCACCACCACGGGGCAATCGGCGCCGTATCTCGGGATCAGGACGCGCTCGATCTCGCGCAGGGCGCGGATGCCGAGATGGATCGCGAGCGTCGCGCCGGTGCGGGCGAAGTTCTCCAGCGTCTCACCGGCGGGCATGGAGGTCGACTTCATCGAGACGCGCGTCAGCACGATGGATTGCGCGATCTCCGGCACCGTCAGTTCCTGCCCCAAGGCGGCGGCGGCGGCGGCATAGGCGGGCACGCCGGGGCAGATTGCATAGTCGATGCCGTCGCGCTTCAGAAGCCGGATCTGCTCGGCGATCGCACCATAGAGGGAGGGGTCGCCGGAATGCACGCGTGCCACGTCCTCGCCCCGGTCGCGCGCGGCGCAGATCTCGGCATGCGTCTCCTCCAGCGTCATCGCCGCGGTATCGAGGACGCGCGCCCCTTCGGGCGCTTCGGCGACGACCGCCTCGGGCACGAGCGACCCGGCATAAAGGCAAACGGGGCAGCTCCGGATCAGGCGTTGCGCCTTGAGCGTCAGAAGTTCCGGATCGCCGGGGCCGGCCCCTATGAAATGCACCTTCATGCCGCTACCCTTTCGCGATGGTTTCCGCCCCGCAGGCCTTTGTTCCCGCCTTCATCGCCGCCTGGGCCGCGCGCGATGGCGATGCCCTGGCCGCGCTGTTCGCCGAGGATGCCGATTTCGTGAACGTGGTCGGCATCTGGTGGGAGGACCGGCCCGCCATTGCCCGCGCCCATTCCCATGCCCTGCACTCGTTCTTCGCGAAGACGCGGCTTGTGGCCGGACGGCTGAAGATCCGGGATCTGGGCGACGTGGCCATCATCCATGCGCGCATGGCCCTGACCGGACAGGTGACGCCTGGGGGCGAGGCGGCCGGGGCGCGCACGACGATCCTGTCCTTTGTCCTGCACCGCCGAGACGGCGGGTGGACCTGCGTGTCGGCCCAGAACACGGATGTCGTACCGGGGATGGAGACGCATCTGGCCGGGGACGGCACGTTCGGGGCGGTCGATTACCGCTAAGCCGGTCTGCGCGCTCACGGTCATGTCGCCTCGCCTGCGGCAAGGTCGCCGCCGGCCATCTTGCGGGCATAGCCACGCGGCGTGAACATGCGCAGACCATCGCCCGTCCGCACGATCCGGGTATTCGACGAGCCGATCAGCACGACCGTCAGCATGTCCACCTCGTCCACCTCCAGCGCATCGAGCCGCCGGTGGCGGAGCGCCTCCTCCGGCCGGCCGAGCGACGTGGCCAGCAGGACCGGCGTGTCGGCGGGCCGGTGGCGCAAAAGGATGTCGCGCGCCTCGGCCAGAAGGGTGCGGCGGCGCTTGGAGACGGGATTGTAGAACGCGATCACGAAGTCCCCCTCCGCGGCCGCGTGCAGACGGCGCAGGATATCCTCGCGCGGAGTCAGGAGATCCGACAGGGAGATCGCGCAGAAGTCGTGGCCCAAGGGCGCCCCCGCCCGCGCGGCCGCCGCCTGCAGGGCGCTGACGCCCGGCGTGCCGATGACCTCCACGCGCCGCGCCGCATCCGACAGCGCCGAGGGATCGGCCGGATCGCGCGCCATCAGCTCATAGACCAGCGCGCCCATGGCGTAGATGCCCGCATCGCCGGAACAGACGAGCGCGACGTTGCGCCCCTCCCCGGCCCGTTCCAGTGCATGGCGGCACCGGGCCTCCTCTCCGCCCAAAGGGAAATCGGCACGCGGCTTGCCAGCGGCCAGCGGCCCCAGAAGGTCGATATAGAGGCCGTAGCCCACAAGCTCCTCCGCCTCCGCGATCAGACGCGACGCTTCGGGCGTGCGCCAGGCGGACTGGCCCGGCCCGATCGACACAATCGAGACGCGGCCGCGCGGGCGGCCCGGCGGCGTGGCAATCGGTTCGGGCGCAACGGCGAGGGCGGCGGTGGTGTTCGGCGTCTTGCGCTTGGCGGTGACGATTTCGCCCCCCGTCGCGGCGCGTGCGGAGGCCTCGGCCACCGAGGGGGTGCCGACTTCGGCGCGCACCACCTCGGACGGATTCGGCACCTCGATCTCCGCAAGCTCCGCCGCCGTGAAGGCGCGCAGCGGGCGGTCGAGCCGGGCGGCGAGCGCGTTCATCGCCGGCTCGTCGAGCTTGAGGTCGAGCGTGTTGACCGAAGCCACGGCACCGGTTGCGATACCGGCCTCCGCCAACACAGCGCAGACGTTGTCCCATAATTCCTGCGGGTCGGTATCGCGGGCGCAGCCGACGCCGAGCGCGTAGCGCTTGGGGTGATAGACCAGCCGTGCCGGCCCGCCCGTCTCCGGCGCCTCGGTGACGGCGATTTCGACCGCATCGCCGGGCGGCAGGTCGAAGAGCGGTGCCCCCGTGACACGCGCTCCGCCCCCAGACAAAAGCGCCGCCATGACCGGCTTGGCGTCTTCGGGATTGGCGAGAACATAGCCCTGCGGCGGCTCGTCCAGGGCCACGCCGAGCGCCACGTCCCCCGCCGTCGTCACCGCCGCCAACCCCCCGAGCGCGTCGGCCACGCGCCGCGCCAGACGGTTGGCGCCCCGGTGTCCGCCCAGAAGCGGCACCACGACCCGCCCGTCATCGGAAACCGAGATCACCGGCGGCTCCCGCGTCTTGTCCGACAACATCGGCGCGACCGCCCGGATCAGGATGCCCGCCGCGCAGACGCCGATGACCGGATGACCGGCGGCAAACAGATCGCGCGCATGGACCAGCGCATCGGGAAAGGTGATCTCCGCCTGCGTCCGTCCGGCCCGGCCGTGCAGCGGGCAGCCCAGAGCCTCGGCCACCGCGCGGGCCGTGGCCTCTCCCGCGGCGTTGAGGGCGAGGACGACGGGGGAGACAGGCGGAGTCAGAGCCACGGATCGGCCCCTTTCGTGATGAGGATCATGGAGAAATACGGCGCATCGTCGGGTGCCTCTGACAGCGGCAGGACACGCTCCGCCCCGAGGGTCGCGCGTTCGATATAGGTGCCGGACAAGCCTTCCTCCGATAACAGCATGCGCAGGCGCCGCAGGTGGCGACCGACCTTCATCACCACGAGCGTGTCGGCCGCACGCAGATGCCGCCGCAACGCGTCGTCCGGCAACGGGCCGGGCAGAATCGTCACAACCTCGTCGCGCGCGGCCAGCGGCATCGCGGCGCGGGCTGCGCAGGCGGTGACCGAGGTCACGCCCGGCACAATCTCCACCTCGAACCGGCCGCGCAGCCGGGCAAAGAGATACATGAACGAGCCGTAGAGAAACGGATCCCCCTCGCACAGGCACACGACGTCGCGCCCGGCCCCGAGTTCCGCCGCAATGGCGTCCGCGCCCGCATCGTAGGCGGCCTGCGCCGGGGCGCGGTCGCGCGTCATCGGGACGTCCATGCGGATTTCGCGCGCGTCGGGGGCGATGAGGTCGGCGGCGATGGATCGCGCGAGGCTGTCGCCGCCCGCGAGGCTGGGATAGGCGACGACCTCCGCTTGTTCGATCAGGCGGGCGGCGCGGCGGGTGATCAGATCCGGGTCGCCGGGGCCGAGGCCGACGCCGTAGAGGATGCCCGTCATCGCTTCACGAGGCTCCATTGCGTCACGCTCATCGATGGACGCCAGCCGCGATAGCGTCCGATCGGCTCCGCCCGGTCCACCGACAGGCGCACGAGGTCGCCGCCATGGCGGGCGTGCAGGTCGAGGATCACCGCCTCGCTCTCGAGCGTCACCGCATTGGCCACCAGCCGCCCGAGAGGGCGAAGCGCGGCGAATGCGTGGTCGAACACAGCCTCGGACAGCCCACCGCCGATGAACACCGCGTCGGGCGGCTCCAGCCCCGCCAGCGCCTCGGGAACCGCACCCGCCCGCAGGTCGAGCCGGGGCGCCCCGAGGGCGAGCGCGTTCTCGGCGGCCATGGCGCGCCGGTCGTCGCGCGGCTCGATCCCGATGGCGCGGGCCGATCGGGCTGCGCGCATCCATTCGATCGCGACCGACCCGCTGCCGGTGCCGATATCCCACAACAGGGCCCCGCGCATCGGCATCAGCTTGGCCAGCGTCGCGGCGCGCACCTCGCGCTTGGTCATCGTGCCGTCGGAGCGGAACAGATCGTCGGCCAGCCCCGGCACGCGCGGCAAAAGTGCTGCATCGGGCGCGGCGCGGCATTCGACGGCGAGCGTGTTGAAGGCGGGCACCTCGTGCGACCATTCCGCCGCGATGCCATCGAAGCGCGCCTCGTCCGGCCCGCCCATATTGGCCAGAACGGTCATCGACGACTGACCGAAGCCGCGTTCGGTCAGAAAGGCCGCAATCCGCGCCGGCGTCTCCGCGCCGGTCGTCAGGATAAGAAGGCGGGCATCGGGCTGGATGAAGGCGATCATCTGCTCGACCGGCCGGCCATGAACCGTAAGCGTTTCCAGGTCGGCCATCGACCAGCCCATCCGCGCGGCGGCAAGCTGGAACGCCGAAAGCTGGGGGTGGTAGGCGATTTCCGTCGGCGGGATCGCGCGGCCGATCCGCGCGCCGACCGAGAACCAGAGCGGATCGCCGGTGGCCAGCACGACGACGCGGCGGTCGCGCAGGGATGTGAGGGTTTCGATGAGTGCATCGAAGGGCGACGGCCAGGCGATACGCTCGGCCGTGACCGCGTCCGACAACGAATGGTGGCGGTCGCCGCCGACGATGATCTCGGCGGTTTCGACGACGGCACGGGCGGCGGGGGTCAGGCCGGCCATTCCGTCTTCGCCGATGCCGACGATATGGAGCCACGGGCCGATCACTGCACGCCCCCGCCGGCGAGGATCGCCAGCGCATTGACCGCGGCCGACGCCATCGCCGAGCCGCCGCGCCGTCCGCGCAGCGTGAGGAACGGGGCGCCGCGCGGACGCTCCGCCAGTTCCGCCTTGGATTCGGCGGCACCGACGAACCCGACGGGAAAGGCCAGGATCGCAGCGGGCGGCGGCGCGCCGGCCTCGAGACGCTCCAGCAGGCGGAACAGCGCCGTCGGGGCATTGCCGATGGCGATGACGGCGCCCTCCGTCTCCCACAGATCGACGGCGGCGGCGGAGCGGGTGGTGCCCTGCCGCTGCGCCGCGTCAGCGCTGACGTCGCCGAGCGTGCAGCGGACCGGATTGCCCGCAAGCAGGCGGCGGGTGATCCCTGCGGCGACCATTTCGCAATCGGCAAGGATCGGAGCGCCGCGGCGAAGGGCGTCGGTGGCGGAACCCGCAACGTCCGGCGAGAAGGCGACGCGGTCGGCAATCTCGACCATGCCGCAAGCATGGATCACGCGGACGACGATCTCGGCCACGTCGGCGGGAAAGCGATCCAGCGCGGCCTCGCGGCGCACCGTGGCGAAGGACGCGGCATAGATCGCCTTCGGGTCCGTCTCGTACGGGCGCATGTCAGCGGGTCGCCGCGCGGAGGAAACGGTCCTGTTGCCAATTCCGGCGGATGGCGCGGCAAGCCCTCACGGCTTGGTCTTCCGCGCCGATTCCGGCCCGTGCGGGTGGTCGGCATGCGGATAGGTCGCGTGATGGTGATGATCGTGGTGGTGCCCGTCGCCGTGGTGGTGGTGATCGTGGTGGTGGTGATGCGCCGCCTGCCCCTCCAGCCGGCACAGACCGGTGCAGAAGTCGCCGCAGAGGGCACAATCCGCCACGTTCGATCCGGGCGCGCTGGCGCCCTGCCCCTCGACATGGTGGTGATGGCTTTCCTGCACGGCGCCGACCTCGGCCTCGAAGCCGAGGACCTGCGTGCGGTACTTGCACATCGCGCAGTTGGGCGGCGGCACCTCGCCCACTTGTTCCGTCGCCCGTTCGGCAAAGGTCCGCAGCACCTCGGGGTGGTCGCCCAGATAGCCGGCCTTGACGAACTGGACCTGCGGATTGGCCGCGGCGACACGGTCGGTGAAGCCGTAGATACGGTCGATGAGGATGCCGGAAAACAGGAAATACGGAAACACGACGATCCGGCGGTAGCCGAGGCGCGCGGCATGTTCGAGGCAAGGCTCCACCAGCGGGAAGGTCACGCCGGAATATCCCACCTCCAGCCAGCCGGTGCCGATGCCTTCGTGCAGCATCCGGGCGATCTTGGCGACGTTGCCGTTGGCGTCCGGATCGGAGGCGCCCCGGCCGATCACGACGAGGCAGGTCTCGTGGAGGGGGACGGCCTCGTGCGTGTCGGCCTCGGCCAGCGCGTCGCGGATGCGGGCCCCTGCGGCGGCGATCATCTTGGGATCCACGCCCAGTTCGCGCCCGTAGGACACCTCGATTCCGTGCTTGGCGGCGTAGGTATTGAGAACGGTGGGAATGTCGTTCTTCGCGTGCATCGCCGCGAACAGCATCCCCGGCACGGCCAGGATGCGGTCGCAGCCCGCCTCGCGCAGGCGGTCCAGACCGTCGCGGATCACCGGGTTGGCGAATTCGAGGTAGCCATAATCGACCAGCCAGTCCTCAGGCAGATGCGGCGGCAGTTTTTCGGCCAAAGTGGCGAACTCGTCCACCGCCGATTGCGACCGGGACCCGTGACCGCAGACCATGACACCGGTCTTCATGCGGGCTGCTCCTCGGCTTCGTGATCGGGCGCGGACGCTTCGGAATCGGCGTCCTTCTTGCGCCCCTTGAGCCAGCCCGCGACGGCCGCGCCCGCGATGACCCCGAGGCCCACGCCCACGGTCCAGTGATCGTGGCCCGCCACCTGGCCCAGATGGCCGACATGCGCGTTCGCGGGCGCGCCGAGAAGAAGCAGAGGGAGAAAGCGCATCGGGTCGGCCTTTCGCTGTAGGGCCGCCTCCGGATCCGGGTTCCGACGATGCCGGATTGCGCCCCCGGTGCGGGTCGGCGCGCAACGGCCACCTGTCCGGCCCCCGGCGGGGGCGTCGTCACCGGACGGGTAGCGACCGGACGCCCCGGACGCAACGCGATTCCCGACCGGTCGCGGTCAGGTGCCGACGCGCCCGATCCCGGGCAGCTTCAGCGCCGGACGCGCGAAGTCGAACCCGAACGCCTGCCCCAGAAGGTTGACCTCCAGCCCGGTGCGCGGGCCGAACGACAGCCCCGCATAGCCGCCCGCCGACAGGTGCAGGTCGCCGCCCGCATCGCGTCGCAGTGCAATGCCCGGGCCGATGTAATCCTTGCCCACCGCATTCGGCGGCAGCGCCGCACCAATGCCGGACACCTCGCGCAGCACATGCGCCACGAAGGAATTGGAATTCGGGCCGGGCCAGATGCGATAGGTGTCCCGGTCGTTGGGATAGGCCGCCACCGCCGCCTCGACCCGCGGGATGAGCGCCTCGGCCGCCTCTCCGGTGACGGAGCCGACGAACCACGGCGTGTTGGAGTACCACCGCCCGTCGGGTGCGTAGGCGTTGCGGCGCACGGGCCGCCCCCAGCCGACGACCTCGGCCCGGGTCCAGGGATCGCCCTGCCGCTTCCAGACGAGCCACGAATGCACCGCCACCGCCCCCTTCGCGCCCCCGGTACGGGCGGCGAGAACGTGGATCGCGGCGCCGTCGTCGCGGGGCAGAACGCCCGAGGCGCTCCAATCCGCGGTGCGCCAGCTGTCGGGGCGGTCGAGGCTCTGCCACCAGATCGCGGCGGCGGCGAGCGGCAGCAGGAAGCATATGAGAAGGAGCGCGATCATGCCGCGCAGAATCCGGAGCATGCGCCTCGGAATCATGCGCCGCATCTGACGCGTCCGCTCGCCCCTCTCACGCCTCGCGGGCGAGCATCCGGCCGAGAGGCCGCCCGCCGATCAGGTGAAGGTGGAAATGCGGCACCTCCTGCACGCCGTGGACGCCGGCATTGGTGATCGCGCGGAATCCGTCGCCGGGCAGCGCGACCCCGCGCTCGGCGCAGATGCGGGCGGCGGTGCGGTGGAAATCAACGATCTCCGCATCCGAGGCATTGGCGTGGAAGTCGTCGTAGCTGACGTAGCGGCCCTTGGGGATCACCAGCACATGGACCGGGGCCTGGGGCGTGATGTCGTCGAAGGCGAGCGTATGCTCGGTCTCGGCCACGGTGGCGTTCGGGATCTCGCCGCGCAGGATGCGGGCGAAGATGTTCTGGTCGTCGTAATCGGACATGGAAGTCTCCTGCGGTCAGTCCTCGAAGAGATAGGGCGTGCGGGCCAAAGCAAGGCCCGTTTCCGGGGCGATGTCCAGAAGCCGGGTCAGCACGTCGGCATTGGCCTCGGGCGGCGCGTTCTGCTGGATCACATGGATGCCGGGCAATCCGGATTCCCGGATGCAGGCGCTCTCGGTGGCGAAATCCTGCTTCAGTGTCGGCATCAGGCGCGCGACCGTGCTGTCCGGCGTGCGATCCCCGATCAGCCCCAGCCGCCCGGCATGCCCGCGCAGGTAGTCGGCGTCGTAGTCGCAATCGATGAGCAGGGTGCGGATCGTGGCCCGGTCGGCATGGAGATCCTCCAGCAGGTCGAAATTGGCGGGATCGAGACAGATCGCCAGCCGGTCGCTGCCGGTGCGGCGGAACAGCATCCGCAGCAAGGCGCGGCGATGGCGGTGCCGTTTGGTCATCAGGTGCTCTACCCCGCCCAGATCGGGCAGCGGCGTATCCTCCTCCTCGAAGAGATAATCGACCGCCGGCATGACCCGATGGTCGCGCAGCGCCTGCGCCAGCCGCTTGGCGACGTGGTACTTCTTGCAGACGAGGACCACGAGCGTCCGCTCCCGCCCCAGCGTCGCCGCCCGCTCCCAGAAGCGCGGGGCGAAGCGGCGACCGACGCGGCCCCGCTGCGTCAGGAAGGCGAACAGCGCCCGCCCGTCGCCGGAGACCGGAAAATCGGTCCTCGGGCTTTTCCACAGCGTCTCGAGCGCGGCCTTCAACCCATGCGCCTCGGGCGAAATCTTCCGCGCGAAGATGAAATCCTGCCCCAGAAGCAGATCGTAATGGTCGTCGTAGAACGTCGCGGGCATCCCGTAATCGGTGAAGACCAGAAAGGTCAGCGTGCGCGAATCGATCTCGACCCGCGGCACGAGATGACGCACGAGGGTCTGGAAGAATGTCTCGTCGGGAATCCAGGTCGTGCGGAAGAACCGCACCACATCGGGGCGCATCCGGCAGAACTCGCGGATCGTCTCGATCGTGGCGCGGCGCAGGCACCACCATTGCGATCCGATCATCGGCTCGATATCGGCGGGAATTGCGCGTTCGAGCCCGAACCGCCGCTGGAGGTCGAGCAAGCCGTAAAAGAGCCGCTTGTGCCGCCGTTCGTTGACGAAGTGGCGGTAGATCAGGCGGTCCTCCTTCATCCCGGTCTTGATCCAGTCGGAGGCGAAGAAGTCGAAGCTTTCGATATAATCGACGTCGCGGGCGTCCAGCACGGCATGGGCATAGGCCGCCGATTTCACCGGCCGGCAATCGCCGGAAACCATGTAGAAATGCGTGGCCCTCGGAAACGCCTCCAGCGCGGTCTCGATGCAGTTGAGCGTGGCCTGAACGAGGCTCCATTCCCCCCAGCCGCAGCGCACGCGGCGGCGCACCAGAACGGCCCTGGGATTGTCGGCCACACCCGCCTCGATCTGTGCGAAATCGGCGGCGGGCATGCGGGCATCGACATGGATCGACACATGGTCGCCCGCCCCCGTCAGTCCCTCGGCCTGCCGGATCACCGCCTGCGGATCCTTGTGACACAGCAGCAGGAACGCGATCTTCGCCATCGGTTTCGTCCCTCGCCCCCACGGATTGGATTTCGCGCAACGTCCGCGGCAATAGCGCGGCGCAGACATTGATTAAACACCTCGCCCCCGCCTAGATGCGCCGAGACACCGACGGGGTAGAGAAATGGGCTTTCCGGGCACCTGGATGACCGAGAGCGAGAGCGTCGTTTACCGGGTGGTGCCGAAATGCGCCTGCTCCTCGATCGGGCAGATCCTGTTCTATTCCGACCACGGACGGTTCTACGACGGCGACATTCATGATGCGACGTCCGGCCTGCACAAATGGGCGTTCGAGGCCAGCCAGCCGCGCATCGAGGCTAATGCCAAGGCGCACCGGTCCCACGTCTTCACCTGCGTCCGAAACCCCTACACGCGCATCCTGTCATCCTTCTTCGACAAGATCGCCGGCATCCAGCGCAACGGCAAACGGTACCGCGGCAACCTCGTGCCGATGCTGATGCAGAAATACGGCGTGGAGGTGGGGCGCCCCGAGGACGGGTTCGCCTTCGACCAGATCGCGTCGTTCCGGCGGTTCCTCCTGTTCGCGCGCGACACGATCCGGTTTCGAAAGCCGATGGACGCCGACATCCACTGGTCGGCGATGTCGGGGCATGTCGGCACCTTCGTGACGAATGGCGGACGCTACGATCAGGTGATCTTCACCGAGAATTTCAATTCCGGCATGCAGGCCGTCCTAGACCGCATCGAGACGCCGGTGAAGGTCGATCTGGCGCAGGTGCCGCGCTTTAACGAGAGCGAAGGTCACGGCCCCACGCGGGCGCATCCGGTCGCGGCTTATTTCGACGACCTGTCGATGCATCTGATGTGGGAAATCTACCACCGGGATTTCCGGCTGTTCCGCTACGACTTCGACGACCCGTCCAACAAGATGCCCAAGGGCGAGGTGGATCTCGACGAGATGCATGCCGTGCTGGGGGATTGAGAGACAGCACAGAGGAAGACGTCGCGGCGGGACAACACCGCGAGAGGAATTTGCCAGAAGCGGCGCGGATTCCTTGCCTGCATGCGGCGAAATGGCATGATATGCACCGGCCGAAGGGGCGCGAGACCCCGAGGCGAACGAGAGCAGGATCGGCAGTCCATGCGAATGATGCATGTCCTCGCGGCACTTGCCGCGTTTTACTTTCCTCATGCGGCCGTTCTGGCCGAAGAGGCCGCGCCCCGCGTCGAGCAGGATGCCGGTCCGGTGGAGCGTGGGCCCGTCACTGGCCTGCCGATGCCGCGTTTCGTGTCGATGAAGGCGCCTGAGGGCTTTGCCCGCCGCGGCCCGTCCTCGACGCATCGGATCGACTGGGTGTTCAAGCGCCGGCACATGCCGCTTCTGGTGACCGACGAATACGGTCATTGGCGCCGTGTGCAGGACCGCGAGGGCACCGGCGGCTGGATGCACTATTCGCTGCTGTCGGGCAACCGCACGGTGATCGTCGAGGCCGACGACCTGCACCTGCGCCGCCGCCCCCGGCCCGATGCCCCTGTTTCGGCCCGGCTGCAGGCCGGGGTCGTGGCGTGGCTGGGGGAATGCGAGGCGGGGTGGTGTGCGCTGGAGGTCGATGGCGCCGAAGGTTGGGCCGCGACCACCGCATTGTGGGGCGTCGCGCCGGACGAGTTGCGCGAATAGCGGATGCCGGTGCGGTCAGGTCCCGTCGCGCACGACCGCCTCGTTGAAGATCCCGGCGAGTTCCTCCCATATCGCCTCGCTCCGCGCGTTGAGCAGCCAGCCCTCGCGCATCTTCGGCATGTATTCCCGCCCGTCGAGCAGGCGCGACACGCCGCCCGCCTCGGCCAGGATCAGGATGCCCGCCGCATGATCCCAGACATTGAGCATTCCGTTCAGAACGAAATCGGACCCGCCCAGCGACATGACGCGATATTCGTGCAGGCTCGCCCCTAGGGAGGAGGACCGGCGGAAGCGCGGCTTGGTTGCCGACAGGGCCGCCTTGTGCTCGACGGGAAAGAGATAGTCGGCGACATTGCCGCGCAGCGTGTCCAGCGGCGCGACGGCCTGAGAGACGTGGAGGCGCCGGGCGCGACCTTGCCGGTGGAACCACGCGCCGCCGCCGCGATGCGCCACGATCCAGTCGTCGAAGGACGGATCGTAGAGCAGGCCCCAAACCGTTTCGCCCCGCTCCAGCACCGCGACGATGACGCCGTAATTCGCGATCCCGTGGGCAAAGTTCCACGTCCCGTCGATCGGATCGATTACTACGCACCGCTCCGCCGTGACGCGGCCGAGAACGCCGGCATCCTCCGCCACGGCCTCCTCGCCCACCACCGCGGCGTCGGGCAGGATCTTGCGAACCCGTTCGGTCAGCGCGATTTCGGCGGCGCGATCGGCCACCGTCACGAGGTCGTCGAAGGCGGCCTTCGCGTCGACCTCTCCCTCGGCGAGGTTGCGGAAGCGCGGCAGGATCTCGGCCGCGGCGACGGCGCGGACGGCTTCGATCAGCGCGTCGGATTGTTCATCGTTGAGCGGCATGGGAAGTCCTTCACAAGATTTCGGCGCAGAAAGTTGGAGACGACGCGACCCTCAGGCCGCGTCGTCGAGCCCCCTGCCCCGCAGGAGCGCCTCCACCCCCGGCATCCGGCCGCGGAACGCCGTGTAGAGGCTGGCCGCATCGGCGGAGCCGCCGGTTGCGAGGATGTTCTCCTCAAGCTTGCGGGCAAGATCGGGATCGAACGGATCGCCCGCCGCCTCGAAGGCCGCGAAGGCATCGGCGTCCATCACCTCCGACCACATGTAGCTGTAATAGCCCGAGGAATAGCCGTCGCCGGAAAAGATATGGGCAAAATGCGGCGACGCATGCCGCATCCGGATAGCGCGGGGCATTCCGATCGTCTCGAGCACCTCGGCCTGACGCTGCATCGGATCGGCGGGCGCGGGCCCGTCGTGAAATGCCAGATCCACCAGCGCGGAGGCCACGTACTCGACCGTCTGGAACCCCATATCGTAGGTGGCCGCCCGCAGGAGCCGGTCGCGCAGATCGTCGGGCATGGATTCGCCGGTCTCGGCATGGGTCGCGAATTCCGACAGGATCGCGGGCACGTCGAGCCAATGCTCGTAGAGCTGACTGGGGAGTTCCACAAAATCGCGCGCGACCGAGGTGCCCGAAATCGACTGGTAGGTCACGTCGGACAGCATCTGGTGCAGGGCGTGGCCGAATTCGTGGAACAGCGTCCGCGCATCGTCATAGGACAACAGCGCCGGATCGCCTTTCGCGAAGTTGCACACGTTCACGACGATGGGCCGCACATCGCCGTCGAGCTTCGACTGCGACCGCATCGCGGAGCACCATGCGCCCGACCGTTTGGAGGGCCGTGCGAAATAATCCCCCATGAAGACAGCGACATGGGTCCCCTTCCGCGTCACGTTCCAGACGCGGACGTCGGGATGGTAGGCTTCGATGTCGAGCGGCTCGAATTCCAGCCCGAACAGGCGGTTCGAAACGGCGAAAGCCGCCTCGATCATGCGGTCGAGTTGGAAGAAGGGCTTGAGCGCCGCCTCGTCGAGGTCGTGCAGCGCGGCGCGGCGTTTCTCGGCGTAGTAGCGCCAGTCCCAAGGCTCCAGCGGGCCGACAATTCCGTCTTCGCGCGCCATGCGGGCGAGATGCTCGGCATCGGCGAGCGCGGCCTTCCGCGCGGGCTGCCAGACCTCCATGAGCAGGTCGCGCACGGCGTCCGGGCTGCCGGCCATCTCGGTCTCGAGCTTGTAGGCGGCGAAGTTCTCGTAGCCGAGCAGCTTGGCCCGCTCCTCCCGCAACGCGAGGATCTCGGCGGCGATCTCGCGGTTATCCGTCTCTCCCCCGTTCGCGCCGCGCGCGGACCAGGCCTCGTAGGCGCGCTGACGCAGATCGCGACGCGACGAGAATTGCAGGAACGGCACGATGAGCGACCGGTTCAGCGTGACGACGGGACCGGGCCGGTCGCGTTCCTTACCGGCGGCGCGTGCGGCGTCGCGGACGAAGGCCGGCAACCCCTCCAGATCGTCTTCGGAGAGGTCCATGTACCACTCCCGCTCATCCGCCAGCAGGTTCTGCGCGAAGGTCGTGCCCAAGGTGGCGAGGCGCGCCTTGATCTCCGTCAGGCGCTCCGCCTCGGCGCCATGCAAGGCCGCGCCGGACCGCACGAAGCCCCGGCGGGTCAGCATCAGAACGCGCGCCTGCTCATCGCTGAGGCCGAGCGTGTCGCGGCGGGTCCAGAGGTCGTCGATCCTCGCGAAGAGGGCCTTGTCGTTCGTGATTTCAGAGGAGTAGGCAGAAAGTTTCGGCGCCATCTCGCGCTGCAGCTTCTCCCGGGTAGGGGTGCTGTCGGCGCCGGCGAGGTTGTAGAAGACGCCCGCCACCCGGTCGAGCAGGGCATCCGCCCGCTCCAGAGCCTCAATGGTGTTGGCGAAGGTCGGCGGCTCGGGGTTTGCGGAGATGGCATGGATGGCCGCGCGTCCCTCTGCCATCCCCGCCTCCAGCGCGGAACCGAATTGGTCGTCTTCTATTGCGGCGAAGGGCGGCAGGCCGAACGTCCCCTCCCAAGAGGCGAGCAGCGGGTTGGTCTTGTCGGTCATCGGGCAGTCTCCTTTGCTGCCCGAGATAGGACGCCAATCGCCGCCGCGCCACCAATCAGTCGATGCGCGGGGGTTGCCCCGTGATGACGCGCTTGATGATACCGTCGCGCTTGAAAATGTGCATGAACGCCCCCGCCACGTGCAGTGCGATGATCGCGAGGAGCAGCCAGGATGACCAGGCATGGATCAGGCCGATGGTTTCATTCAGCGTCAGCACCGCGAACAGCCCGAATATCGGCATCGCGATCAGGACGCCATAGAAGGCGTAATGCGTCGAGCGGCTGAGGATCTGGATGGGGCGGGACTCATTCTCGGGCGGCTCCGGCGCGCCGTGCCGCATCCGTAGGACCGCCCGCACCAGCATGGCCGTCAGGATCGACAGGCCGAAGATGCCGTGCACATAGATCACACCCGCGGGCGGCAGGGCATTGAAGTCATATCCGTATTCCATTGCCGCCGCCATCGTGCCGCCGGTCAGGAACTGAAGGATCACGAGCGAGACGACGAGCCAGTGGATGGCGATCTGATTGGAGTGATAGCGGCCCGCTGGACGCACGTCTTCGCCGACGGCCTCATGGGTTCCGGTGGTGATGGCCATGTGGTGCTCCCTTTGATTTCGGGCAAAAACTGTCAAACGGGGCCCGTTGTTCCGGTGCAGATCCGCGCAGGGGGGCCATGGGGCTGGGAACTTATTCCGGTGATTTCGCATTTCCCCGGCGTAACCGCTTGAGGAGATACGATATGAGACGTCCACTTTGGATGGTTCTGGCGCTGGCCTTTACGGCTCCCGCGCTGTCCGCTTGCGCTCCGGCCGCCGGTGCGGGTGCCGCGATCGCCGCCGATCAGGTGGCCGAGGAAGAAACCGGGGAGGGCCTGTTTTGACGCGCTTCATTCTTGCTCTCAGCGTGATGTTCGGCCTTGCCGCGTGTGATGACACCGTGGGCGGCTTTATCGAAGACAGCGAAGAAGTCGGCGGCGAGGTTGCGGAAGAGATTTGATCTCGTGCCGACGGATTTTTGAGACGCCCCTGCCGCAAGGCGGGGGCGTTCTGGTTTCGGGAGGATGAGTGCGGGTGTCAAAGTACGGGGTAAGTCCGCCCCCTACCCCATTTTGTACAAATTTCGGAGCCCGGGCTGTTCTTCCAGAACCCGAACACCACGCGCATGCCGCCGTCGCAGGCGCTGGAGCGGCTGTCCGCGATTGTCCCCGCAGTGCAGGACCGGCCCGCCTCCTGTGTGATGACGCGGCATGTCCGTAGCCGACAGTTTAATCAATATTATCACCTATGGAATTTAGATATTTCCAAGAATGTCCCCCACTGTATTCTTGTTCACTTCATAGGAAACGCCACCAGCCAAGCCGCAATGATGCCTTACGACTTAGGTGTCACATCCCGGAAGGTAGTATGGCTGTTTCTTGAACAGCTCTGGCTTGATTTTGTGCCAGTCCTTCATGGCCTGCAAGGGCGCCTTGCTGGCCAACGCTGATTGCGGGAGCTGCTGGTTGTAGAGCCAGACGTATCGGTGGAGCGTGGTCTCCAGGTCCTCGCCTGATCGGAAATGGTGGCTCTGCAGGACCTCTTCGATCCGGCCGTTGAAGCGCTCGACCATTCCGTTGGTCTCGGCGACTTCGGCGGGGTCAGGCGGTGGTCGATGTCGAGGGCGGCGCAAAGCGCGTCGAACGCGTGCTCTCCCGTGGCAGTCCGCTTGCGCAGGCCGAAAAGGCGGTCGGTGAACTCCTTGCCATTGTCGGTGAGAATGGTGCGGATGCGGATCGGGCAGGCGCGCTCCAGATCGCGCAGGAAGCGCCGTGCGTTGGCCGCGGTCTTTGCCGGGAAGACACGGATGAAGACCCATCGGGTCGCCCGGTCGATGGCCACGAAGAGGTAACGGCGGCGGGTCTCATCGGCCATTTGCGGCAGGTATTTCACGTCGATGTGGAGGTAGCCCGGCTCGTAGGCCTTGAAGGCGCTGTGCTTCGGCTTGGCCGCCTTGGTCTTCAGGTCGCGCAGGTTCCCCACGCCATGCCGGCGCAGGCAGCGGTCCAGCCCCGAGCGCGAGGCGTTCGGGTTCAGGAACTCCCGCACAACCGCCAGCAGATCATCCAGCGACACCAGCAGCGCCTTTCGCAGGGCCACCGCGACGGCCTCCTGCGGTGGTGTCAGCGTCGTCTGGAGCCTGTGCGGCGTGTGGCTGCGATCCGCGACGCTGTCGCGCTTGCGCCACTTGTAAACGGTCTGCTCCGTTATGCCGAAGCGCTCGGCCAGCACCGGAGCAGGCTCCGTGCTCGCCTGGATCGCCGCCCGCACCTTCGGCGTGGTCGTGGCCTGCTTGTGAAGATGTATCAGCATGGTCGTGCCCCGTCTCGAAGGTCCCTCAGAACCGATCTTGCCATGAAGAGCGCGGATCGTCGCGGGGAAAGGTGATCATCCGGGACGGAACACCTACCTACGACAGCCAAGACTGCTGTGCGAGATGCACAATGTCCTGATAGCGGCGCAGACCCTTGATTGAAACCTTGCCCTCAGCAGGGTGGCGAAGCCCCCAATCCGGCATCTTTTCCCGCGGTGCGCCGTCGACGCTCTCGTTGCAAAGGGACTCCCGAGACGATCCCGGCGCAATGCAGAACGCCTTCACGTAGGCTGGCCGAATCACTTCCACACGGCAGTCGCGATAGACACCATACCTCTGCCGGACCAGACATGTTTAGGTGGGCCGCGGCCGACGATCTGATCGGCAGGCGACGCCGGAACGTCCCGCTGCCGGGCCTTGCGCCCCTCGATCAGGACCAGGCACTTCCCGCCGACCTCATCGATGACGGAAGGATCCGCAGCCCGCGGCCGTCGTAGATGCACCTCTCGGCGAAGTCATGCACCCGGACGAATTCCGGCTAGAGCCCGCTGCACGCGCCGTCAGTCAGCCCTTCCCTGCGCCGGTCGCCGCGCCACCCATCTGCACGTCGCGTGCCAGCTCACCTCATATGGCAAAGCTGCGATGCGGCGGTCGCCGTACTAGCCCGCATAATTCATGAAGCTGCGGACTTGTGCTCCGTGGGATGGTTTCCCCGGTCTCGGTTTTCTTGCGCGCACCCGGTGTTTGCGTCCGGTTGGCAGGCCGGCCGGTGACTTGGGTCTTGGGCGATACGGGTTGATGTTTCTGGGTTTGTCGGGGCGCATGCGTCAGGCTGTTTTCGGTGGGGCGAGGGCGTCGAAGAGAAGGAGGAGAAGTCCCTTTCGGGGACACGATGCCGGCAGGGTCACGATGATCCGGGTCTTCTTTTCGACGATGGTGGCGGCCAGTTTGACGAGATGCAGCCGCAGCGTGTCGAACTGGGCGCGGCGCCATGGTGAACGTTTTGGGCAAGCCGCGCGAAGCTTCCACCAGACCCAGTAGGCGCAGCCGTGCAGCATCAGACGCATCTGATTGGCGTTCGCCTTCGAGCACGACGTCCGGTCTGCTGCGAGATGGGTTTTCCACGCCTTGATGTGGTTCTCGGCCTGGCCGCGAGCGGAATAGAGCTTCTCGTAAAGGTGCTTACCGCGACCGCCCTCGAGGTTGGTGACGATGTAGCGGGTGTCCCGACCCATGGGGCCAACCTCGACGCGGGCGATGACGCGGCGGGGTTTCGACCACGAGCGGGCTGCGTAGGAGAAGGTTTTGAACCGGCGCAGCTTCTGGCCCGGCGTGCGGGCGTAGCGCGCCGCAGTCGACGCTTCCAGAGCCGAGATGTTCCGCGCCAGACGGCCGTTCTTTGACAGACCGAAGACATAGCGCAGCCCGAGCCTGTCACACAGGTCCAGAACCTGCGGGGTGCAGTAGTGGCTGTCGGCTCGCAGCAGGATTTCTGTCTCGGGCCAATGCCTGGCAATCTGCCGGATCAACCGGCGGATGTGGGCCGCGCTCTCGGCCCCATTGGGGCGGCGGGCCGGGCGCAACAGTGTCCCGACGAGCCGGCCTTCGCCGTCAAACACGACGATCGGCTGGAAGCCGAACTCGTCGTAGAACGCATTGAACAGGCGCAGCTGCTGGTGGCCATGCACCGCGTCAAAGGTATCATCGATATCGAGCACGATTCGGCTTGGGGGGCGCGCAAACGAGTGGCAGTAGAACCGGATCATCTCGTGGCCCATGCGGATAAGGGCGCGGGCGTCGGGCAGGTTCTCCATGCGCGAGATCGTCGGCTGCGAACACAAGGCCGGCCCTGTTTCCGGGCCACGCTCCAGCGCGATCCTGAAGCTGGGATCGTGCCGCAGGGCTGCCGCGTCGTTGCCGTCTTCGTATCCCGCCCCGATCATCATGATCCGGAACCGGATGATGTCGCTCAGGCTATGCTGAACTTTCGCCGGGTCACGCGGATCGTGCAGGCAATCTGCGAGCCGCTGCGCCAGACCCGCCCTGCGCTCGATCTCGCGCAGCAGGGTCATCCGGAACCGGATGATGTCGCACAGGCTATGCTGAACTTTCGCCGGGTCACGCGGATCGTGCAGGCAATCTGCGAGCCGCTGCGCCAGACCCGCCCTGCGCTCGATCTTGCGCAGCAGGGTCAGTCCGGCGTCGGAGCTCATGTCGGCGCCGTCAAACCCGAGCAGGACCGGCTTACCGTTAAGGCGTGACAGGCGGGGCGTGGAGCACGTAGACTGGGTCATGGCGGAGGTCGTCCTGCTGAAATCTGAATCTTTGGCGTCGATAACCAATAAATACAGAGTTTCAGACGGTTACGCCATCTCCGCCGCCTTCTCGTGAATTATCCGGGCTAACAGAACCTCTTG